>JAGUVT010000102.1 GCA_020062745.1 Deltaproteobacteria bacterium
CCCACTTCTATAAGTGGGGGTTCCTCTTTTCACTTCAGATGGGGTAGAATCCCCATCTGAAGCCCCGATGTTCAGCTTAAGCTGAACGAGTTCACTGCTGAAACCGGTTCAAGCTTCTAAAGCCGGCAGTTGATGCCTGACGGCCGGCAGCTATAAACAAATTCGCACCCTGTACTCCTTAAGCCAGGTATCCGCCTGGACGAAGCAGGCAAAAAGCTGCGCTCCGCCCATAAGCTGGCTGAACCAGGCCGGGTTAAAAGCAGCCGCATTGGAGCAGACCACCTTGCGCAGTCCGGCGACATCAACCAGCGGGAGCAGGGGCGAAGCCGGGTCGTTGAGAATTTCCTCCAGCCGGCTGCGGACTGCTGTCAGGTAAGCTGGATGATGGGTTTTCGGATATGGGCTTTTACGCCGCCCCAGTACGTCACCGGGCAAAAGACCGGCCAGTGCCCGGCGCAAAATACCCTTCCCCACACCGCCGTAGTTCTTCACTGCCCAGGGAATGTTCCAAACGTATTCCACCAGACGGTGGTCACAGAAAGGCACCCGTACCTCCAGCCCGCAAGCCATGCTCATCCGGTCTTTACGGTCCAGCAGAATAGGCATAAACCGGGTGATGTTAAGATAAAGCATCTCGCGCATGCGGGCCTCGAACGAGTCCTCGCCCGGCAGGCGGGGCACCTCGTCCAGCGCTTCGTGGTATCTTCCGGCCACATACTCCTCCGGCCGGATACATGCCCGCAGTTCCGGCGAAAGCAGGCGTGAGCGCTCCCGCACCATCCGGATCCAGGGAAAAGTACCGGCGGCCAGATCCTCTTTCCGGTGAAACCACGGGTAGCCGCCGAATATTTCATCGGCGGATTCGCCGGAGAGGGCTACAGTGGCTCTTTGCTTGATCTCGCGGGAAAACAGGTAGAGGGAGGCATCCACGTCGGCCATCCCGGGCAGATCACGCGCCCGGACAGCCGCCGTCAGGGCGTCCGCCAGTTGAAGCGTGTCGATTATCACATTATGGTGGCAGGTGCCCAGAAAGTCCGAAACCCGCTGCGCCCACGGAGTGTCCGAAGCGGGTTCGAAACGGTTTGGTTCGAAATAACATTCATTATCAATGTAATCTACAGAATAAGTATGAAGAGGCCCCCTGTCCAGTTGAGCGAAAGCACCGGCGGCAAACATGGTGAGAGCGCTGGAATCGAGTCCGCCCGACAGCAGCAGGCAGACAGGCACGTCGGACACAAGCTGCCGTTTGACCGTATCTTCCAGCAGTTCCCGGATCTTGAGCGCAGTAGTATCCAGGTCGTCTTGATGAGGCCGGCTCTCCAGCGCCCAGTACCGGCGCACGTGGATTCCGTTCCAGTCGTACACCAGGCCGTGACCCGGCTTGAGTTCGGCAACTCCTTGAAAAACCCCGTGTCCCGGCGTACGGGCCGGACCCATGACAAAAACCTCGGCCAGACCCTCCGCGTCCACTTCCGGCTGAACCAGCGGGTGAGCAAGCAGCGCCTTCAATTCGGAAGCGAACAGGAACGCGCTGCCGCGCTGCGCGTAAAAGAAAGGTTTGACGCCCAGCCGGTCGCGGGCGCAGAACAGGCTCCGGTCGGCTTCGCTCCAGACGGCAAAAGCAAAGATGCCGTTCAAGCGTTCAACACAGGCCGTCCCCCATTCTATAAACGCAAACAGAAGCACTTCCGTATCGGAGTACCCCTGAAATGTATGGCCGCATGTCTCCAATTCCTGGCGCAGTTCGCGGGTGTTGTAAAGCTCCCCGTTATAAGTCAACACGTAGCTGTTTTCACCGCGCCGGCGAACCATCGGCTGACCCCCGCCCTCCGGATCAACCACGACAAGACGGCGGTGGGCTAGGGCGGCACGCGGCGACAGCCAGACCCCGGAAGCATCCGGCCCTCTGTGAGAAAGCGTTTCGTTCATCGCTTCAATGACAGGCCGCTGTCCGGTAAGATCTGCTTCCCGGTCTATCCAGCCGGCAATTCCACACATCCGGTTTATCCCTCCAATTCATGTTTAAACCTCGGACTAACACGGGTACCCTGTTAATCCTCCCTTGGAGGGCGCCATTGCCCGGGCCGGAGTTCCCCCTTTGCAACCTGCCGGCATTTTAAATCCAGAAGAGCGGATCAAAAACAATTAGTTTGGCATTTACAGGTGGGCGGGCGAAAAAGCGCTTTTGCCGTATCCACCCGGTTTTATCCTATGCGGGGATCAGAAAAATGTGAAGCAAACAAGAATTAAGCTTAGCCCGGACACCTTTGTCAGAGCTATTTGAGGGTTTTTATAGATGTTGTGTGGTTTAAGGTATGAGTTTTTGGTGTGCTTGGAGTAATAATATCCGGCGCCGGGTAGAAGGATCGTTTCATGGGTTGTGCAGTTATGGAGCAGCCTGGCATAACCAGCTTTTTGGCTTTTGACCAGCATTTTACCCAGTTTGGTTTTGCGCTGTGTGGCGCGGACCTGCCGGCCCAACCAGGACAAGCCGGAACCAAAAAGGGATGAACAGGGCCGAAAGGGCTGGTGGGCAGGCAAGAATAAATCCCTGCTTGCCCCCCGCCTTAAACATCTTTTGTGTGCCGCTGGTTTCGCACCCCGGCCCGGTTATTCTCGCTTCGCCAAGCGCTGTTACCGGTGTCTGCTCTGCCGTTCGCTCAAAACCATTGCGCTCCCCGCTAAAAAAATGGATGTTTAAATGGATGTTTAATTGTGTGGAACTGTCTTTAGTGTGAAGGAGGAGCTACCGGTATATTGCCTGGTTGCATATTCCAGACACCGGGAGTTTGATTGGTTTCGCCTGTCGAGAAATCCAGGTACTGATTAGCGTAAAGCTTGTCACCGAAATCTTGCATTACACCCTGGTTTTGAACTTTTTCAAGCGCTCTCATGAACAACTGGGCATGAGCTTCCTCCCGGGAGATAAGAAAATCAATTAAATCCTTTACCCCCGGATCGATAGCGCGTTGGTGCAGCCGTTGGTAGACAGCCTTCGCTTTTAACTCCGCTGCAACATCCGAGTGTAGATTGGCCACCACATCACCTACTGAACTTACAAAACCGGCAGTCCAGTTATTCCCTGACGAATTGACGTACATGGCTCCGCCGCCCCCTGCCAATTCTAATGTGGGGGCCTGGTTGATGCTGTTAATTGTAGGGTCGCCGAGCAGAAGTTTGATCGCTTCTGATAACAACTCCAGGTGATTAAGTTCTTCAGTCCCAATATCCAGAAGAAGATCCTTAATCATCTGGTCTTTACAGCCCACAGCCTGGTTAAGATACTGTGTGCAAGCGCTTAGCTCACCGTTTGGCCCGCCATGCTGTTCTACGAGCATGGCCGCGAACGCGGGATCTGGACCAGATACTTTTACAGGATAGAGAAAATTCTTTTCATGCCTGAACATTAAATCCCCTCCTTACCTGGTCTAAAGGTATGACAGCAGCTTCCTGCCGGTGTCTCTACTTTCAGATCACCGCTCGACCGTACTTCAATGCTTTCAGCGCGACATTCATAATTTTTGTTGTAGTAACACTCCTCGCACATGCATTTCATCACTTTGGACATAATTGTGATCTTATCCCCTCTCTATGAATAGCTTTGTTGTGCTTTATTATATCCACCTTCCGGATAAATATTATGCAAGTAACGGGCAGGTAGGGACGGCGGACTTTCATATAGGGGGGTCAGGTCTTGAAATATAATATTTTGAAAACGTCGAGGGGCTCGTGTGCCCTTGACACTTGCGGCACGTTGGCCGGGCGGAGCA
This sequence comes from Deltaproteobacteria bacterium, assembly GCA_020062745.1. GTDB lineage: Bacteria > Bacillota > Desulfotomaculia > Desulfotomaculales > JAGUVT01 > JAGUVT01. Next base: position 3,771 of record JAGUVT010000102.1, read on the forward strand.
GGCGCTTAAAGGCGATTGTAATTTTTTTCTTCTCTGACCTCAAGACGGTTTCCGATATACTTAATGTCTTCCCAAATTGCATCGAGATGAGTAAATATTTTTTTATGTGTTTGGCGGTTAATGGCCCTTAAATCATCGACTGCAGCTTCAATGGCAAGCAGGCCTTGCTTTGAATTCCTGCTGGTCTGTTCTTAGCTCCTGCAGGCCTTGCTTTAATTCCTGCTGGTCTGTTCTTAGCTCCTGCAGGTCTGTCCTTAACTCCCGCAATTCCTGGCGGACAGGCTTTAACTCTTCCTGGACGATAACCCGCACCTCTTGCCGGACGGACTGCATTTCCTCCTGAATGACGCCACGGAGCATATTGACCAATTCATTGTTGTCAGGCATGGTTGGAAACCTCCCTCTTTGTCGGGTATAGGATAATTAAACATCGTGATGGAATATCCCTGCAAGCAAAAAAAATTAGATTTTCAGCCGGGCCATTGGCGGCCGGTTAACGCAAACCCGGGAAACCTTGCTGGCGCAAGGCTTCGTAAAGCACCACCGCCACGCTGTTGGACAGGTTTAAAGAGCGGGCCTCGTTCCGGATTGGAATGCGGATGAGATGATCGGCATTAGCCTGCAGCAGGGTAGTCGGCAGGCCGGCGGTTTCCTTGCCGAAAACCAGAAAGGAACCGGGCGGGTAAATTACATCCGTATAGGAGCGGCCGGCCCTGGTGGTGGCAAAAAAGAAACGGCCTTCAGGATATGCGGCCCTTACCTGATCGAAGCTGTCATGGTAAAGCACCTCGACCATGCGCCAGTAGTCCAGCCCGGCCCGCTTCAGATACCTGTCTTCGGTGGAAAAGCCGAGAGGCCGCACCAGATGCAGGGCGATACCGGTGGCGGCGCAGGTGCGGGCGACATTGCCGGTATTGGCCGGGATTTCCGGCTCAACTAAAACAATATGCAACCGGGTACCACCTCCATCAAGAAGGAAACAGGCATAATTCTTTCAGGCAGCACTCCGGGCACTTGGGCCGCCGGGCGGTACAGACCTGCCTGCCGTGATTAATCAAGCGGTGGTGGGCGGCCATCCGCTGCCCGGCCTGAATGTAGGCAAGCAGCTCCTGCTCCACCTGCCGGGGTGTTTTACCCGCAGCCAGGCCGATACGCCGGGCCACCCGGAAAACATGGGTATCCACCGGTATGGTGTCCCGGCCGAAGGCCTCACCCAGTACCACTCCGGCTGTCTTCCGGCCTACTCCGGGCAGGCTCTCCAGTTCCGGCCGGCTCTCCGGCAACCGCCCGCCATAACGTTCCAGCAGGATACGGGCCATCCGGACAATATGCCGGCTCTTACTGCGATAAAGGCCGCACCCTTTAATTTCCCCGGCCAGTTCATCAGCAGAAAGCAAAGCAAAATCCTGCGGCGTGCGGTACTTCTCAAAGAGCCGGCCGGTAATCTTGTTTACCTGCTTATCGGTGCACTGGGCGGAGAGAATGGCCGCTACCAGCAGTTCAAAAGGCGTACGGTATTTTAAACCGGTAGCCGCCTCCGGATAGGCCCCGGCCAAAAGCTCCAAAACCACGGCAGCCCGGTCTTGCCCGGCCGGGGTCGGCGCCGGCACATCAGGAAGCGCCAACTTTTTCGTCTCCCAGCAAACGCCCGTGTTCCCTCTTCACGCAGCGGTCCATCACCACGGTAATACCTTCAGCGGCAGCTCTTTTTGCCGCTTCTTCGTTCACTACCCCCAACTGGAGCCAGATAGCTTTAGGTTTAAGCGGCAGGGCTTCTTCCACCACCCCCGGCGCCTCTTCGCTGCGCCTGAAAATATCTACAATATCCACCGGAACGGGGACCGCCGCCAGTGCAGGATAAGGCTTCTCCCCCAGCACCTCGCCTTTCAAGGCCGGATTAACCGGGATAATCCGGTAGCCGCACTCTTTCAAATAATGCGCTACTTTATAGCTGTCCCTTTCCGGCTTCTGAGACAAGCCCACCACGGCCACCGTGCGGCAGCCTCTCAGTAAATCTTTAATAGTTTCGTCACCAGGATTGGAGAACATCTAAAACCCCCTCAACATTTTCATCTGCTGATTCACCGGCACAGCCATCTAATTCAACAGTCTCCTAAATTCTTTTTGCCAGTTCGCGGCCGGTTTCTTTCACCGCCTCCAGTTCACCCGGATCCGGTATATATTGAATGTTGACGCCGTCCAGCGGCATGTCCCATTCGAGAGAGGCAAGCGTCTCCGCCACCAGTTTTACGCCCTGCCCGCCCCAGCCGTAAGAGCCGAAGGCAAAACCAAGCCGCTTTTTGGGGCGCAGTCCCTTAAGGTAGGTGAGAAAAGCGCCGACGGTGGGAAACATGCCGTTGTTCAGCGTCGGCGTGCCGACCAGGATTACCCGGGCCGTAAGCGCATCGGCCATTACAGTGGAAATATGGTTCTCTTTCAGACACCGCGTTACCACCGGCACGCCTGCCTCCTCCAGACCCTCCCGCAAGGCGCGGGCAATCTTTTCCGTCGAACCCCACATAGTGTCATAAACAATAAGCGCCTTCCGGTCGGTTTCGTTATTGGCCCATTTGCGGTAGGCCGCCAGGATTTGCGGCAAATAGGAACGCCAGATCAGGCCGTGACTGGGCGCCACAACGTCAATCGCCAGTTGGGAAACGACCTCCAGCGCCTTTTTTACCTGATCGCCGTAAAGCAGCACGATGTTGGCGTAATACTTGGCCGCTTCCTCGCAAGCAATATCCCAGCCCACCTCGTCGTCAAAACGGCCGGTAGACGCTATGTGCTGCCCGAAAGCGTCGTTGGGCAGAAGCAGCTTTTCTTCCGGAACGTAGGTTACCATCGAGTCGGGCCAGTGGACCATCGGCGTGTGGACAAACTGCAGGCTGCGTTTGCCGATGTTAACAGCATCTCCCGACTTTACCACCTGAAAATTCCATTCTTTCTTATAATGGCGGCGCAGGCCCTTTTCTCCCTGTGGAGAAGTGATCACCCCGGCGCCGGGAACCAACTCCATAATTTCCGGCAGGCTGCCGGAGTGGTCCATCTCCACGTGGTTGGCCACCACGTAATCAATCATGGCCGGGTCGATTACGTCCTCAATCCGGGATAACATTTCGGCAAACAGGTAGTGCTTTACGGTATCCACCAGCACGATTTTTTCATCAACGATCAGGTAAGCGTTGTAAGTAGTGCCCCTGGGAGTAAGATAACCGTGAAAATACCGCAGTTCCCAATCAACACCGCCCACCCAGTAAACTCCCGGTTTTACCTCCACTGCCTTCATTTAAGCTATTCCTCCAGTTCAAACATTTCTTTTCCCACTCCGCAAAGCGGACAGACCCAGTCTTCCGGTAAATCCTCAAACAAGGTGCCCGGCTCAATACCATTCTCCGGATCGCCCTCGGCCGGGTCGTAAATATAATCGCAAACGGTACATCTGTACTTGTCCATTACTCTGGCCCCCTCAGTTTTATTAGCATAATTCTACCTTCTTTGCCCAGAAACAGTCAAGAGTTTCCAGTACCGGCATTTTGCAGGGCAAAAAACTTTTCCAGATAATTCAGCACCGTCAGGATAAAAGTAGCGTGCGACCAGGTCAGGGGAGCTACCGAAAGCGGTTCCCCGGTATACGGTTGGAGTTGCTCCGGCAAAACACCGCTCTTCATACTGTGACCGGCGGCCCATTCCAGAAGCCGCCCGGCTTCTTCCAGTTCGGCCGGTGTTTTAGCCGCGGCGATGTACCAGCCGGCCACCCAGAGGGTACAGATAAACCATGGGTTGCCGGGCACATTCTCAATATCGCAACTGCGCTGGAAATAGTAGTCATTGGTATACCTGGCTACCCCGCCCACTTTGGTCTTCACCCATAGCCCCTCCCTGACAGCCTGCATTGTTCTCACCACCCGCCGGTCACCGGCAGGCAGGATGCCGAATTCAAAAACGCCGTAAAGGCTGCTCTCCAGAGTAAAGTCCTTGATCGCTTCACCCTCCGGACCATAGTAGACACCTCGCAGAAATCGTCCCAGTTCCTCGCTGTACAGGTGTTCAAGCAGTCCTTCCCGTACTTCCCGGGCCGCCTGCTCCCATTTCTGCGCATTATGATCGTCTCCGAGCAGCCGGGCACAGTTTGCCGCCGCCCGCAGGCCGCCGTAAACAGCAGCCACGGTAAAGGTAAAAACTCCCCGCCGCTCCTCCCACAGGTCGTAGCTTTCCAACGGGAGGCCGGTAGCCGGATCCCGGTAACAGGCCAGAAAATTCGCCGCCTTCTTAACCAGGGTTTCATAAACTGATTTAACAAGTTCAAAATTCTTATTGCGCTCGTAAAATTTCCAGAGAGCCCACAGCACCAGCGCCGTCTCATCCTCCTGGACAGGTAACTGCGCGTTGCCGTCTTTTACCCACGGGTGCCAGCTCGATCCCACTGTACCGTCCGGATTGTACTTGGGCCACAAAAAACCTCCTTCAGCCAGGGCTTTCTCACAAAAATAATAAAAAGGAACAGTAATCTCCGGATAACCGGCCTGGTCCAGGACATTGGCCACCAGCGCCCCGTCCCGGGGCCACAGATAAGAATAATGGTCGCGGTTAGTCAGCATAATATCGGTATCATTGGCAGCCAGGATGGCTCCCCGGTTATCCACCTGGGTACGTACAATTAAAAGGCTGGTTTTGAAAAGCTTTACTACTTCCGGCGAAAGGCCGGCAAAGTCTCTTTCAAAGCGGTTGACCCAGTTACGCCAGCAGGACTCGGTCTCCTTCAGCAACAGCGCCGGCGTTTGTTCCAAAACCAGGGAATTTACCTTTCCCACCTCGTCGAAACTGCGTCCGGCAATAATCCAGTAATAGAGCGTCGCTTCCTGCCCGGGCGGCAGCACTAACCGGAAACTGACCGTGCTGTCCACCGAACCCTGAGCCACCGGATTGCCTGTCAGGCAGCCGTCCTCGGCATCCCGCCAGGTTCCTTCCTGGTGGCCGAAGCGTTTGATGCCGGTAGTATACTGGTAAATTCCGTCCCGAGCGGCCTTTCCGTTGAATAAAAAATAATAGTCCCGTTTATAGTGATAAACAGCGCCGGTACTGGGGTCGTAAAGAGCCGTATCCCCCACATCGGAACCCCCGATGCTGAAGTCATGGTTAAAAAAAAGGCGCACCTCCCGTTGCCGGGACTGCCGGTTGCGGATAACAATTCTTTTTAGATAAATATTTTCCCGGTAATGCACAGCATCATTGATCAGTATTTCTATACCCAGTTCCATGTTAACAGCCGTCACATCGCTTACCAGGCTTTCATCCTTATAACCGCTCTTCCTGCACCAGCCCGGCTCCTCCAGCCACGAAAAAAGCCCCTCCACCCAAACGCCGAGCCGGTTTTTGTAGCCGCTTATATGGTTTTCCATGCCGACATAAGGAAAATAAAAATCACGCATATTCAGAAAAGAATCAAAGTTAACCAGCATATTACCATTTCCCAGCACTATTTCCCTGGGCACGCCGGACACTCCTCAAAAACCATTTTTTAAAATAAATAAACCTTTTTCAAGAGGGTAATAATAAGAGATGACGCAATTGAAATTATGCCACAAAGTCAGAGCGATTATGTTTATATATTTTAAGGAGGGACCTGTTTAATGACTTTATTCTGGATTCTGGTCATAATTCTAGTGCTGGCAGCAGGCATTTTTTTATGGCCTGAAAAGGTCTTCCGGCCTTTTTTCCAGCCTTTTTTAAAGAAACTGCAAAAAAGCCGGGGGGGAGTTCCCGTACACGCGACATTCCGGTCTGAAACAGCATCCGAACTGGCGCCGCCGGTCACCGTTTCCACTACTTGGAAACCGGCGGCTGTCGCCACCGGTCCGGAACTGCCCCATTTCTATGGGGTCGACCGGATGGTGCTGCTCGCCCGGGATCCCTACTGGCTCTATGCCTACTGGGAAATCACCGCCACCAGGCAGGAAAAATTTAAAGAGACCTACGGCGCGCCGGCCTGGACTGCATCCCGGCCGGTATTGAGAGTGTACGACGTGACCGGCGTACCTTTCAACGGCCTCAACGCCAATAATTTCCAGGACATCGAAATCAGCGAACAGACCGACAACTGGCACATTCCGGTAGGGGAACCGGACCGCACTTTCTGCGTCGACCTGGGCCGGATGTTCCCGGACGGCCGCTTTATCACCTTACTGCGTTCCAATATCGCCAGCACTCCCCGCGCTTCCCTTTCAGACCGCACGGACGAAGAATGGATGTGGATTGAAGGCATCTACCGCTCCATCAGCCGGTTGCCGCTGGGAGTCAGTTCGCCGCTGATTGTAGAAGAAATAGCCGAACGGGCCGGATTGTTGCCGTTGGGCATCAGTTCGCCCGGTTTTGAGCCGCCCCGCCACAATTAAGGGTTAATAAATTTTTGGAGGAATGAGATCATGCCCAAAGGTTATCTGTGCCTGGTTTTACACGCGCACCTGCCTTACATCCGTCACCCGGAACACGAATATTTTCTGGAAGAAAAGTGGCTCTACGAGGCAATCACCGAAACTTACATCCCGCTGATTCAGGTCCTCGACCGGTTAAGCGAAGAAAGCGTCAAATTCCGGTTAACCATGTCCTTAAGCCCTACCTTGCTTTCCATGCTTACCGACCATCTTCTACAAGAGCGTTACGTGCGCCACCTGGCCAGACTGATTGAACTGGCCGAGAAAGAAGTGCAGCGCACCCGCTGGAGTCCTTTTCACGAAGTTGCCGTAATGTACCGGGACCGCTTCCGGCAGGTCATGTCGGTCTTCTGCGACCGGTACGGGCGAAACCTGGTTAACGCCTTTAAAAAACTCCAGGACACAAATAATCTGGAAATAATCACCTGCGCCGCCACCCACGGCTACCTGCCCCTGATGATGCTGCACCCGCAGGCGGTGCGGGCACAAATAAAAGTGGCGCTGGACCTGCATACGCGTCATTTGGGCCGCCGGCCGGCCGGCATCTGGCTGCCCGAATGCGGCTATACCCCCGGTCTGGACGCCATCCTGAAAGAGTTCAACTTGAAATACTTCTTTACCGACAGCCACGGCCTGCTCTACGCCTCGCACCGGCCCCGCTACGGTATATTCGCCCCCGTTTACTGCCCGCCCGGCGTGGCCGCCTTCGGCCGGGACATAGAATCCTCCAAGCAGGTGTGGAGCGCCCGCGAAGGATACCCGGGCGATTTCGACTACCGGGAGTTTTACCGCGATATCGGCTTCGAACTGGACTTCGAGTATGTCAAACCATACATTCACCCCGACGGAATCAGAACTCACACCGGCATCAAATATTACCGCATCACCGGCAAAACCGACCATAAAGAGCCGTACGTCTTCCGGCGGGCGGAAGAAAAAGCCGCCATCCACGCCGGCAACTTTATGTTCAACCGGCAGCACCAGGCCCGGTACCTGTCCGGCCTGATGGACCGGCCGCCGGTCATTGTGGCCCCCTACGACGCCGAGCTTTTCGGCCACTGGTGGTTTGAAGGACCCCGCTGGCTGGATTACCTGTTCCGCAAGATTGCCTTCAACCAGGATACGATCGAAACAATCACCCCCGGTGAATACCTGCAATACTTCCCCTGCAACCAGGTAGTTCAGCCGTGCGCCTCCAGTTGGGGCAACAAAGGCTATCATGAAGTGTGGCTCTGCAACGCCAACGACTGGCTATACCGTCACCTGCATATGGCCGCCGGCCGGATGATCGAGCTGGCCGGCCGCTTTCCGCAAGCGCATGAACTGCAGCGGCGGGCGCTAAACCAGGCCGCCCGTGAGCTGCTCCTGGCGCAGAGCAGCGACTGGGCCTTTATCATGAGCACCGGCACCATGGTGGATTATGCCGTAAAACGTTCCAAAACCCACCTGCATAATTTCCTGAGCCTTTACGAGGAAATAAACGGCAACCGCATTGACGAAGACCGGCTGGGCCGCCTGGAATACACCAACAACATTTTCCCCGGCCTCGACTACCGCTGTTACCGGGAACAGCCGGCAAAAGAAGCAGTTACTTCTTGAGACTACCACCCTTTTCCGTCATTTAGAGCATAGCGAAGCAATCTCTTTTCATGCAGGGTCTGAGATTGCTTCGGGCTTCGCCCTCGCAATAACGTTTTAAATAACGGAAGCAGACCTCCAGAAGCAGTTACTTCTTGAGACCGGCAATTTCGCCGACTTTCTTTACGTAAAAATCGGTTAAAGACTCGGCTATTTCCATTGAGCTGGCCTCGCTGAACACCCGGCAAACCGGCTCGTCCGGATCAGGCAGAATCAGCGCCCAGCCGTCCGGATGGTACACCTTGACCCCGTCCAGCAGTTCCAGTTCACCCGCCGGCGGGTCCTGAATCAACTGCCGGATCACCCGGCCCTTGGTTTCCCAGGGTACCGCCACCTCCCGCCGGTGAACGAAAAAGCCGGGAATTTCCGCCACCAGCTCGGATAAAGCAGCCCCCTGCCGGGCCATAAATTCCAGCACCCGGCCCAGGGCGGCCAGGGCATCGAAATGCAAAAAGAACTGCGCTACATTATCCACCTCCCGGCTTAAAACTTTATCCAGAAAATCCGGCAAGGCCGTTTTGGTACGGATCACCCGGCCATTATACCGGCCGGCCATTTTTTCAATAATGCGGGGAGCGGTAACCGGCACCACCACCGGTCCGTCCCGGCCCTTAAGAATAAGCAGGGCGATTAAGGCCGTCAGCAAATCTTCCTGTACCAGCCCGCCCCGTTCGTCAACCAAAATCAGGCGGTCGGCGCCGCTGTCCAGCACCGCGCCGGCATCAGCGCCGCCGATCTCAACCATCCGGGCCAAAGCCGCCGCTTTTTCCCGGCCGGCCTGCCGGCTCCATATTTCCCCCTCCGGCTCCTGCCCGCAGGCATTCACCACTTTAATCCCCAGTTCGTCGCAAAGCCACGATATAAACCGCCCCAGGTTTGCTTCGTCGTAAGCCAGGACAAGCTTGAACCCGGCCCGGCGAATAGCGCCGACGTCCAGGCTGCGGGTTATACCCCGCAGATACGATTCGGATACGCCCGGCACATAACAAGGCGGTAAAACACGGCTTGCTTCCGCCCGCAAAAAATCTTCCCGGAACAGGGCGCCCTCCACCTTGCGTTCTTCGCCCCGGGAGATATTACCGCCCCGGCTGTTGGAAAAGACCAGCGTCACCCGGTCCGGATTCAACAGCGACACCCTTACATGAACACCGCCCCGGCACCCCAGAGACCGCACGGCAAAACGATGCATGGCGGTCGTGCCCGCTCCCGCATCCCATACACCGGCGCCGGCCGACTGCAATCCGCAGGCCAGTGCACTCTTGATCATCCGGGAAGCGGGGTAACTGTCGCTGCTTACCAGAACACGGGACCCGGCGCCGCAAACTGAACCGAAAGCCGCGCCCAGCCTGCTGCCGAACTCCGGTGTTATTTCCGCGTTGGCCGTTCCCGTAACACCCTCAAAGCCAAAGATTTTCCTGGGCAGGCACGTCCCCCAGATCACATTCCGCTGAACCGTGACGCCGTCCTCCACCCGCTTATACGGCCAGAGCTTAACATCCGGTTTGATCACGCTGCCGCCGCCGATGACCGAATCGTCACCCACCACGGCCCCTTCATAGATGCCGGCCCCCGGTTGAATCCGGACCCGGCTGCAAACGACGGCCCCCCGCAACTCGGCGCCGCTGCCGACGTAAACATGGTTCCATACAATACTGCGCTTGATGGAAGCCCGCTCCTGCACCATGCAGCCCTGTCCCAACACAGTAAAAGGCTCTATTCTCACCCCGCCGCCCACCAGGCAGTTGCCGCCTATCAGGGCCGGCCCATCGATTGAAGCGCCGGGGTCAATTGAAGCTCCTTCTTCCACCCAAACTCCGGGAGATACTTCCCGCCCCGGTATTTTAATTTTCACCTTCCCGCTCAAACCGTCGTAATGGGCTTCCAGGTACTGCCGGAGGCTGCCGACGTCGCACCAGTAGCCCGGCAAAACCAGGCCGAAGAGCGGCTTATTATTTTTCAAAAGCAGGGGAAACAAATCCTTGCTAAAGTCGAACATCCGGCCAGGCTCGATGTAATTCAACACCTCCGGCTCTAAAATATAAATACCGGTATTGACCGTGTCGCTGAAAACTTCCCCCCAGCCCGGCTTCTCCAGAAACCGGATGATCCGCCCGCCCTCGCCGGTTACAACTACCCCATACTCCAGCGGACAATCGACCCTGGTCAGCGCCAGCGTGGCCATCGCCCCCTGCCGGCGGTGGAACTCCACCGCTTGAGTAAGATCCAGGTCGGTGAGGGCGTCGCCGCTGATCACCAGAAAAGTTTCGTCAAGAAAAGCGGCCGCGTTTTTCACGCTGCCGGCGGTGCCCAAAGGCGTCTCTTCCACAAAATAACGGAAATGCACCCCGTAGTCAGCGCCGCTGCCGAAATACTCCCGGATATCCTCCGGCCGGTACTGCAAGGTAACCCCGATTTCCGAAAAACCATGCTCCTTCAACAAATCTACGACATGCTCCATCATCGGCCGGTTTAAAACCGGCGCCATCGGCTTCGGCCGGCCGCAGGTAAGCGGCCTGAGGCGGGAACCTTCACCGCCGGCCATGACCACTGCCTTCATGAAACCAAACTCCCTCCGCAGCATTATTAATTAAAGATCCCTACTGCACTGGCAGCAGGGATCGAGAGTTAGTATTTTCATTTGAATGATTTTTTATGCAAATCATGAGCACAAAACCGCAGCTGAAATATCAGGAAAAACCTGTTGAAGTCAATATCAACAACTACCGCAAAACAAAAAGGGAGCATCTTGTCTATTACATAAATATTCGCACCAAGAACATAGTCTCTGATGCTGTCCGGTTTCTAAAGGCCGGCAGAGCCCAACCACAACAATGGAAAACCAATCTTATCGCTAACGCTTTTAATTTCCGGGTCACCGGTCACGACAGCGGCATTGTTTCTCAGCGCCGCGCCGACGGCAAAGGCGTCGGCATAAGACAGGGCATTTGCAGCTTTTACTTTTGCGGATGATATGGTTAATTCCTCGTCACCTGCCAAAATTTCCACAGGCCAGCCTTTAACGGTACCCAGCACCCTCTCGGCTTCTGTTTCCCCATATTTCCGGCATACCCGGTAATACACTTCGCCCAAATTCGTCCAGGTTACAAACAGCCTGGCTTTCTTGTCTAAGGCCTTTTTTAATAAAGCGCCTACCTCCTCTGCTCCTGCTTCATCTTCCAGGTAACAAATGACAGCATAGGCATCGAGAATATAATTTTCATGGCAGCCGCTGTTCATGGTCTTCCTCCAACTTACGTTCCTCCCGCTTGTAAACGGCATGCTCTTTGGTTAATGATTGTTTTGATTTCAACATTCCCCGCGCTCCGGCAACCGGGTCGGCCGGGGCAGGAATAATCACAATTTTTCCGTTCTTTTCCGTAATCAAAGCCCGCCCCGGCGCCTGGATACCGTGTTTCCGGCGCAAATAAGACGGAATGACCACTTGCCCCTTGGCAGAGATCTTGACCGTCGGCATCAAACCTCACCTCTTTATGTTTTACCTGCTCTTTAATTGTAAAACATAATCAAAAGAAGTGCAACTTCTGTTTTGAATTGTTGGCATACTTGGAGTATAATATTATTCAAAGAGACGTTTCATTTGGCCAGTTCCTTGAATGCAGCGCGGTGCTTGGCAATCAGGCGACCGGCGACGCTTTTCACATCTTCGCTATCCGTCACCTGTTCCGCCTGGAATTGGCTGAATTCGGTAATAATGTAACGCGGCACATTGTTTTTCAAAATGACCGCGACACCATTCTCATCAACCAGGCGGGCCACTTTGGAGAAATTCTGGTTGGCCTCGGTAATGGATACCAGGCTGTTTGTGTTAATATTCATTCAAAACACCTCCTACTTTTATATTATACGCAAAATAGGATAAATACAACCTATTTCATCAAAACATTTGGCCCAGCGAGTTAACAATTTCCAGCTGATTACTGATTATATCCGAAAGCATGGACGAGTTGAGCTGCAGTTGTAATATTTTCATCAATGGCAGGATTCCGGTTGCCCATCCCGAAAAGAATAACTATTCCGACAGAAAAATCAATGCTGAATTACCGGGGAGGAATTTTATATGCGCCTTCGGTATCAAACAGAATACTCAAACCAGTTGCATCAATTGCTGGTCTCGGTATCAAAGCATTTTTACGTGTTAAAAAACGGGATGCTGAAATATCAGGAAAAAGCTGTCGAAGTCAATATCAATAACTACCACAAGACAAAAAAGGAGCATCTTGTCTATTACATAATGCGGGATCATTTCAGCGGCAGCTTTGTATTCAGGGTTGCCACCACCAAAACCCTGGTGCCCCTGGCTGATTTTCTCTATTACAGTTGGAGCAAAAGAGAAGATGAGCAATATTTGCGGGGAATGCCCGACGCCGTGTATGTCCCTCAGCTTATTTCTTCGCCTGAATTGTTCGCAGGCCTGGTAAAACTGGGAATAAAGCCACTAAACCCGCCCAGCGGCTTTGCCTCGGGAATACGGATTGTCAGAGACATTGAAGATCACATCCATTATGTCCTCTCGAATATTGTCGACCACCGGCCGGAAAATCTCGACCGGAATAAGGATCTGATTTACAAATATATGCTGCAACTGGGTCACAATGAAAGCAAATTCAAAAAGTGGCAGGACAACCTGACCTCAAATCATCCCAGAAACACACCGGCCTACCCGGACTTTATCAAGTGCTTCCCTGCAAACGCCGGTATAGGCCCGGGCCTGCTCCCGGCAGATCTTTCATCTATTGAAGAAGTAGGCGGTTTGAAACAGCCTGCTGCGAAATCAACTAAAAACAAACCCGTTCCCGCTAAAGAGCATAAATTCTCCGCTGAAAAACTCGGCCGGGCCCAGGAATTGATCTGCGAAGCATGGGAAATAGACAGCCGGCAAAAACGTCTGAACCTCGCTCGCCAGGCACTGAAAATCTCACCATATTGCACCGACGCTTACGTGCTTCTGGCGGAAGAAAGCCAAAACCCGCAGGAATCCCTGGAGATGTATGAAAAAGGCGTCCTGGCCGGTAAAATGGCCCTTGGGGATTTGTTTTTCAGAAAGAACGCCGGGAGATTTTGGGGTATCCTTGAAACACGGCCTTATATGAGAGCTCTGGCCGGATTGGCCGACTGTCTATGGAAAAAAGGCGAGAAGCAGGAGGCTATCGGTCATTACAGGGAAGCGATGCGCCTTAACCCGAACGATAATCAAGGCATCCGCCACATTCTGGCCAGTTGCCTGCTGGAAGAAGGAATGGATGAAGAAGCGGGCAGACTGCTCGCCGAATATATAAATGACCCTTCATGTTTTATGCTTTACAACAGGGCGCTCTGGTCCTTCCGCACCACCGGCGGAAGCAAAGGAAAGCCGGACTTGTATTTGAAAGAAGCGCTCGAATCAAATATTCACGTTCCCCGCTACTTGCTGGGCGAAAAACACAAGCCCTACCGCCTGCCCGATTACTATAGTTTAGGCAGTGAAGAAGAAGCGGCAATATATGCCTGCGATGCCGAAAAGATCTGGCAAAACACCGACGGCGCGCTGGAATGGCTGGCCGGGCACTTTCAAAAATACCGGCAACCCGCGAAAACATAAGTACTTTCACCACAAGCAAGAGTAGCGCTCACGATGCGTAGCAATAAAGGCACCCGCTCAGGCATTTCATGCTGTACCAGCCGATATCGACGCTGTGGGTGCAGCCGCAGTTCTTCCGCTGTCCGGTGGCCCGGTCCGTCCGGCAGACCTCTCTGTCCGGGTGCAGTCCGGTCAATAAACGGCCGTCAATACAGGCCGACACAGGGAAACCAGCAACACAGCAGGCGTTTAGGGTAACGCCCAGTTTCTCGCCCAGTTTCAAAAGTCCGGACATTATTTCAACCCGCTCCTCCGGCGCGAGATCGATCACGGTATAACCATTTTTACGCAAACGGCGCTCCACTTTGGGATAGTTCTCCATAAAAGACGTGCTGAAAGAAGTAACCCCAAGCGCGGCGGCCTTAACCATTATCTCCCTGGACGCTGGGATATTTGTGATAAGGCGGCCGTCTTTCCTCAAGGCCAGCAAGGGGTCGGGCCTTATCCTGATGCGGCGGGGGTCCCCCGCCAGCTCAATCAGTTCCGGAATTGCCGCCAGGGCGTCATCTGGCACGGGAACGCCCGGTTCCAGGGGCGTGCCGCCGAAACCGGTAACAGTAACGTAAACGCACAACTGGTCGTAAGCTTCCAGCACCTCCCGGTAAGGCGGCGCCGTCAGAGCCATCGGAAACTTGGTCCAGATCACGACAGTATGCACTCTCCCCGGAGGATATTTCTCACGCAAAGTTTTAATGAAAGTACCGGCATGCCACCTCGGGTCCGTACGCCTGGACATGCTGATCACTATTCTTTTCCCGCCGTCCGCCATGGTATCACCACCGTTATTCCACCTGCCGCTTTTATTTTAAGCAGCCGGGGAAGTTTTTTCAATCTCTAAAAAACAAGGCCCCGCTGCTGAAAAGCGAGGCAAAAAATATAGTGGCGGGCAACTTTTAAACAGTTACCAGGTCTTATTTTCGGCACAAATAAACAGAACTTTATATGCGAAGAAATAATTTTGACAAACAGAGGGACGACAAACAGAGGGACGGTTCTCTTGTTTGCTCTTGTTCGCCCTGGAAAACCTGCCGGCAGAGCAGGTCACGCACCTGCAGGACACAGCGGCAGGCGGGGATATGCGCGCAAACGGCCAGCGGACCGCGCCGGGAGGGAATCGCTTTTAAGAGACGGCCGGCCGGGCAGGTCAGTCCGGCGGCAGCCAGGTACCCGGCCAGGATTTCCGGCGTTATTTTGGGCCGGCCGGCCGTCGCCGGACCAGGGGCATCCGTACCAGAAAACCTCCCTTTCGACAGCCGTGAGCGGGATGCGGGCGGCCGGGTGCCTGACCAAATGCGGCTGCAATTCCGGCGGCAGGGCCGGCGGCCAAGTTAAACGCCGGCAGTCTGCTCTACCGCACGGCGGGCAGCCGGGCCCAACCGCAGCGCAGCACCAGGCCGAATCGGCTCCTTCCCCGATTTTGGACGCCGTCCGGTGCACGGCTCCGTTAACGTAAAAACACCTCCCGGCCCGGCAAAAATGAGCTAACTGCTAATTTTCGCCATGGGACGGGGATTATACTGCCTGCCCGGCAGGTTAAAGAAGAAAACTGATGAAAAATCTCAACATAAGTTTAAAGAAGCCTGAAAAACGCTTCTTTAAAGTCCTATTATTTGACCATGTTCTTCTAAATTTAACCTTGTCTAAACATAATCTTAATAAGAAAATGCTATTTTAAGTCTAAATAAAATGCCTGGAGATATATTCCATGCCAAATCTGGCCCAAAAAATTTCCGAGCTGTACGTCAACCTGACCGGTATCGGCCCGAAAAACGGAAAAGGCTCTCCCCACACCCGCGTTCGGGAAGCCGCCCGGCCGGCTGGAGAACAGGCGGACGGCAACGACGCGGAATACCGGAACGAATTTACCAAACTGCTGCGGGAAAAAAATATCAATATCGTCTATCAGCCGGTAATATCCCTGCAGACAGGAGCAGTTACCGGCTACGAGGCGCTGTCCCGCGGGCCGCGGGACTCCTTCTTTTATTCACCTTTGAATCTTTTCCAACACGCTGAAAAAACGGGCGACCTCTACGCTTTGGAAAGAATCGCCCGGGAAAAGGCCCTGGCCGGCATATCCGGCCTGCTGAAAAAAGAAGAAAAAATATTTTTGAATATGAATCCGCAGATTATCAACGACCCGCTGTTTTCGCCCGGAGGGATCAAAGATTTGCTGGCTGAGTTGCAAGTGGCTCCGGAGCAGGTGGTATTCGAGGTAACCGAAAGGACTTCCATCGCGGATTTCAGCAGTTTCCGCAAAGCCATGGGGCAATTTCAAAGGCACGGCTTTTTGCTGGCCGTGGACGACGTGGGCGCCGGCTATTCGAGCCTGCAGGCCGTGGCAGAACTTCAGCCCGGCTTCATCAAAATCGACCTTTCGCTGATCAAGGACATCGACAAGATACCGGTAAAAAGGGTGCTGATGGAGACCTTTCTAACCTTTGCCGAAAAAACCGGCTCCAAAATCATTGCCGAGGGGATTGAAACCGCCGCCGAGCTGTCCTGTCTTGTGGAAATGGGCGTACCGCTCGGGCAGGGGTATTTTATCGCCCGGCCGGCCTTTCCACCGCCGGATACCAATAATGAAGCGCACCACTACCTGGCCGAAGTACCCGGCCAGCTCAACAGAATACGCGCCGGCCGGATGATTCCCATCGGCTCCGTATGCGAAAAAGTCGCCACTTTAACGCCCGGCGCCCTCACCAGGGAGGTAATGAATTTCTTTGCCCGGCACAGCAAAGTGGAAGGAATAGCTATTCTGGAAAACAATTCGCCGGTGGGGCTGGTAATGAGGGACAAGTTTTTCTATCAACTCGCCGGCCAGTACGGATTCGCCATCTACACCGAAAGGCCCGTTTCTTTATTGATGGACACCCGCCCTTTATGTGTGGAAGACGACACGCCGCTGGAAGCGGTCAGCCAGATGGCCATGTGCCGCCCGCACAATAAATTGTACGATTCGATTATCGTCACCAGGGGAAAAACATACGAGGGTCTGGTTTCCGTGCGCGGCCTCCTGGACAAGATCACCAGCATGCAGGTGGAAACCGCCCGCCTGGCCAACCCTTTAACCGGCCTGCCGGGCAACCGGCGCATTGAGGAAGAACTGCTCGGCCGCCTCGGCAGCAAAAAGCCCTTCAGCGTCATCTACGCCGATCTGGATTGCTTTAAATATTTTAACGACCACTATGGTTTTGAGAGAGGCGACCTCGTCATTCAAATGACCGCCCGGTTGCTCTGCCAGGCAACTGAAAAATACGGCGCGCCGGCCGACATGGTCGGACATATCGGCGGTGACGATTTCATTATTATCTCCATGCCGGAAAAAGCAGATGTCATCTGCCGGAATATAATTAAAGCGTTCGATGAAGCAATCACGGAGTTCTACGACCCTGCAGACCGGGAGAAAGGATCTGTCCCGGCCTGCACCCGGGAAGGCAAGACAAGCTGTTCGCCCATCATGACTATCTCCATGGCGGTGCTTGATTGCAGCAGCAACCGTTACAACAGTCCGGACGAACTGGCGCGCAGCGCCGCTGAACTGAAAAATTACGCCAAATCACAGTGCGGCAGTGTCTATGTCAAGGAAAGGCGCCATGGCGGTATATATTCCCATAACGGCCGGTCAGGTAATCTTCAGTCCGGCGGTCCCGCGGGCCGATAAAAAGATCAGGCGTGGCCGCGTATTCAATCAATTCCCCCTGCATTAAAAAAGCTGTATAGTCGGAGACCCTGGCCGCCTGCTGCATGTTGTGGGTAACAATAACAATAGTATAAAAAGCCTTCAGCTCCCGGAGCAGTTCTTCAATTAGAACGGTAGCCACCGGGTCGAGGTTGGAACAGGGTTCATCCATCAAGACTACCTCCGGCTCCAC
>JAGUVT010000012.1 GCA_020062745.1 Deltaproteobacteria bacterium
AAAAAACTCTGACGCCGACAAAACGCTTTGTTGACAACAGCAAGGTTTCCGACCACCACGCCATCATCCCCACCGAACAGCCCCTGCAGTTAACGTCCTTGAAGGCGGAGGAAAGAAACCTGTACGACTTAATCGCCAGGCGCTTTATCGCCGTTTTGTACCCACCTTACCGCTACGACCAGACCACCATGGTTACGGTAATCAACGGCGAGGATTTCTACTCCCGGGGCAGGGTTGTCAAGGATATGGGTTGGCGGGGGGTCACCTCCAGGGCGGCAGAAAAAGACGAGTCAAATGACGACGCGCTCCCCGAGCAAACGTTGACCCTGTTCAAAAAAGGCGACCTTAAGCAGACAAAAAGCTGTAAAATCAACAAATCAAAAACCAGGCCGCCGGCCCGCTATACCGAAGCCACCTTGCTGACGGCCATGGAAAGCCCCGGCAAATTTATTGAAGACGAAGAACTGCGCGAAACCATGAAAGGGAGCGGGCTGGGGACACCGGCCACCCGGGCCGAGATCATCGAAAAACTGCTTTACAACAATTATATCGAGCGCCGGGGCAAGGAGCTGGCGCCTACCTCCAAGGGCACGCAGTTAATCAAACTGGTTGCCCCGGCTCTAAAAACCCCCGAATTAACGGCCCAGTGGGAGCAACGGCTCGCCGATATTGCCAGGGGCAAGGGCAGCAAAACGGACTTCATGGCCGGCATCCGCCAAAACACCGTGGAACTGGTCAAAAGCGTCATCGCCGACACGGCCGTCTATAAAGCGGACAATATTTCAAAAACCAAATGTCCTGTCTGCAGCAAGTTCATGCTGCTGGTAAACGGCAAGAGGGGGAAAATGCTGGTCTGCCAGGACCGGGCCTGCGGGCACCGGCAGCCGGAAAAGCAAGACGAATTCGGTTACAAGAGTTCTAAAAACGCCAACAGGGTCAATCAAAAATTAATCGCCCAATACAGTGATCAAGGCTCTATCGGGCATAATCTGGGGGATTTGCTGAAGGCGGCGCTGGCAAAAGAAAACACCTCGGGGGAAAACTAAACAACCACCGGCTAAAGCCGGTGGGCTTGATGGAAGATTGTAGGGATTTAAATAATTCAGGTGGAGGTTTTAAAGCGATGAAGATAGCCATGCTTGCTCCCATAGCCTGGCGGACTCCCCCGCTAGGCTATGGCCCCTGGGAGCGGGTGGTGTCGCTTTTAACCGAGGGACTTGCCGTCAGGGGGATTGACGTGACTCTTTTCGCCACGGCCGACTCCGTAACCCGGGCGAAGCTCCACGCTGTCGCGCCGGGGCCTTATGAGGAGGACAAGACCCTTGACCCAAAGGTCTGGGAATGTCTTCACATATCCGAATTGTTTGAAAGAGCGGGGGATTTCGATTTGATCCACAATCATTTTGATTTTCTGCCCCTTACTTATTCAGGTCTGACGGACACCCCGGTGCTTACCACCATCCACGGGTTTTCATCACCGAAGATCCTTCCCGTATACAGAAAGTACAACCGCAAGACGCACTACGTATCCATAAGCAACGCCGACCGCTCGCCGGAGCTTGACTACATAGCCACTATCTACCACGGGATCGACCTGGAAAACTTTACTTTTCAGGAGACACCGGGGGACTACTTGCTTTTTTTCGGCCGCATTCACCAGGACAAGGGGGCCGCAGAGGCTGTCCAAATTGCCGGGCAGACGGGGATGAAGCTGATTCTGGCTGGTGTCATTCAGGACAGGGACTATTTTCATTCGGCGGTTGAGCCCCACCTCGACGGCGTCAGAGTCAGGTACATAGGTGTTGCGGGACCGGAACTCAGAAATAAACTGCTTGGCGGAGCAAGGGCGCTGCTCCACCCGATCAATTTCAATGAGCCGTTCGGGCTCTCCGTGGTGGAAGCGGGCGCTTGCGGAACGCCTGTCGTGGCTTTCAATAAGGGCTCCATGCCGGAGATCATCGAAAACGGGGCCAACGGTTTCCTGGTGAGTGACGTTTGCACAGCAGCAGAGGCGGTGCGCAGCCTGGATGCGATATCGCGCCGGAAGTGCAAGAAAATAGTGGAGGAGAGATTTTCAAGAGAACGCATGGTGGAGGATTATTTGAGCGTTTATCATAAAATAATCGACAAAAAAGTATAAATATGGGGAGGCCTGGCAATGAGCCCTAAAGAGAGGGAGCCGGTTGTCAAGAGGTACGCCGGGAACCCGATCCTGACCAGGGACGATGTGCCCTACCCCGTGGCCACGGTCCACAACGCGGGTGTAGTGAAAGCAGATGGCCGTTATATAATGATCTTCCGTTCGCACCTCTTAAACGGCCGCTCCATCCTGGGCATGGCTGAAAGTGCGGACGGCTATAAATTTAAAGTACGGCCCGAGCCTTTCATGACCCCGTCGCGGGACGGGGTTTTGGGCGAGTATGAAGAGTACGGCGTTGAGGACCCGCGCATCTGCCGGATTGACGATGATTTTCTGATCACCTACAGCGCCTATTCCAGGCACGGGGTGAGAATCGGCCTGGCCCGGACCAGGGACTTTGGATCCGTCGAGCGAATTTCCCTGATCACGCAGGCGGACCTGCGCAATGTGGTGCTTTTCCCGCAGAAGTTCGGCGGGCGTTACGTCCGGCTGGACCGCCCCCATTCCGAAATCAGCCCCTGGTCCATGTGGATTTCCTACTCACCCGATCTTGTTCACTGGGGCGACTCAAAGGTCATTGTAAAGCCGGCCGGCTACCACTGGGATGAAATGAAGATCGGTCCCGGCGCCACACCTTTCAGGACGGAAAGCGGCTGGCTGAACATCTACCACGGCGTCTTTCGCACGATGGACGGGGCCGTTTACAGGCTGGGCGTGATCCTGCACGACCTGCACGACCCGTCGCGGATTCTGGGTGTGGCCGACGAGTGGATTCTCCAGCCGGAAGACCCCTGGGAGGTTACGGGTTACGTGCACAACGTGGTCTTTAGCTGTGGGGCTGTTCCGGAGGAGGACGGCACGGTAAAGATTTACTGGGGCGGCGCGGACAAAGTCATGTGCGCCGGTACCGCCCGCATCAGTGACCTTGCCGCCATGTGCCTGGAAAAATCAAGGAGCCCCATGTAAGAGCCGCAGGTCCGCCAAAACCGGCAGTACGGTTGTATCACCATTTGTTTTGTTGTATAATTACAATGAGGTGAATATTTTTGCATCAAAAAGTAATAAACCCGTGTTTGATCAGTTCGTATGTACCGAAAAAGTGTGGGATTGCTACTTTTACGCATAATTTATTCACTTCCTACCAAAGCCTGTATGCATCTGCCGGAAAAATTGTAGCGGTAGACGGACTTCCCCCGGTTGACTACCCCCCGGAAGTGGATTTTGTCTTTGAGAAAAATAAAATATCCGACTACATTGCAGCCGCGGGGCACATCAATGCAAGTGATTTACAAGTGGTCAACCTGCAGCATGAATTCGGCCTGTTCGGCGGTCCGGAGGGCCGCCAAGTTGCAAGGCTGCTGGAAAAACTGAAAAAACCGGTCGTAACAACCATTCATACTGTACTGCAAGAACCAACTCTTGGTTATTACACCTCCCTCATCGAGGTTATCCAGCGATCCCAGCGGGTAGTGGTGATGAGCAACAAAGCCATTGAGATCCTCCGGGAGATATACTACGTGCCCCCGGAGAAAATAGTGATGATCCCGCACGGAGTGCCCGACCTTCCTTTTGTCGAAACGGAGTATTTCAAAAAGGAACTGGGCCTGGCCGGCCGCACTGTGCTTCTTTCCTTTGGCCTGCTGAATCCCGGCAAGGGGATCGAGCTGGTCCTGGAAGCCTTGCCCGAAGTGGTCCGCGATTGCCCCGATTTGCTTTATATTGTACTTGGCAAAACCCACCCGGAAGTGGCCATGATTTACGGGGAAAGGTACCGGGAGAGCCTCCAGAAGTTGACCCGCGAAAATAACCTGGAAAACAACGTGCTGTTCATCGACAAGTTTGTGACGTATGAAGAGCTTTATAACTACATCAGCGCCTCCGACCTGTATATCACCCCCTACCATTCGCTGGAGCAGATAACCAGCGGGACGCTGGCTTACGCTGTGGCGCTGGGCAAGGCGGTGATCTCCACCCCCTACTGGTACGCCCGGGAAGTGCTAGCCGAAAACCGCGGCTACCTGGTGCCCTTCAATAACCCGAAAGCCCTGGCCGGGACCATGAGCGGGATCTTATCCAACAGGGAGGACATGCAGGAGACGCGCCGGGCCGCTTACGAATACGGGCGCTCGATGATCTGGTCCCGGGTGGCCGAACTTTACCACGACCTGTTCAAAGAGGTTTGTAAAGACTTCTCGCTGAAAAAACTGCAGAAAATCAAAGTGGTCTACAACAGCAGCCAGGTTTATCTGAGAAAACGCAATTTGTACAATATGTTTGAGCGCTTGACTGATGACACCGGCGTCTTCCAGCACACCAAGTACGGCATTCCCGACTTAAAGCACGGCTATTCCGCCGATGATGTCGGGAGGGCGCTGGGGATAATAATGAAGGCGGCTCGCTTTGACAATGAGCCCGGGTATTATCAGTTGGCCAAAAAATACCTGGCTTTCATCCTTTATGTGCAGAAAGAGGACGGGCGGTTCCATAATTTTGTAGGCTACGACCGGCGGATTTTGGACGAAGACGGTGGCGACGACACCTTTGGCCGCGTATTGATGGGGCTGGGCAGCGCCGCCGCCCTGAGCGCGGACCCGTCCATAGCCGTTCTGTCAAAGGAAATATTCGACCGGGCCATAGCCGGCCGGCAACCGGGACTACCGCTGTCCACCTATCCAAAAGCGATGGCTTACAGCATTTGTGGATTATCCGACTACCTGAAGAAATTTCCCGAGGCGTCCGAGGCGGGCGAACTGCTCAGGGCAGGGGCGGACTACCTGGTCGAACGCTACAAAGACAATAAAAGACCTGGCTGGGACTGGTTTGAGCCCTCTGTCACCTACGCTAACGCCAAGCTCCCCTTCGCTTTAATGCTGGCGCACAGCATCCTTAAAGACGAAGCCTATCTGGCTACGGCGCTGGCGACTTTAAACTTTCTCACCAGCATCCAGTACAACGGCGCTTACTTCGACATAGTGGGAAACAAGGACTGGCTGGTTAACGGGGCGGAGAGGGCTATCTTTGATCAGCAGCCCATAGAGATCGGCTGCCTCGTAGAAGCTTATTGCGAGGCCCTGCGCCAGACTCATGACAAAAACTACCGCGACCTGGCAAACAAGGCCTTCAACTGGTTTTTCGGCAAAAACCGCCAGGGAGTGCCGGTATATAACCTGAAGGACGACTATCCTCTGGACGGTCTCACCGAGACCGGCAGCAACGCCAACAGCGGCGCAGAGTCGGTGTTGGCGTTTGCCCAGGCGATAACGTCCTTGAAAGAGATTGGCGTACGTAAAACGTTGGGGCGAAAGACAGGCTGGCGATAGCAAAAAAAGATCCGGCAATGGATTGGCGGGCCGGCCTCAAGTAGCGAGTGAGGCTTCCGGCACGAAAATAATTGTTTCTTAACGGGGTGTTATTTATGGGCGTTGAGCAGTTGAAAGATTTAGAGACGCTTTTTAACGAAAGCATCAAAGATGCCGTTGAGCAGGTGGATTCGTTTAATGAAGTCGATGTGGTCATCGGCATCCCTTTTTACAATGAGAAGGAGCTCCTGCCGGAAGTGCTGAAGGTGCTGGACGAGGGATTGGCCGGCTTCCAGGACCTGCGCAAATCTCTTATTGTCTGCGTGGGGGATCCCATCGGCGCTGATATGCTGGAGTCCATCAGACGTATGGACTTGAAAACCCCCCGCCTCGAATTCCTGATGAAGCCCGGGAGCAACGGCAGGGGGGCCAGCATCAGGGCGATCTTAGAAATAGCCAATGTGCTCGAAGCAGACGCGGTTATCTTTGCGGCCGACCTGGTGCGGGAGGAAGACAGGGGGCTGCAGCCCGACTGGATCAGCCGCCTGATCGAGCCCATCCGGAAAGAATATGACTTCGTGGTGACCTCTTTCCGGAGGCACTATTTAGACGACCTTTTGGGGAGCTTGTTCACGGCCCCCCTGCTGAAGGTTTTTTACGGGTATAACATGAGGGGTTCTTTGGGCGACGTCTACGCCATATCGCACGATACCGTGGAGGACTTTTGCGCGGATATAAAATTCTGGCCCGACATCACGCGGGGTTTTGGAATCGACCCCTGGCTGGTGAGCCGGGCCATGCGCTTGAACAAAAAGATCTGCGAGGTAGAACTCGGCGACAAGCTGGAACATATCTCGATTGAGAAACTAAAGTACGTCTTTAAGGAAAGCGCCAGGTCGTTGTTTGAATGTATAAAGAGGGATGAAGACTACTGGACCGGCAGCAGGTTCATCATCAGGACGCCCGATATTTACAACAGCAAGACCGGCGCCGCACCATTCAAGCCGGGCTCCCCCGCCTGGGACCTGAACATGTTCAGGGACAAACACAACCAGGAAAAGAACCTTTATGACGCTGCCTACCACGACTGCATTTACGAAGGGGTTTGGGGCCTTGGGCCGGTACCGGACAAAGATCCCGGAATAGAAGGAAAAGTTTGGGCTGAAATCGTATACCGCCTGCTGTTCAAATACTGGTTTGTTGCCGGCGTGCGCAGGGACGACATCCTCAACGCGCTCACTTTTGCCTTCAGCGGGCGGGTGTACAGCTTGATTGATTACATCCAGTCCGTGGAGGAACAACTGGAAGGCGTAAAAAACGTCGATATCGATCTTATTGTCTCAAGTGGGGTGGCGTCGGCCAAAGAAGAACAACGAAAAGATTTTTTAAGGTTGAGAGAGCAGTTTGTGCTGATGTGGGAGCAGAAGGACCTGGAAATGAAGCCGTCTCTCATCCCGGCCCACTACCTGGAATTTATACCGGGCATACCCACTGTCCTGCCCAAAAGAATAGAGGGGCGGAGAGGCAAGGTTGTGTCGTCGGAAGAAATGTTCGACCGCCTCCAGTCCCGTTACCAGGAAGCCTTCAGCCGCTTCATCCGCGACGGGCTGGAAACATCGGAAAGCGCCGATTCCAAAACGATCATCCAGTGTATGAAAGAATTCTTGAGCAAACTTGAAAAAACGATGGAATGGCTGCTGCCGGGGGACCTTTACACAGAGGAAGGAGCCGGGCAGGTTGTAGACGGCCTTTTCCGGCTTTTCCACTCCCCCCTGGTTTTTTCCATAAAGGATGAGGTCTTCCGGGAGGCGCTGCTCCGGTTCCCGCCGCTCAATTTCATGATCCCGGCAGGATGCAAGACACCCAGGGAACTGATTAAAAAAATAGACATCCGGGATGCCGTCAGCCTGGCCGACCGGGTTGAGACCAGGAAGTACCGGGACAGGTCGCTTCTGTGGATGCTGGACAATTTGCGGCCGGACGGAATGGGCGAGGTAGAACTCAAGCCGATCGTAGTGGGCGAGAAGGTGCTGGGTAGCCCGGTAGAACTGGGGAATATCTCCAACTTCAACAAGCTTGCTTCCAGGATTTTGGTCAGGCCCCTGAACAAGGGGATGGGGGGGGCCTACCCGAGGCTGCGCTTCATCCTCTTTATAGCCAGGCACATCATGATGGCCGAAAACTACGACATCCTTTGGAGAACTTACGCCAGAGAGAGGAAAAACCTGGGTGGCAAAATCCGCGACTCCCTGGTTGGGCGCTACGAAACCATTGCCTTCTCCGCGAACAGTATATTTGAAAACTTTCACCACCGGGCGCTGGTCAGCCAGTTCCGGGCGCTGTCACTGAGGCTGGCGGATGTCGGCCACAACGAAAAGGCCCGGTTGATCAAAATGATGTGCGACGGCTACGGCTTGAGCCAGGTCCTGGCCGACGGCACCTTCCTGCCGTGTTCGGTCTGGAGCTGGGCCAGTTTCAGCTACAAGGGCGGAAAGGGCGCCCCCTCCCCGCTTTTCAGCCATATCGAAGAAAAGTGGTTCAACCACGACTTCCTTGAGGAGATATATGAAGAGCTGGGGTACGACCCCGGCGAGATCATGAAAATGGTGGTCCAACTCATTGGTGAGGGCCGGGCCAGCGAAAACCTCATAGACGTCCTTCTGGGAATAAAGCCGGAAGATGTGACTGTAGTGGTGCAGGAGTCGCAGGATTACCCGCCGGCGAAGCCTCTCGTCAGGTACGCGGGCAATCCTTTGCTGAGTCCGATCAAAGAGCACCCGTGGGAAAGCAAGTACGTCTTAAACACGGCGGCGTTCCGGGTAAAAGACAGGGTCTACCTCCTCTACAGGGCGTACGGAGATGACGAGGTGTCGCGGATCGGGCTGGCTGTGACGGACGGCCGCAACGTGCTGGAGAGGCTGCCGGAGCCGATTTTCGTGCCGCAGGACAGGACGGAAAAAAAAGGTGTCGAAGATCCGCGGGTAACTATTATCGACAACAAGATCTTTATGATTTACACTGCCTACGACGGTGTCATCGCACAGATCGCGGCTGCCGCCATCGGGCTGGATGACCTGTTAAACAAAAGGTTCGACAAATGGGAAAGAAAAGGCCTTGCCTTCCAGGACATCTGGGACAAGGACGCCATCCTATTTCCAGATAAGATAAATGGGAAATATATTATCTACCACCGGATAGAGCCCAGCATATGGATGGCCCACCTGGATAAGCTCGAATTTCCGGCTCCCAAAAAAGAGCACTCGATCATCCTGGGCCCGCGTTCGGGATGGATGTGGGACTCCTTGAAGATCGGAGCGGGCTCCCAGCCCATCAAGACCAAATATGGCTGGCTGATGATCTACCACGGTGTCGACCGGAACCGGGTGTACCGCCTGGGCGTTGTCCTGGCCGACCTCGCCAATCCGGAGCGCCTGCTCTACCGTTCGCCGAATCCGGTCCTCTCTCCCGAAACCGAGTGCGAGATCGGAAAGGAAGGGGAGAGCTGGGTGCCGAATGTTGTCTTCACCTGCGGCGCGGCGCCGGCCAGTGACAAGGAAGTGCTGGACGCCGGGGACGAAATCCTGGTTTATTACGGCGCTGCAGATACCCATATCTGTCTTGCCACCGGCCGGGTCGGCGATCTGATCCCGGAATCCGTCAGGCAAGATGTGGAGGAAAATATAATGGACTCATAATCCCTTACGACTGAACATCTATGCAAAATGGAAGTTTTTTAAACGGGTTTGGCATTTCTTAAAATATGAGTGTCCTGATGATTATTGTGTCAGGTTACTACCCCAGGTACTCCTGCAGCGGCACCAGTTGGCCGTCTTCGCCGTCCCTGCCGGAGGCCAGCACTCCCAGGATGGCCCGGATGGTGTCCAGCGAGGTCAGGCAGGGCACGCCGTGCTCCACCGCCGCCCGGCGGATCTGGAAGCCGTCCCGGTCGGGCTCTTTCCCCTTGGTAAGGGTGCTGATCACCAGGTTGATCTTGTTGGCCCGGATCAGGTCGACGATGTTCGGCGAGCCCTCGTGCACTTTTTTCACCGTTTCCACCGGCAGGCCGCCTTTATCCAGCATGGCCGCAGTGCCGCTGGTAGCCAGGATGCGGTAGCCCAGACCGGCCAGTTTTTGAATAACGGGCAGCGCCTCCGCTTTGTCCCGGTCGGCGATGGTGGCCAGAATGGCGCCGTTTTTGGGAAACTCGCAGCCGGAAGCAACCATTGCCTTGTACAGGGCCGACTCAAAGTCCCGGGCCACCCCCATTACCTCGCCGGTCGATTTCATTTCCGGTCCCAGGGAAATGTCCACCTGCAGCAGCTTGGCAAAGGAGAAAACCGGCGCCTTTACCCCGATAAAACGGCCTTCCGGGTAAAGCCCGCCCCGGTAGCCCAGCTCCCGCAAGGTCCGGCCCATGATCACCTTCGTGGCCAGGTTGACCATCGGGATGCCGGTAATCTTGCTCATGTACGGCACCGTCCGGCTGGAGCGGGGATTGACCTCCAGCACGTAAATCCGGCCGTCGTGCAGCACGTACTGGATATTGATCAGGCCTTTAACCTGCAGCGCCAGGGCCAGCCTGGTGGTGTACTCCAAAACCAGGTCTTTCACTTCCCGGCTCAAGGTCTGCGGCGGGTAGACGGCGGTGCTGTCGCCGGAGTGCACGCCGGCCCGCTCGATATGCTCCATAATCCCGGGAATTAAAACATCCTCTCCGTCCGAGATGGCGTCCACTTCCAGCTCCTTGCCGAACAGGTACTTATCCACCAAAACCGGATGTTCCGGCGTCACCTTCACCGCCGAGGCCATGTAGTCGAGCAGTTCGTCGCGGTTATAAACAATTTCCATGGCCCGGCCGCCCAGGACGTAGGAAGGGCGGACCAGTACCGGGAAACCGATTTCACGGGCGATCACCTGCGCCTCGGCCACGGAAAAAGCCGTGCGGCCGGGCGGCTTGGGAATATCCAGGTCAACTAAAAGGCGGTCGAACTTCTCCCGGTCTTCGGCCATATCGATGCCGGCCACCGGGGTGCCGAGAATTTTTATCCCGGCCCCGGCCAGCGGCCGGACCAGGTTGATGGCGGTCTGGCCGCCGAACTGGACGACAACTCCCTCCGGCTTCTCTTTTTCCAGGATGTTCAGCACGTCCTCGGCAACCAGGGGCTCGAAGTACAACCGGTCGGCGGTATCGAAGTCGGTACTCACCGTCTCCGGGTTGTTGTTGATGATAATGGCCTCTATTCCTTCTTCCCGCAGGGCCCAGACCGAGTGCACCGAACAGTAGTCAAACTCGATGCCCTGGCCGATCCGGATCGGCCCGGAGCCCAACACCGCCACTTTGCGCCGGCCAGTCGGCTCGGCTTCATTTTCCGCATCGTAAGAAGAATAGTAATAGGGGGTCTGGGCTTCAAACTCGGCCGCGCAGGTATCCACCATCTTGTAGGCGGGTAAAATACCGTAACGCCGGCGTAAATCCCTGATCTGCTGCTCGCCGGTTCCCAGCAACCGCCCCAGGTAAGCGTCGGCAAAGCCGGCCTTCTTGGCCCGGGCCAGCAGCCCGGCCGGCAGTTCAACGTCTGCGCCGGCCCGGCGAATTTCTTCCTCCAGCAGGAACAGCCCGTGCATCTTTTCCAGAAAGAACCGGTCGATCCCGGTTATTTCGTTAATCCGCTCCACCGTCATCCCCCGGCGCAGGGCTTCAGCCACGCAGAAGATGCGCTCGTCATCAGGAGCGGCCAGTTTTTCTTCGATCTCCGCCGGGCTCATCTGCCCCGCGCCGTCCACCAGCGGCCCCGTCAGGCCGATCTCCAGGGAGCGCACCGCTTTCAAAAGCGCCCCTTCAAAAGTGCGGTCGATGGCCATCACCTCGCCGGTGGCCTTCATCTGGGTGCCCAGGGCCCGGTCGGCCAGAGCGAACTTGTCGAATGGCCAGCGGGGGAACTTGATTACCACGTAATCCAGGGCCGGCTCAAAACAGGCGTAAGTTTTGCCGGTAACCGCGTTCTTAATCTCGTCCAGCGTCAGCCCGACGGCAATCTTGGCCGCCACCTTGGCAATGGGATAACCGGTGGCCTTGGAAGCCAGGGCTGATGAACGGGAAACCCTGGGGTTCACCTCAATCACGTAATATTCAAAACTATGCGGGTCAAGCGCAAACTGGACGTTGCAGCCGCCTTCGATGCCCAGGGCGCGGATGATCTTCAGGGAAGCGGCACGCAGCAGTTGATACTCTTTATCGCTCAAGGTCTGGGAGGGGGCGACCACAATGCTGTCCCCGGTGTGGATGCCCATGGGGTCGATGTTCTCCATGTTGCAGATGGTGATGCAGTTGTCGGCGCCGTCCCGCATTACCTCGTATTCTAGTTCTTTCCAGTTCAGGACGCAGCGTTCAATGAGCACCTGGCTGATAATACTGTGCTTCAACCCTCTTGTGGTGATCGCCCTCAGTTCTTCCATGGTGCGGGCGATGCCGCCGCCGGTGCCGCCCAGGGTGTAGGCCGGACGCACCACCAGGGGCAGCCCGGCTTCCCGGGCAAAAGCTTCGGCTTCGGCCAGGCCGGAAACAATCACACTCGCCGGAACAGGCTCCCCGATCTGTTTCATCATGTCCTTGAACATCTCCCTGTCCTCGGCCCGCTTTATGGCTTCCAGGGGAGTGCCCAGAAGTTCCACCCCTTCTTCCGCCAGTACGCCGAACTCGGCCAGTTGGAGGGCCAAGTTGAGACCCACCTGGCCGCCCAGCGTGGGCAGCAGGCCGTCCGGCTTCTCCTGGCGGATCTCCCTGGTCAGGAAACCGGGCGTCAAGGGCTCGATGTAGACCCGGTCGGCCATATTGGCGTCGGTCATGATGGTGGCCGGGTTGGAATTAACCAGTATAACCTTCAGGCCCTCCTCTTTAAGGGCCCGGCAGGCCTGGGTGCCGGCGTAGTCGAACTCGGCCGCCTGGCCGATAACAATGGGGCCGGAGCCGATTACCATTACTTTTTTAATATCCTTGCGGCGTGGCATGTTTATCTCCTTCCCTGGCGCATCATTGCTAGGAATTGATCAAAGATGTATTCCGAATCGGCCGGCCCGGGGGCCGCCTCCGGGTGGTACTGCACCGAAAAGACCGGCAAAAACTTGTGTTTCAAGCCTTCCACCGTCCCGTCGTTGAGGTTGCGGTGGGAGACGTAAATATCCAGGCCCTCCAGCGATTCTTCATCCACTGAAAAACCGTGGTTGTGCGACGATATGTAAACCCGGCCGGTTGCAAGGTCTTTTACTGGGTGGTTGGCGCCCCGGTGGCCGAACTTCATTTTATAAGTTTTGGCCCCCATGGCCAGGGCCAGGATCTGGTGGCCCAGGCAGATGCCCAGGATGGGCTTTTTATCTATCAACCGCCGCACCGCCGCGACGGCATAAGGCACATCTACAGGATCGCCCGGCCCGTTGGACAGCACAATGCCGTCCGGTTCGAAGGCCAGCACATCCGCCGCGCCGGTATCCGGCGGCGCTACAATAACCTCGCAGTCACGCTTTGCCAAACAACGGACGATGTTCTTTTTGGCCCCGAAGTCCATCAACACCACCCGCTTCCCGCTGCCCGGAATGGTGTAGGCCTCTCTGGCGGCAACCAGCGGCACCAGTTCCTGCCCCGTGAGGTAGGGACTGCTCCGGGCGCGTTCCGCCAGTTCGCCCGCATCCGCAGTAATTGTGCTGATCACGCCGCGCATGGCGCCGTAACTGCGCAGGCGGCGGGTCAGGGAGCGGGTGTCTATACCGGCCAGCCCGATCACATTTTCCCCGGTCAGGAAATCGGCGATGGTCCCGCCGGCCCGCCAGTTGCTCGGATGCCGGCAATCCTCCCGCACGACAAAACCCCTGACGAAAGATTTTCTGGATTCGTCGTCCTCTCTCGCTGTGCCGTAGTTGCCGATCAGCGGGTAGGTCATAACTACAATCTGACCGCAGTAAGAAGGGTCGGTAAGCACTTCCTGATAGCCGGTCATGCCGGTATTGAAAACCACTTCCCCCCACTGCTCGCCGCCGGCCCCGAAGGACCGGCCGGTGTAAACGGTGCCGTCTTCCAGCGCCAACATTGCCTGCACAAAAACACCTCCGCTAAATTCAAGGAAAGCCTATATTTTACCCCCGCTCATTACTATCCGGCCGCCCACTATCGTCGCCACCGGCACGCCTTTCAATAGGCGTCCGTTAAAAGGCGTGTTCTTGCCCTTGCTTTCGAAGAGGGAAGCATCCACCGTCCAGGTCAGTTCCGGGTCGATGATGGTAAGATCGGCGTCCGCACCCGTTTCCAGCGTTCCGCCGGGTATGCCCAGCACCCGGGCCGGGTTCAAGGTCAGCCTGGCCACCGCCTGCAGCGGGGTCAGCACGCCGCTGTTCACCAGTTCGCTCCAGACCAGGCCGGCGGCCGTTTCCAGGCCGGCTATACCGAAGGGCGCCCGGTCGTATTCCACATCCTTTTCTTCTAACGCATGGGGAGCGTGGTCGGTGGCGATAACGTCGATGGTTCCGTCGGCCAGCCCCTCCCTGACCGCCGCTACATCTTCAGAAGTGCGCAGGGGCGGGTTCACTTTCGTGTTTGTGTCGTAACCGGCCACTGCCTCCTCGGTCAGGGTAAAATGGTGCGGCGCAGCCTCCGCCGTCACCGATACGCCCCTGGCTTTAGCCTCCCGGATCAGCCGCACCGAACCGGCCGTGCTGACGTGCGCTAGATGCAGCCGGCAGCCGGTTTGCCCGGCCAGGATCAAGTCCCGGGCCACCATTACCTCCTCGGCCGCCGCCGGAATACCCTTCAAACCCAGCACCGTGGACATAAAGCCTTCGTTCATCGCCCCGCCGGCCGACAGGCTCTCGTCCTCGCAGTGGGAGATCACCGTCAGGCCGAGCATACGGGCGTACTGCATGGCAGAGCGCATCAAGGCGGCGCTGCCCACCGGCCGGCCGTCGTCGGATACGGCCACGGCGCCGTGTTCTTTCAGGTCGGCCATCTCGGCCAGTTCCAGACCAAGGCTGCCCCTGGTGATGGCGCCGATTGGATAAACACGGACCAGCCCTGCCTTTGCGGCCTCACTCTTGATGTGGGCCACCACCGCCCCGCAGTCGGCCACCGGATCGGTGTTGGGCATGCAGGCCACGGCCGTAAAACCGCCCCGGACCGCTGCCCGGCTGCCTGAAACAATGGTTTCCTTATGGGTATACCCCGGTTCCCGCAAGTGTGCGTGCATGTCGATAAAACCCGGTGCCACCAGCTTGCCGGCGGCGTCCAGCACCCTGGCGCCGCTCCGGCTCAAGCCCCGGTCCACTGCCGCTATTTTACCGTCCACGATCAGGACATCCTTTTTCTCCGCCGTCCCGGCCGCCGGGTCGAGCACCATGCCGCCTTTAATGAGCAGCTTCACTGTGCGCACCTCCCCCGGCCAGCAGGTACAGGAGGGCCATGCGTACCGCCACCCCGTTGGTCACCTGTTCGTCAATCACCGAATGCGGGCCGTCGGCCACCGCCGCGACAATCTCCACGCCCCGGTTCATGGGGCCGGGATGCATCACCAGCACGTCGGGCCGGGCCAGCTTCAGCCGCTCCTCATTCAAGCCGAAAAGTCGGGCGTACTCCCTCATTCCGGGTAAAAGCCCCTGCCGCTGCCTTTCCAGTTGCAGGCGCAGAACCATAATTACATCGGCGCCGGCCACTGCCCCTTCTATGTTGTGACAAACCTTCGCGCCCAAATTTTCGATGCCGGGCGGCAGCAAAGTGGCCGGGCCGGCCAGCCGCACCCTTGCCCCCATCCTGGTAAAACCCCAAATATTGGACCGGGCCACCCGGCTGTGCATAATGTCGCCGATAATCGCCACCGCCAGCCCTTCCAGCCGCCCCTTCTTCTCCCGCACGGTGTAAAGATCCAGCAGGGCCTGGCTGGGGTGTTCATGGGCCCCGTCACCGGCATTGATTACAGCAGCCCGCACGGCGCCGGCAATCAGAGCGGCGGCGCCGGCCAGGGGGTGCCGCAGAACCACCACATCGGTCCCGGCCGCCGCAATGGTGCGGGCGGTGTCCTTAAGGCCCTCCCCCTTGGTTACGCTGCTGGATCCGGCCGCAATATTAACCGTATCGGCGCTCAAGTACTTGGCCGCCAGCTCAAAAGAAGACCGGGTGCGGGTGCTGGGCTCATAAAAAAGGGTGGCTACCGTGCGGCCCCGCAAAGTAGGCACCTTCTTTATATTTCTCTGGATAATTTCTTTCATCGGCCCGGCCGTGTCCAGAATATGCCCAATTTCGGCAGCCGTCAGATCCTGCAGTCCCAATAAGTCTTTGGTTTTCAGGGCCATAATACCACCCCCTGTCCTGTAAATAAAACCGGCATAAAATTCAAACTGCCTCTTTTTTACTCGCAAAGATTATTTATTTAAAGGCTGCCCGGAAACGCTCCACCGGTTTATCTGATTTTTTAAGACTCCCACTTCTATAAGTGGGGGTTCCTCTTTTCACTTCAGATGGGGTAGAATCCCCATCTGAAGCCCCGATGTTCAGCTT
>JAGUVT010000078.1 GCA_020062745.1 Deltaproteobacteria bacterium
ATGCGGCGCTGAGCGGCTGTGCCTGCCCTCCGCTTCGCTTCGGGAGAACCAGGCACAGGAACGGATGCCCTTCGGGCACCGCTCAGCGCCGCATTATGCGCTAACAACAATGTGTCGAAAATAGCGGCTTGAGGCGTAAAACAACAATGATAATTGATACACATTTTAATTTTTACTCTGATTCAAATGGCGGTGATCCTGACAGCACCAGCCCAACACTCCGTAGATACCATAAGATACTATGGAGTAAACCACTGCCAAATGGTAATCTCTTCGAATTAAGCGATAATAAAAATGGGGCTTATTTGTATCACAAATCAAAACTTGGAGAATTCTTTTTTGGGCAGCGATGCCATAACACACTCGTATAGAAATCACAAACGGAAGCAGTGGCTTACAGAGCAAATTCCCAATGAAGTAAATGAGCTTTTTGATGTGGGCTCCACCATTGGTGCTTATATTGTCTTTCCAAATAACAGAATTGATGGGAAACATACAATCAATCAAGCCCGTGGAGTAAATAGCTTAATTGATGATAGGTTTGACTTAACATTAGAATGCATTCGCCTTTTTTATCTTGAGCAAGAAAGTCCTCTTTATTTAACCCTATTAAGGTATAAACAGTTCTTCGATTTGTTTGACGATTTTACAGGTTATGTAAATTTCTTTTTGCTGAATGATTTGGTTGATAAATACAACAATATCAAATTTTATTTGCCATTTGATGATTTCAGTGCCCGTCCCTCATTTGTTGATGTTAACCAATATCTTTTATACAAAAGTGGAGCGGTTAGTTTTATTAGATCAAGAAACAAGCGAATAGAAAACTACATGAAAAAGTGAAAAGACAAGTATGATTCCAGCACATAACAAGGCACTCCAGCGGACGCCTAACGGCGCCGCTGAGTTTGGGCGTTCGCACCGCTTCGCGGCGCGAAAGCAAGCGTTGTTACGCCAAGCTCATCAAGGTCGAGTAACAGGAGAGAAGATTGCACAATTACGAACACAAGAAGCTGATTGAGGCAATCACTAGCCTCGACAAAGTGCCGGCGGACTCCAAGCTTTTTGCCGAGTGGATGGAAGCTAAGGCGCATCTCGATTTCCTTCGCCAGAACGCCTGCGCCGATGAGCTGGTCATTTACGCGTCGGGGGAATACACCTTCATTCACTCGGTAGCCGTTCCGAATGAACGGCTCATGCCTCTTGACCAGAACGACTTGTTGCATTGGAGCTTAAACCCTTATACGTCAATAGCCAGCTATGTAACCGGAGGCGGGCGTGATGATGTGTGGGTTGAGCGCGGCCTTAGTGGGACAGGCACCAAGACTCTAGAGAATGCCACGCAATTGATCTTTGGCCGGACGTTCGAAGGCTGGACTGGTCCGGGCCGCACTTACTACGAACTCCACCAGGAGTACACCCATCTCACAGGCATCCATTGGCATCCTGAAAAGCGGGCTTACTGCCGTTTCAATGAATACGGCGACCTTGAGGCTGTTGTCTCCGTAACCAGTCGTGAAGACAAGGGGAGCAACATGGCCCTCGTCTCTTTCAAGTGGGAGCCGCTGGAAGAGTATCTTGCGGCGTCCAACGCCTCCCTAGTAAGGATGTTTGATTTCACGTTGCTGCGGCGCTCCGGTTTCTCTGGCTGGTCAGATGGGCCGGAGCAGGAAATCAACGAATCGCCAGATTTCTTCTACCGCCGAAAAGTCATGCCTGGCTATGCGGCTTACACGCGAGGTGTCCAGGTTATCCGCCTCCGTCGCTCTCCCCACGCCATTTTCACGGGTATCACGGACGGATGGTTTGGAAAGAAGAACAAGCAGTATGCCCAGTTCATTGCTTACGACTGGCGCAACAAGCGTGTGACGAAAATCTCCACCGACCCTGCGGCCACGACGAACTATTTTCAGGCCAAGGGAAACACGCTGCCTTTCGAACTATCGCCTGCGTTTTTCAGGCCGGAGGTTCTGCTGAAGTACAAGGCGGACCGCGACAAGTACACGGTGGGCGAGCGCGACGTCTCATGCCGGGCGGCGTGGCACCTTGAGGCAATGGACGTCAACGAAGCGGGCCAGGTACACGCTTACATCTGCTACCTGCGCCGCCTTCCGTACGAGGAGCAGTTGCACTGGCTCTCCTACAACGAGTCGCCGAAAGCCAGTATCTCCGAACGTGCATTCATCAATGATTTCCAGGGCGAGTTCGTGAGCTTCGAGCAGTCTTTGCGAAAGGTCCTTGCCATTGTTCAGCGCTGGCGCAATGACAAGGTTGCGTGGTGGATACTTCGGGACGAGAAGCTGCTTGAGCGTGTGAATATCCCCCTGACGGAGAGTCACGATGAATGGGCCGAGGCATTCATGGATCTTGCAAAGTTGGTCATCGAGGGCTTCGAAACAAAAGCGATCCGAACTCGACTCGATGAAGTGCAAGTTCCATACGAAAAGGAAGACAAGACGATCGCGTTGCTCGAAAAGCTCCTGAGCAAGACCGGCACGGGGGTGCGGGTTCAAAAGCTGGCTGGCTTGCGAACAGTCCAGCTCTTGCGCTCAAAAGCCAAGGGCCATGCGAGCGGCAGCGAGGCCCACAAGTTGGCTCAGGATGCTTTGACCGAGCATGAAACCTTTGCCTGTTGAATCCAGCTTAAACTGTCATTAGTAAAGAGCGAGATTCTGAACACGCATGTCGGTAGTCTAAGAACCTGGGAGTCCATGAAATAATACTAAGAGGGAAGAGAATCTGGTATGTATTAACCCCTTCCGAGAGGCGGTTTTTTTATGCCCTTCTTTAGCAGAGAAAACCAGCAGGTATTCAGAAATAATAACAGAATATAGATTTCGAAAATAATAAAACACAAAAAATACGAAGGGCGAGGCCACTTTTCCTGACAGAAAACCCTCGCCCTTCCTCACAAAGGAGGCTTGCACCTCCCCGCATGATTAGCATAAACGTAAAGGGCGGATCAGTCAATACCCTAAAAGAATCATATTATCGAACTGCAGCCTGTTGGTATGGAGTATGCCCCATATGCCAAAGACCTTACCAGCATTTTGGAACTTATCCCCGAAAAACACCGCCCCCGTTCGGGCCTTTTTCCATTCAAAGAGTTTATTGCGCAAATTGTAAAAAGTCTCATGCTTTACTACCATGCTTCATTATCCCGTACGCCAGGGTTCTGGATGTAATAAGAGAAGCAGCCATCGCCGGCATATGCTTTAATACGCATACCATAGAAGAATTAGCCGAACTTATGGACGTGGACCCTGTCACTGTTGCCCGCTGGTGGAGAATCTTCCGCGATAAAGCCGGAGCGCTGATGATGGCCTTGACGGAGAAGCTTGCACATTCCCCGCAGTTATCCGGCTGGGTCAGTGGCAACCTCAGGACATGTCGTGAAAAAACCAGAAAAATACTGGAGCTAATCGGCCGGTGCCGGGCTACCTTCTCCCCTGACTTTGGGTTTTGTGGATTTGCCTGGGTCAATGTTCTTAATCCGTATCTTTTGTTTAGCCGTAAGGGGATCACCGGCAGAAATCCCGGTGCTGCCGGCGCCGGTTAACTTGTCATGACCTTTGGGGGAGATCTTTTCTTCCGGTAAGATGCCGAAAAAACTCCAGATTCTACTGCCAAAGTTCCCGGCGCTTCTATCTGCCGGGAATTTAATCTTTGAACTGCCAAATTCCAGCTTGGTTTTACAATAAACCAACATAAATAATTATGGTGACCCAATCCTTCCGGTGAGACAATCACCTTGGAGGTGATGCTCTTGGATTGCAGAAAGGCAGAGGAGATCGCTAATTTTCGCTATCGTCTCATTTCACCCATTGTCAGCCGGGAAAGACTCTACTTTGGTGAGACTGCCGATCTTATCCGGGAAGCCGCCGGGAAAGTCTATCAAATCCCCGGCAGCAGAAAAACAAGGGTCAGTATCCGGACAATTGAGCGCTATCTTAAGCAATACCGGGAAGGAGGTTATGACGCGCTAATGCCCAAATCCACAAGCCCCGGGTCTGCAAAAATACCACAGGAGTATTTTGAGTTGGCTGTCGCCCTGAAACGGGAGAATCAAAAGCGGCCTGTAAGCCAGATTATTAAGATACTGGAGATGTCGGGCAAAGTCCCTAAAGGTGTACTCAAGCGGAGTACTCTTTATGACCACTTTGAGCGGGAAGGTATCACCAAAGAACTGGGGAAAAAGGAGTCCAAAGCATATCAGCGATTTTCTCCCAAGCACCGCAATCAGCGCTGGCAGGGAGATACCTGCCATATGCTCCATATCACCGATCCCGACAATCCCAAACGGAAAATCAAGCTCTATCTTATCGCCTGGCTGGATGAAGCAACGCGGATCAGCCCCCATGGTCAATTCTATACAGAGGAAAAATCCTATGCCCTGGAGGACTGTTTGAAGAAGGCGATTTTAAAGTTTGGCTCCCCAGAACAAGTGTACGTTGATAATGGCCAGATCTATTCCTCACACCATTTACAAAGCATCTGCGGCCGCCTCGGCATCCATCTCTCCCATACCAGACCTTACCGCCCCCAGGGACGCGGGAAATTAGAACGTATGTTCTCGACAGTCCAGCGCAGCTTCCTGCCTGAGATAGAGACCATGCTCAGGGAGAGGACCATGTCTTTAGACGAGATTAATGACTACTTCTTCATTTGGGTCCGGCAGCACTATCATGAAAAAGTTCATTCCGCCATCAAGCAAAAACCCATGCTTTGCTTCGAGTCGGATCCCTATCCGCTCCGGCGGGTTGAACTTGCAACCCTGGTTGACGCCTTCCTGGTGGAAGAGACCAGGAAAGCGGACAAGACCGGCGTCTTCAGGCTTAACGGGTCAGAATACCAGGCCCCGCTGGAGCTTGCCAGATCAAAAATATCGGTCCGCTACGACCCTTTCGACACAAGTAGTGTTCAAGTTTACTGTGATGGTCAGCGCTATGCCGATGCCTGTCTGCTAAAGATTTTAGAACATGTGGACCACGGAGCCGGCGCTGAAGAGACAGGTGTTACCCAACCGGCAACCGGTCTTAATTACCTGGAACTTTTAAAGCAAAAGAATCAGCAGGACTTATCTTACTCTAAGCCGGAGGAGTAGACGATATGTTTATGAAGCACTTTGATCTGATTACCCCCCCGTTTGAACGGGATATCGCAAGTCAGTCCCTGTATGAATCAAGGCAGTTCTCAAAAAGCTCTGGCCAGGCTGCTCTACACCTGCCAAAGGCGAACAATGGCCGTTATTACCGGAGAAGTGGGGGCCGGCAAATCTACTCTGTTGCGGATGCTCGGGGACAGGCTTGACCCCAATCATTACTTTTTTGTTTATATTGCTGATTCTAATCTTACCCCCAGGAACTTCTACACTCTGGCTTTAGACCGCTTGGCTGTTGAACCGTCTGGTCAAATGCCCAAGCTCAAACAACAGTTTAAGGACATGGTGGCCGATTTCTATGAAGCTAAGGGGCTTACCTGTGTAATTGCGATTGATGAGGCTCAAATGCTTGAGATATCTATGTTACAGGAACTTCGATTCATCCTGAATTTCAAATCTGATTCTTTTTCGCCCATAGCAGTGATTCTATCCGGCCAGACGGAGTTTCGTTCCACCCTGCGCACGCTTCATATGACGCCTATCTGGCGCCGGGTGGATACCAGCTACCATCTTGGTGGGATGACTTATGAAGAAACTAAAGCCTATATCTCTCATCAACTCAAAATGGCCGGCTGCTCCCGGCCCCTTTTCCCGGATGATGTGCTCAATAGAATCCAGGAGAGGGCAAAAGGCATACCCGCAATGGTTAATATCCTCTGCAAGGGGTGTCTTCTCGACGCAGCCGCCAGAGGGCAGGAGTTAATTGATGTGGAGAATTTTAACCGGGTTTTAACTGATCTCTCTTAGATCTTTAGACCGGGAGGTAATGCCGGTGACAATTATTTTGCATCCTGATTCAATCGATGAGATGGAATATGGGTGACAGAGTCGGGCATCCAGCTCCGCCTTGAGGCTTAAGAGTGTAGATAAGTGCTTTCTTGAGCTTGGCGACGAGGTGGTGGGTTATGTAATCAAACAATTAGTATATTATGCCTGGAACACGACAATTGAGGAATTGTTTGGTCATGATACCGACAAGGGAAATTGATAAAAGCTCGTTTACTTAAAACTTCCCTGAAGCGGCTAAAGTTGTTCGGGTTTAGCGTATCTAAGGCTCTTCCCTGGCAGGAGGATAGGGCAATGCTGGGAAGCAACCCGAGCGCCTGCCAGGTTTCTACAAAAGGGCGGAGAGGGTGTGGGAAACATCTCACTCTCTCTGTTTTTTAACCCTTTGGAGAATTAAGCGATAAATCCCGGGGGTTTGGGGGCAGAGCCCCCAACTGTTCGTCTAGCGACACTTTTCATTGGAATCTGGTGTCAAACAATATGGAATCAACACTTTGCCAATCACTTTCAGCATGTATGCTCACAAGTCGCCGACGAGCTTGAGACCATAGAAAAATGGATGTCATAGTGGAATTGCCGCCCAACATGGCGCTCCAGCCGACGCTAAAAAGCGGCGCGGCTGAGCTTGAGCGTTGGGCTTCTAAGGCTGCAGCATAAGGAAGGATCGGCACATGAAAATAACAACCTTGATTGAAAACAGAGAGAGCATCACTGAACCGGGTCTTATTTCAGAATGGGGTTTATCTTTATATATTGAGTTTAATAATCATTCGATTCTTTTTGATACAGGGGCTTCAGGTGCATTTGTCGATAATGCGAAACATTTGTCTATAAAAATCGATTCCGTTGACGTGGTAGTTCTATCACACCATCACTTTGACCATGGCGGCAGTCTTAACCGTTTTTTTGAACTGAATTCCAACGCCAAGGTGTATCTTGCGGATTCGCCTGATGGTGAGTGTTACATAAAGATTATGGGGTTTTTTAAAAAATATATCGGCTTAGATCGTGCCATGATGGATGATCACCGGGAACGCTTCGAGTTCGTAGGCAAACCCATTGAAATTATTCCCGACGTTTTTATCTTTCCAAAAATTATTGACGTGCATCCCAAACCCCTTGGGAATAAACAGCTTTACTTGAAAACAGAAGGAGGGCTGTCGCCTGATGAATTCTCTCATGAAATTGTTATGGCCGTCAAAGAGAACGGAAAGCTGGTAATTTTCACCGGCTGTTCGCATAACGGTATCCTCAACATGATCGATACGGTAGCGAAAGAGTTTGAGGGTGTCCCCATCAAGGCGGTCATCGGTGGATTTCATCTTGTGGCCTCGCCGCCGTTCAATTTTATGGCGGGAAAAAAGAAGGATGTAGAAAATATTGGCAAATCAGTTTTGAAATATCCCGTTGAGATAACATATACAGGGCATTGCACAGGCAAAAAGGCATTTAACGTACTAAAGTCCGTAATGGGCGACCGGATCAAGGATATGCCGACAGGGAGTAGTTTTGATATTTGATCACAGGGCTACCCTCGTAGGCGGAAAGACCGAATAAACATTGCCCAACAAATCACTGCACTGGATTTTTACTCCGCTACGCTTCGTAAAAACCAGTGAGTTCAAGCGTTAGCTGGCGGACAGGAAATGGTGGTGCACATGAAGATTTCCGAACGCAGCATCTCGGCCCTTGCGAAGATTGTCACAGGCGACTCCCAGATCTC
>JAGUVT010000022.1 GCA_020062745.1 Deltaproteobacteria bacterium
ACAAGTATCTAAAGTCAATACAAAACGGTGGCTATGCATTTTGACCATTTTCAAAAAGGTTGTTTGAACGAATATCCTACAAAAAGTTGACACCGTCATAATATGGTTTTTATTGACACAAGCTGTCAATATGTTATACAATTATAGAGCATGGTAATTAATGTTATATTTATTTGACAAGAGCTACAAGTTCTAATAAAAGGAGGAAAAGATATGGAGAATAGAAAGGAATATCAAGGAAAGATTGAGGCCCAACTCAGTGAGTGGGGCGCCGAGATTGACAAATTGAAAGCCAAAGCGGACAAAGCAGCAGCAGACACCAAGCAGGTTTATTACGATCAGATTGAAGCCTTGCACGCCAAACAGACATCGATAAAAGAAAAACTGCAGGAACTAAAAGCGTCGAGCGATGATTCCTGGAGGGATCTTAAGAAAGAATTGGACCAATCCTGGAATCAAGCAAAAGACGCCTTAAAAAAAGCCGTTGACAGGTTCAAGTAAACGCCAGCATTTTCTTGTCAGATGGGCGCGGCCTTGACAGTCGAGAGCTGAAAGGATGGTGTGCGTGTATGCTTTGGTCTGTCTTAGTGGTTCTCTTTATTTTGTGGCTTTTAGGGTTTAATCTGCATTTTGGCGGATCGCTCATTCACACCTTGCTGGTGATCGCCCTCGTTCTCTTAATTATCCAACTTGCCAGGGGGCGCACTTGAAAAAAGCCCATAACTGATTTCTTGTGAAAATAAGACCCAAGGAGGGATAGCTGAAGTGCCACGCTGGTTAATAAGATGGGTTCTGAATGTTGTAGGGGTTATTTTTACAGCTAATATCATCAAAGGATTTGATGTGACATTCGTGGCGGCAATAGTCGGTTCCATTATTCTCGGCCTTATCAACGCCACGATCCGCCCGCTTATTCTTCTGCTTACACTCCCGATCAACTTGCTAACGCTGGGCTTGTTTACGTTTGTCATAAACGGCCTCATGCTGTGGCTAGTTAGTGTGCTGGTAGAAGGATTTGTGATCCAGAACTTCATAGTTGCTATTATTGCTGCTTTGATCCTGATGGTCATCAGTTCTGTGATCAGCTTTTTTGTGAAGGACTAGCCTGTTATACTCACGGTAACGTCAAAGTCATTATCCAAGTCAATATATATGTTCAATGAAGCGCCATGAAACTATATATTGTAGAAATATTTGACTTTGACGAGACCCTGCTGTTATACTGAGTAAAAAAGCGTGGAGAGATCATAACACAGCAAATCGATATGGAGGGAAAGAAAATGGAGGAAGATACTGCTGAAAAAACTCGCCAAGGAAATCTGAAAGCCAGAAGAATAGTCTATTATATCTTGGGTGTTTTTGAAGTTTTGTTTGCCTTTCGCCTTGTCTTCAAACTTCTTGGGGCAAATCCTCACAGTGCATTCGTATCTTTCATGTATTCAGTGACTCAAGTGTTCTTATACCCCTTTGCTGGTATTTTTAGACCGGCTGTTACTGAAGGAATAGAGACTAGATCTGTTTTGGAACCATCTACCATTATTGGTATGATTGTTTACGCACTCGTAGCCTGGGGGACTGTCAAGTTAATTAAGATTAACAATGCTCCTGATAATACCGGAACCATGTGAACAGGCTTTCGGCGGCAAAGGCACCCGCGGCAGGAGGTCCGCCAGCGGGTGATCAGGCCGACCCGGTAATGCAGCAGGGCTATGGTATGCATATGGGCCGGGGACTGGTGTATGTCCTTATGGCGCCGCGCGTTAATTCCGGCAGCCCCGCCTGATTGCGGGACTACTTATACAAAGCCGCCTGTAATAGGTGGCTTTCGCCTCTCTTATGGCGCATATTTTAGAAGTTTCTATTGTTGAAATAACAAATGTTTGCTGCAACAATAGAGTCAGTCGCTACCGCCAGGAGGGAAGGTCTTTACAGGCTGCTTAAAAACCTGTCTTATTTTGATGATGCGGAAAGGGAAACAACGCCCGTAAGGAAAGAAAGGGCCGGTGGGCAAGCAAGAACCGTCCCTGCTTGCCCCTTGCCCATTTTCTTGCTAAACGGCAGTCCCGGCTTTCAGCCAGTGTTTGAAGAAGTTTTCCCGACTGGCCTCGCTGAACTGATCCACCTGGCTGAAAGTGAGGGCGCCGGTGGGACACGCCCGCACACAGGCCGGGATGCCGTCTTCAAAGATGCACTGGCGGTCGCATTTTACGGCCCGGGACTCCGCGCCGCCGGTATCCCGGATAACCCCGTAGGATAGTAGGATAGGAATTTAGGATAGGAATTTGCTTTTTCCATCTCAACAATAACACAGTATATTACTGCCCGTCAAACATAAAATTGTAGTCGATTTTCCCAAAACCATTACTTTACCGGATTTATATGAACGATAACCTGCATATTTCGCCAAAAAGGACAGACAGGCAGACTATCATGCCAAAATGTGCGCACAATCAAACAAGCCATGACAGATCCTATGTAACAACACGTGATCAATCCTCATAGCCCTATACTGTCCAAATCGTGAACCTATCTTGATAAGACC
Source organism: Deltaproteobacteria bacterium (assembly GCA_020062745.1). GTDB lineage: Bacteria > Bacillota > Desulfotomaculia > Desulfotomaculales > JAGUVT01 > JAGUVT01. Next base: position 2,543 of record JAGUVT010000022.1, read on the forward strand.
CCTAAATACAGTCCTCATAAGGTGTCAACTGAGAATATTCATCCTCATACGGCATTTG
>JAGUVT010000071.1 GCA_020062745.1 Deltaproteobacteria bacterium
AATTGCTGCGGCTACGGCTTTGCCCTGGGTGACGCGCCGGACAGGGCCATGTGCATGGCCGTGCTGGAGGCGGCTCTTGCCGCCGGTCATCCCCTGGCGCCCAGGATCAGGGAAGTGCTGGAGAAGGAGGCCCTGGCCCTGGCGGAGCGCAAGAAACGGGAAGCGGCTTTGATTGACCGCACCAGAGTTAATTTTGAAACGATGGAGGGCTAAAGTCTATGTCTTACAGGGAGACGGACTTTGATTATGTTTTTACCGGCCAGCGCATCTTCCGGCTGGTGCTGGACTCCATGTGCCGGCCGGGAAAGATAAACCAGTTGCCGGAGATTTGCCTGAATCCGCCGCCGGGGATGCCTCCTTACATGGCTGCGGTATCTTTTACCCTGCTGGACGAGGAGGTAACTTTTGCGGCCCTGGGAGAAGACGGAGCGGAGTGGTCCCGCTACCTGGCCTTGAATACCAGGGCGGTTCCGGCTGCGGCCGATCAGGCCGGGTTTATCATCGCCCCCGGCAGCCGCAACAACACCGAGATGGCCCGGGCCGTGCGGGGCAGCCTGCTTTACCCCGACCGCGGCGCCACGGCGCTGCTGGTGGTGGAGTCCCTTGCCGCCGGCGGGCCGGCGCAGTTGGATTTGATTTTAAGCGGACCGGGCGTCAGGGATACGGCCGGCCTGTCCATTGCCGGCATGGACCCGGCCAACCTGGAACTGCTGGCCGGGGCAAACAGCGAGTACCCGTTGGGAGTGGACACCGTTCTAATCGGACAGGACGGCAGCCTGGCCTGCCTGCCCCGTTCCGCTACTTTTAAATGGAAGGTGGTTGCCTGATGGGTTATGTGGCCGTTAAAGGAGGCGCCGGGGCCATTGCGGCGGCGGAAGAACTGGTTAAATATTTCCGGCTCAAGGGCCGCTCGGAGCCGCTGGCGGCGCAGCAGATTCAGGATCAGCTCCGGCTGGCGGTGGATAAGGTAATGGGCGAGGCCGGGCTTTACGCTCCTTTTTTAGCCGCCCTGGCCGTCAAACAGGCCGAAGGTGACTTGATTGAGGCCTCCTTTATTTTACGGGCCTTTTGTTCCAGCCAGCCCCGCCGTTATTATACGGCGCCGGCCGGCACCGGTGAGATGGAAATTATCAGGCGCATTTCCGCGGCCTTTAAAGATATACCGGGGGGGCAGGTTCTCGGCCCCACCCGCGATTATACCCAGCGCCTGCTGGATTTCAGCCTGGCTGAAGAGAGCCGGGAGCATGTTGAAGATTTTTTGGAGAAATTTTTAAAAGATGTAAAGCCGGCGGCGGACTTTACTTTCCCCAAAGTAATTGATTTGTTGCGGGCCGAGGGTTTGCTGGATGATGAAGGCGGCCCGGCGGAAGAGCTGTTTGACATTACCAGGGAGGCCGTTTCCTTTCCGGCGCCCCGTTCCGCCCGGCTCCAGGCCATGGCCAGGGCCGAAACGGGCGGGCTGATGGCCCTGGCTTACAGCAGCATGCGGGGGTACGGCAGCGCCCACCCGCACCTGGGGGAGCTGCGGGTGGGCTACCTGCCCCTGAAAATCATCCACCCGGAGTTGAAAGAAGAAGTGTTTGTGGGGCGGGTGCTGGTGACCGAGGCCGAACTGATCACCCGTTTTGCCGCCGGCGAGGATGAGCAGCCGCGGTTTACCCTTGGTTATGGCCTGTGCTTCGGCCACAATGAACTCAAGGCCATTTCCATGGCCCTCCTGGACCGCACCATGCGCGCGCCGGTACCGGGCAGCCCGGCCGAGGACCAGGAATTCGTCATTTACCATACCGACGGGATTGAGGCTTCGGGTTTCAGCGCCCACTGGAAGCTTCCCCATTATGTAGATTTTCAGGCCGACCTGCAAAGGCTGCGTTCAGCCGGGAGCCGGCCGGAGGGGGAGGACTGATGGCGTACAATTTTGCCTTCATTGATGAAAACGCCAAGCGGGAAATCCGCCGTAAAATTCTCAAGGCGGTGGCCATACCGGGCTACCAGGCGCCCTTCGGTTCCCGGGAATTGCCCATTGCCCGGGGCTGGGGCACGGGCGGTTTGCAGATCACCATGTCCTTAATCGGTCCGGATGACGTGCTGAAGGTGATCGACCAGGGCTGCGACGGGAGCGTCAACGCCGTCAACCTGCGCAACCTGCTGCAGAAAACCACCGGCGTGCGGACCGCGTATGAAACCCGGCAGGCCACCCTGATTCAGAGCCGCCACCGCATTCCCGAGGAGACGCTGACGGCGGACCAGATCATGGTGCTGCAGGTGCCCTGGCCGGAGGCCCTGCGCAGCGTCGAGCCCAGCGAGGCCAGGACGAGGGAGATGCATGCCGAAAAGGATTACAGCCGCATGTGGGTTTACCTGTATGAAGATATTGTCCGCTGGGGCGAAGTGACCATCGGCTTTCGCTACCCGGTGATGGTGAACGGGCGCCATATAATGGATCCTTCACCCATACCCCGCTGGGATGTGCCCCGGCTGCACATGGCCGAAAACCTTTATCTTTTCGGGGCCGGGCGGGAGAAGCGGATTTACGCCGTGCCTCCTTTTACGCAGGTGGCGCCGCTGGAATTTGCCGACCATCCTTTTAAAACAGAAGATTTCGGCGGGCGGGATTGTTTCTTGTGCGGCAGCACGGACACCTATTTAAACGAAATGTTCGACAGCGCCACCGGCCGGAAAATCTATGCCTGCTCCGATACGGCCTTTTGTGACCGGCGCCGGGCGGAAGGGAGGATGGCGGAAAAACATGCTTACAGTCAATAACCTGGCGAAGATTTACGGTTCCTCCTGTTCTCATTGCCTGGAACTGACCGGGCCTGCTCATAAAAGCAACGTCTGCCCCCGCTGCGGTTCGGTGGTGGCCTGCGCCAATATTTCCTTTCAGGTGGACAAAGGCGAGATTTTCGGCCTGGTGGGGGAGAGCGGTTCGGGCAAAAGCACCCTGGTGCGCTGCCTGTATTTTGACGAGGAGGCCACCGGCGGGGAGGCCCGCCTGGCGCCTTATCAGGACGGGCGGGTCAACATGCTGGCCGTCAGCGCCCAGCAGAAGCGTTTCATCCGCAACCACCTGATGGGCATGGTGTATCAATACCCCCACCTCGGCTTGAAGATGTATTTTTCCTGCGGGGGCAACATTGCGGAAAAACTGCTGGATGCCGGTTTCCGGCACGTCGGGCGGATGCGGGAGCGGGCGGCGGAACTGCTGCAACGCACCGAGGTGCCGCCCGGCCGCATGGATGATCTGCCGGCCACCTTCAGCGGCGGTATGCAGCAGCGGGTGCAGATTGCCAAGGCCCTGGCCAACAGCCCGCCCCTTTTGCTGCTGGACGAGGTGACCACCGGCCTGGACGTGTCCGTTCAGGCCCGGGTGCTGGATTTAATCCGTTCCCTCCAGCAAGAAATGCAGTTGGCCGTGGTGGTGGTCTCCCACGACCTGGGGGTGATCCGCCTGCTGTCCGGGCGCACGGCGGTGATGAAGAACGGGCAGATGGTGGAAGTGGGCCTGACCGACCAGATTTTAGAAGATCCGCAGCAGCCGTATACCCAGTTGCTGGTCAGCTCGCAGTTATAACCGGGGGGATGTTTATGGCCAAGATATTAAATGTTGTTAATCTGAGTAAAATATTTACCATACATATTCTGGGGGGCAAGGTAATCACCGGCTGCCGGGAGGTCGGTTTCAGCCTGGGCGCCGGGGAATTCCTGGGCATAACCGGCCCCAGCGGTTCGGGCAAGACTTCGGTGCTTAAATGCGTTTACCGCACTTACCTGCCTTCCGGCGGAGAGATAAATTATATTTCCGCCGCCCGCGGCGCCGTCGACCTGGCAAAGGCGACGGATCAAGAGGTGCTTTACCTGCGTTCCGGAGAAATCGGCTACGTTTCCCAGTTCCTGCGGGTAATACCGCGGGTGGCGGCGCTGGACGTGGTGGCCGAGGGCCTGCTGCGCCGGGGGCGGGAACTGGCGGAGGCGCGCGCCCTGGCCGGCGAGTACCTGGCCCGCCTGGGCATTCCCGGTGATTTATGGGACGCTTATCCGGCCACTTTCAGCGGCGGCGAGCAGCAGCGGGTGAACATCGCCCGGGCGCTGATCACCAGGCCGCGCCTTCTGTTGCTGGATGAGCCGACGGCTTCTCTCGACAGCCGGGCCAAAATGACGGTGGTGGAGATGCTCTGGGAGCTGAAGGCGGCGGGTACGGCGATGATCGGCATCTTCCACGACCTTGAAACCATGCGCAAGCTGGTTGACCATACTATAGCCATGAACGGCGGCCGCTGCCTTTCGCTGACGGGGAGGTAAGTTTGCGATGAGAGACGATCTGGTTATTTACAACGGCCGGGCGGTGCTGCCCGGGCAGGTTCTGGAGGGCGCCCTGGTGCGCATCCGGGACGGCTGTATCGTGGAAGTCCGTCGCGGCAGCCTGCCCGGCGTTGGGCAGGCCGGGCACAGTATTGACGCCGGGGGAGCTTATATTCTGCCGGGGCTGGTGGACCTCCACAGCGACGCCATTGAAAGGGAGATCGAACCCCGGCCGCGGGCGGTTTTCCCGGTGGAGGTCGCTTTCCGGGAACTGGAAAAACGGCTGGCCGGCAGCGGCATCACCACCATTTTTCACTCTCTTTCCTTTGCCACGGAACAGATGGGACTGCGTTCCAACGAGACGGCGGCTGAAGTGATCCGCCAACTGCGAAAACTGGCGGCCGGCCCGGCCCTGATCCGCCACCGCATCCACCTCCGCTACGAGATCACCGACCTTTCAGCGGTGCCGGTGATTACGGCGCTGCTGGAAGAAGGCGCGGTGGATCTCCTTTCCTTTATGGATCATACCCCCGGCCAGGGCCAGTTCCGGCAACTGGAGCGGTACAAAGAATGGGTGCAGGCAACCTACGGGCTGAACGAGGAAGAGTTTCCGGCCCTCCTGGCCAAAAAGCAAGTTGACCGCACAACAGTGCTGGAAGGCATCCAGTTGCTGGCCGGAAAGGCGCTGGCGCTGGGGATACCGCTGGCTTCCCACGACGACGACAGCGCGGGGCGGGTGGAAACCGCCCGCAGCCTGGGTGTGAGCATCAGCGAGTTTCCGGTAAACAGGGAGGCCGCCGGCCGGGCCCGGGAACTGGGCATGGCGGTCTGCGTGGGAGCGCCCAACGTGGTGCGCGGATGCTCCCAGGCCGGCAACTTGAGCGCGGTCGAGGCGATAGAAACCGGGGCGGCCGGCATCCTCTGCTCGGACTATTACCCGCCGGCCATGCTCGGCGCGGTGTTCCGGCTGGCCGGCCGGATCGGGCTGGCGGCGGCGGCGCAACTGGTCTCAGATCGG
>JAGUVT010000107.1 GCA_020062745.1 Deltaproteobacteria bacterium
AATCCGCAAATGGCATCAAAAAGCTCCTCCTGAAATATTCGGCTAACCACTATCTTGTCCGCTTTTAAGCACGGCATAAGCAATACTGTCCACCAGAGCCTGCCAGCTGGCTTCCACAATGTTACGGGAGACTCCCACCGTACCCCAGGAACACCGCCCGTCGCTGGTTTCAACAAGCACCCGCACCGGCGACCCGGTACCTTCCCTGCCGTCAAGAACACGCATTCTATAATCAGTCATCCGCGTTTCCTTGATAACCGGGTAAAACCTTTCCAGGGCTTTACGCAAGGCATTATCAATAGCGTTTACCGGCCCCTTTCCTTCGGCTGCGGTATGAACTATCTGGTCGCCTACTCTCATTTTAATGACGGCTTCAGCACTGACCGGTCCATCTTCTTTCTTTTCTACAATAATCCGCAAGCTTTCCAGGGCAAACGGCAGGCGATAATTACAAAAAGCCTTATGTATAAGCAATTCAAAGGAGCCCTCGGCCAGTTCAAACTGGAAGCCCCGGTTTTCCATCTCTTTAATTTCTTCCAGCAGGCGGCGGCTTTCTTCTGTCGGATTGTCCAGAGCCATACTTAACTCCTGGTACTTGTAAAAGAGGTTGGATAATCCCGAAAGCTCCGAGACCAGCACCTTGCGCTTGTTCCCAACCAGTTCCGGCGGAAGGTGCTCATAGGTACGAGAATTCTTCTGGATGGCGCTGACGTGCACGCCCCCTTTATGGGTAAAGGCGCTTTCTCCTACAAAAGGCTGGTTATTAGAAGGACGCATGCCGGTTAACTCACCGACGTAGCGGGAAAGTTCGGTCAGGTTGACCAGGCTCTCCTCAGGAACAGTTTTCATCCCCAGCTTAAAGGCCAGATTGGGAACAATCGAACACAGATTGGCATTGCCGCACCGCTCACCGTAGCCGTTAACGGTTCCGTGGACGTGCGAAGCCCCGGCCAGGACTGCCGTGATGGTATTGGCCACAGCCATTTCACCATCGTTGTGAACGTGAATACCGACCGGAACGGTAATATAAGCCAAGACGGTGGTGATAATTTGCCTTATTTCTTCCGGTAAACTGCCGCCGTTGGTGTCACATGGCACAACAATATCCGCCCCGCCTTCCTGGGCGGCTTTTATGGTGGCCAGAGCATATTCGGGATTGTTTTTGTAACCGTCAAAAAAATGTTCGGCGTCATATACAACTTCTTTTCCCTGTCCTTTTAGATAAGCCGCCGACTCCCGGATCATCTTCAGGTTCTCATCCAGGGTAGTGCAGAGGGCCTCCCGGACATGGAAGTCCCAGCTTTTTCCGAATATCGTCGCCACCGGCGCTTTAGTCGAGATAATAGCCTGCAGGCTGATATCACACTCGGGGGTAACACCCGGCTTCCTGGTGGAACCAAAAGCCGCTATTTTAGCCTTCTTCAGCTTATAATCGGTAATCCGGGCAAAAAAGGCCTCGTCCTTCGGGTTGGAACCAGGCCACCCTCCTTCGATATAATGGACACCGATTTTATCCAACTGGAGGGCTACTTTAATTTTGTCTTCAAGGGTAAAAGAAACACCCTCACCCTGGGCGCCGTCCCTTAAAGTAGTGTCATAAATCTGCACCTCTCTTGACATATTTCACCACTCCTTTTTTAGAAAGTGATCTAATGTTATATCAAACTATTTTCCCTGTAAATAAATTATCAGCAAGTATACTGAACGCAGCAAAAGTATACTGAACACAAAAATACAATGTAAAAAAACTGATCTACCCCGATAAAATACCAAAAAATAAGATCTGTCCCGATCCTAAAAACAAACAACCGGTTCTTAAAATTTTGCTTGACATCTTAATCAATAATAAACTAAAATATGCGATAATGAAATATTTCACAAACAGTTGGGAGGCATATAAAGTATGGTAAACAAAATACTGCTGGCCGTTGACGGTTCAGAAAATTCTATGCGGGCAGCCAGACACACTGCTGCCTTAATGAAGAAAAACCCGGGTCTTAAAGTTACTATTCTGTATGTACGTTCACCGGTCGAGAATTTGCTTAAATTCTCACCCTGGGTTCAACCACAAATAATTGAGTCGGAAACAAAAAAAATAGCGGAGAATATCATCGAAAGGGCAAAAAGCGTCTTTACCGGAGAAGGATTTTACGTAGAAACCGATGTTGTAATGGGAGATGCCGGAGAAGCTATTGTCAAATATGCCGAGGAAGGTAAATTTGGACAGATCATTATGGGAACACGCGGCTTAAGCGATCTGTCCGGAATCATTTTGGGCAGTGTCAGCCACCAGGTTTTGCACCTAGCCAAACCAGATTGTCCAATCATGCTCGTTAAATAAGGGGGGACAAGTGGGGACGGTTCTTGTTTTGCCAGGTAAAATAGTGATGAGGTGAAAAATACGCCAAAGCAACCAGGTTAGTTAAAAGCACATTGGAGAGTTGTTCGGAAGCATAAGTGAATCCAGGGTGAGCAGGCTTTTGGCCAAATACCGGTGAGCAAGAACCGTCCCTACTCAATCACACCCATCAGGCCCGCCACTTTTCCTTTAGGCAGGGTGAATTTCAGGCAAACCTCCCGGCGCGACGCAGGCTGTTTTCCCGGAATTGGTACCTTCCCGGCAGGAAACAACTCGCCGACACCCCCACCCGACCCGGATTCAGCAAGATCTGTTCCTTGCCCACCTGACGGCTGGGGATAAACTGGTGCGCCTGCACCCTCTTTCTCTTTTTTCTCCGGCATTGGGCAGAGGCCGGCCTGGATGATAATCTCGCTGCCGACAAGAGCAACAGAAGGCTTGAGTTTAAAGAAGTGACAAACAGGCTGCCCGTCTTTAAGCTCGCCCAGGCCGAAAAGCCCCTGTTGCACCCCTCCCTCGATGCCCTTTTCCCATACTTCCCTCGTGAGGGCCATGCTCATTCTCCTTCCTTGAGCTTCTCTTCCACCCAACAAAAAACTTTTTCAGCCATTTCTAAAGCCGCCTTATACTCCTCTTCGTTCACAGGTTCATAATCCCCCGGATAACGGGTACTTACCGCATAATCGGTAAGGACGACAGACTCTTTAATTTCTTCCGGCACATCTATACCAGTTTCCTCAATAAGTTCAACAATCCTGCTGGTGAAGCCTCTCCCGCCTACGCTTACGCTTAGAGGCGGGAGCTTCCTGGTTCATTGACC
>JAGUVT010000032.1 GCA_020062745.1 Deltaproteobacteria bacterium
AAGCTGAACATCGGGGCTTCAGATGGGGATTCTACCCCATCTGAAGTGAAAAGAGGAACCCCCACTTATAGAAGTGGGAGTCTTAAAAAATCAGATAAAGCCGTAGCGGGGAAGTAAAGCATGGGAAAGCTTTTTGGAGAAGCGAACTGCGCCGGCGTGCGGCCGGGCGATGAAAAGCCGCCCTTGAAAGTTGCCTCCAGACCGGCCTGGTTGCGAAAAACAGTCACGCATTCTCACGCCGTGAAAGGCACCAGGGAGATGCTGGCGGGTTTAAGCCTCCATACGGTCTGCCAGGGGGCGCAATGCCCCAATCTGTCCGAGTGCTTCGCCCGCGGGACGGCCACCTTTATGATTCTGGGGGACTGCTGCACCCGCCGCTGCAACTTTTGCGCGGTGGCCAAGGGAAGGCCGGAACCGCCCGACCCGGCTGAGCCGGCAAGAGTGGCTGAAGCGGCGGCCCGGCTGGGGCTTGAATACGTGGTTATTACCTCGGTAACCAGGGATGACCTGCCCGACGGCGGCGCCGGCCACTTTGCCCGGACCGTCGGAGAAGTGCGGCGGGCCGTGCCGGGTGCGGCGGTAGAGGTGCTGGTGCCGGATTTCCAGGGTAATGTGTCCGCCCTGGCTTTAGTTCTGGCGGCCCGCCCGGATGTGCTCAATCATAACGTCGAGACGGTGCCGCGGTTGTACCCGCTGGTGCGGCCCCGGGCCGACTACAGGCGTTCGCTGGATTTATTGCGGGAAGCAAGAAAACTGGACGGCAGGGCCCGGATTAAATCCGGCCTGATGGTGGGGCTGGGTGAGAAGCGGGAAGAGGTGCGGGCGGTGATGAGGGATCTCCGGGCGGCGGGCTGTGCCGTTCTGACTATCGGCCAGTATTTGCAGCCTTCACCGGCCCACCTGCCGGTTTTAGAGTTCGTTTTGCCGGAAGTGTTCCAGGAGTACCGGGAGCAAGGGTTGGCCCTCGGTTTTAACGAAGTGGCGGCCGGTCCCTGGGTGCGCAGCTCTTACCGGGCCGGTGAGATGTTTGCCGGGAGGAGTTTTTTTACAAAGGGGGATTTAAGGATGGAAGTGAAGTTGCCGTTTTTAGCCGAAGGAGTAAATGAATGTACCGTCACCTACTGGCAGGTGCAGGAAGGCGATACCGTGGCGGAAGGGGACGACCTGGTTGAAATGTCTACCAGCAAGGCTGTCTTTAATGTTCCTTCCCCGGTGAGCGGTACGGTGGCGGAAATTCTCGTCGGCGAGGGTGATGTGGTTAAAGTGGGAGACGTGCTTTGTATTATTGAGTAAGGAGATAGGGATTTTATGGAACTGGCGAAATACGCGTTTTTTTGGGGCTGTCAGATTCCGGCCAGGCTGCCTTTTATGGAAAAGTCCACCCGTCTGGTACTGGAGAGCCTTGCTGTTGATTATACCGACCTGGCCGGTTTTACCTGCTGTCCGGAAAAATCGCTGGTAAGGAATTTTAATAAAGAGCAATGGCTGCTTACGGCGGCCCGCAACCTGAGCCTGGCGGAACAGGCCGGGCTGGATCTGGTCACTGCCTGTAACGGCTGCTACAGCACCCTGAAATCGGCGCACATGCAACTGCGCACCGATCACGAATTAAAAAAACGGGTTAATTATTTTTTACAGCAGATCGGGTTGCAATATCAGGGCGTGGTTAAGGTGAAACATCTGGTGGAATTATTGCACGATGAGGTGGGGCCGGGTAAGCTTCGTTCTCATGTCCAAAAGCCTTTTTCCGGTATGCGGATTGCAACCCACCCCGGCTGCCATATGCTCAGACCCAGTTCGGCCATCCGGTTCGACGATCCCTTGAAACCCACCAAGCTGGACGCCCTGGTCGAGGCCCTGGGCGCGCACAGCGTAGATTATCAGTTGAAGATGACTTGCTGCGGGGGTGCTTTAAGTCATGCCGGGGAAGAGGAAGACTCCCTGGCCCTGACCCGGAAAAAGCTTTTGGAATTGCAGAAAATGCAGGTGGACGCCCTGGTCCTGCTTTGTCCGGCCTGCTTTATTCAATATGATCAGAAGCAATACCTGGCCCAGCGGAGGGGCGAGCGGTTGAACATACCTGTATTTACCTATCCTGAGCTGCTGGGCCTGGCCCTGGGTCTGAGCAAGGAGGAACTCGGTCTGGAGAGCCACCGGGTGGCGATAGGAGACTTTTTGGCCCGGTGGGAGCAAAACCTGGACCATTTTGGAGAGGTAAAACAGTATCTGGACCTTCCTGCGGCAAGGCGCTGTTTTGAATGCGGCGCTTGCGTGGCTGATTGTCCGGTTGCTGAAACCACGGATTCTTTTAAACCGCGGGAACTGATCGGGCGGTTGCTGGAAGGCAAAATCGAGGAGTTGCTGCAGTCAAAAGAACCCTGGTACTGCGTGGAGTGTCACACCTGTTATGAATTATGCCCGCAAAAATTCGGTATGGAGAAAGTATTCGGCGTTTTAAAGCGTCTGGCCTGGGAACGGGGTCTGGTTCCGGCGTCTATTAAAGGCGGGGTCGGCACTTTTTTAAAGACCGGACGTTTAGGCGAACCGGACGAAAGAAACCGCAAGAAACTCGGTTTGACGCCTTTTCCTTCCGGAGGGGCGGAAGACTGGCAAAAACTTCTGGAGATTTGTAAGGAACAGGAATAGACCCGTTTACCGTCAGGTGCCGGTAAGCCTGGATGCTTTGCTGCCAGGCGCCGGCATTTTTTTTGATTATTTTGAGAAAATATTAAGAAAAATAAAATTTCGACCGAATTAAAAAAGAATATAGAAACCAAAAAAAATTTGTGGTAGAATGTAATGAAAATTTACCGAAAGAGGTAGAATGTTGAAACATACGTTGGCAGTTCTGGTATTAAACAAGCCGGGTGTACTGGCGCGTATTTCCGGTCTTTTAAGCAGGCGGGTCTTTAATATCGAGAGCATTGCCGCCGGTTATACCGAAGAACCCGATATTACCCGTATTACCATTGTGGTGCAGGGCGACACGCATATCCTCGACCAGGTTATGAAACAGCTTTCCAAGCTGGTGGACGTGATCAAGATAGTGGAGATGCGTTCCGAGGATTCTGTCGACCGGGAACTGGCCCTGATCAAAGTAAAAGCCGACCCGTCCAGACGGAACGAGATTGTAAATGTGGTGGCCATATTCAGAGCCAACGTTATTGACGTTAACCGGGAGACCATGATTATCGAAATGACCGGTGACGGGGAAAAGATTGACGCCCTTTTTACGGTTCTTGAGGAATACGGAATTGTGGAAATGGTGCGGACGGGCAAGGTGGCTCTTTCCAGGGGGCCGGGTGCGGTGAGGTGCCGGGAATAAGACAGGCGTTTGGCTGGATGCAGTAAGTTGAAGGGGGGTCGATTGGGTTTTGCGCTTTAACACCTTGTATAAAGGGTGTGTTTTTTTAATGTTTTAAAAAAAAATGTAATCAAAAGAGGACTTTTTTTATTTTTTGCCGAATGATATAGTAATGGATGTCATAAATACATATTAATGTTACATTATGTAATATTATGTTATTATGGAGGGGAAAAAGTTTGATTTTGCTGATCGTTGATGATCAGGCCGGTATCCGCTATTTGTTGGATATGGTGGCAAAAGAAGAGGGGTATGGGGTATACACTGCCCAAAACGGTCTGGAAGCTGTCGAAACGGCAAAGTCCGTACGGCCCGACCTGATCTTTATGGATGTGCGGATGCCGGTAATGGATGGGCTGGAGGCCCTGGAAAAAATCAGGACCATTTTGCCGGAGGTTGCGGTAGTTATGATGACTGCTTACGGTTCGCAGGAAACCAATAGACAGGCCTATCAAAAAGGAGCCCTTTTTTGTATCGACAAGCCGTTCGATATAAGTAAAGTAAAATTCTTTTTACGGGAATTCAACTGGAAGCGCCTGAACCAAAAAGTAAAATTAAATAATGTTTTTGCTTTATAGTATGGCATAGAAGGAATTTTTCTTTTTAGCTGGAATACTTATATAGAAAAATTGTTATCACTAGATCCACGGGGGTGCCCGGCAGCCGGGCTGAGAAAAGCATTGCTTTACCCTTTGAACCTGAACTGGGTAATGCCAGCGGAGGGAAGTGGGAATACATAGAAGTGTTCTCGCTCACCCTTTAAAACGGGTGATTTTTTATTGTATAGGAAATTATGCTATTAAGAATTTCTGTAGATGATTTCCTATACATGGGGGTTGGTAAGGCGGACAAGAAAAGCGTTTCCTTATTTTAGCTTAAAGGCGGTAAAACGCTTTTCTTGGTTTGGGAGGGAGCTTTTTGTGCGGGAAGTTTACCGGGTTATGGACGCCAACTTGAACCGTGCCAGAGAAGGGCTGCGGGTGCTGGAGGAAATTGCCCGGTTTGTCCTGGAGGATGCCGCCCTGACGGCCAGAGTAAAAGACCTGCGGCACCAGCTGGCGCTGCTGGCGGGAAAACTGCCGGGAGGACTGAAAGAGGTGGTGTCGGCCAGGGATGCGGCCGGTGACGTGGGCGCCGGATCATGGACGCCGGGTGAGGAACAGCGGGGAGATTTAGCCGGTGTGGTCCTGGCTAATGCAAAGCGGGTGCAGGAAGCGGCCCGGGTTTTAGAAGAGTTCGGCAAGCTTTTACCCGTTTCGGGCTTTAAAGAGTTCCGTTTTGCCGCGTATGTTTTAGAGCAGGAGATTATGGCGAAGTGCACGGGTGCCGGCAGGATCGACTATTCGCTTTACGTGATTACCGGGGAGAAATTTTCCCTGGGCCGGCCGGTTCTGGAGGTGGTCGGGGCGGCTATTGAAGGAGGCGCTACGGTTGTCCAGCTCAGGGAAAAAGAAATGGATGCCCGCAGCTTGGTCGAAGCAGGCCGCGGGATAAGGGAACTGACCCGCGGGCGGGGGGTGGCGTTTATTGTAAACGACCGGGTTGATGTAGCCCTGGCGGTGGATGCGGACGGTGTGCATGTGGGCCGGGACGATCTGCCGGTACCGGCTGTGCGGCGGATTGTGGGAGCGGGGAAGATTATCGGGGTGTCGGCGGGGGATGTGGCGGAAGCCCGGCAGGCGGAACGGGAGGGGGCGAATTATGTCGGGCTGGGTTCGATCTTCGGCACTCAAACCAAGGAAGACGCGGGGGAGCCGATAGGGCTGGAAATGGTGCGCTGCGTAACTTCCGGGGTGAACATTCCGGTAGTGGGAATAGGCGGCATTAAGGCCTGCAACGCCGGCGAAGTGATCCGGGCCGGAGCGGCCGGCGTGGCGGTGGTTACGGCAGTAATAGGGGCAGACGATGTCGCGGCGGCGGCCGGGGAACTGCTGGTTGCAGTGAAGCGGGCCAGGTCGTAGAGCAGCTTCGGGTTTGCCTGACAGGAGGGATGTTGATGACCCAGATGATAGAGGCCCGGGCCGGCCGGGTGACCGTACAGATGCAAAAAGTGGCGGAAAAAGAAAAAAAGGAACTGGAACTGATCCGGGCCGGGGTAGCCGGCGGGACGGTGGTAGTTCCGGCCAACAAAAACCACTTAAACCTCGAACCGTGCGGTATCGGCAGTGGCCTGAAAACAAAAGTAAATGCCAACATCGGTACTTCACCTGCTTTTCCGGATATAGACAAGGAGTTGGTGAAGCTTACCGCGGCCCTGTCTGCCGGGGCCGATGCGGTAATGGATTTAAGCACGGGAGGGGATTTGGATCAGCTCCGCCGCCGGATACTGGCGGTCAGCCCGGCGGCGGTGGGCACCGTGCCCGTCTACCAGGCCGCCGTGGAGGCAAGGGAGCGGCACGGCAGTATTATCGGCATGACCGCAGATGAACTGTTCGCCGTGATTGAAAAGCAGGCGGGTGACGGGGTGGATTTCATTACCGTACACTGCGGCGTAACCATGGCGGTGCTTGACCGCCTCAGACAACAGAGCCGGATAACCGGCATCGTCAGCCGGGGCGGCGCTTTTCTGGCCGGCTGGATGCTGCACCACGGCAGGGAAAACCCGCTTTATGAGCAGTACGACCGGCTGCTGGACATGGCCCGCCGTTATGATGTGACTTTAAGCCTGGGCGACGGTTTGCGGCCGGGCTGTCTGGCTGACGCTACCGACCGGGCGCAGATCCAGGAACTGATTATCCTGGGCGAGATGATAGAGCGGGCGCGGGCGCAGGGAGTGCAGGCGATGGTGGAAGGACCCGGGCACGTGCCGCTAAACCAGGTGATTGCCAACGTTCAGATGCAAAAATCCCTTTGCCGGGATGCTCCTTTTTATGTACTTGGTCCCCTGGTAACAGATGTTGCTCCGGGCTACGACCATATCACGTCTGCTGTCGGCGGGGCTCTGGCGGCTGCGGCCGGAGCGGATTTTCTCTGCTACGTCACCCCTTCCGAGCACCTGGGGCTACCCGGTCCGGATGATGTGCGGGAGGGGGTGATGGCTGCCCGTGTGGCTGCCCATGCGGCGGATATAGCAAAAGGAGTTCCCGGCGCGTGGGAATGGGACCGCGAAATGGCTGCCGCCCGTAAGGCCCTGGACTGGGAGCGGCAGATTTCCCTGGCCATAGATCCGGAGAAGGCCCGGCGTTTTCGGGCTGAACGCAATCCGCAGGGTACCGAAGAATGTACCATGTGCGGTGAATTTTGCGCCATGAAACTGATCGGGAAATATTTGGGCAAAGAGATGGCCACCTGTTTTTAAGATTATTTTTTAAGTCAAAGGAGAAGATGAACTGTGCATCAAATTGAAGACACTATTATTTCGCAAGCTATTATCACCAGGTATGGTGAAGAACTCATATCCGCCCTGGATTCGGAAGTAGCTGTAGCCGGGGGAGGGCCGGCCGGCCTGACTGCCGCTTACTACCTGGCCCGCGCCGGAGTGAAGGTAACGCTTTTTGAGCGGAACTTAAGCATCGGCGGCGGTATGTGGGGCGGCGGGATAATGATGAATCAGGTAGTATTCCAGGAGGACGCCCGGCCGGTATTCGAAGAGTTCGGGGTGCGTTGCCGGCAGTACCGGGAAGGTTATTATACCGCCCATTCGGTGGAAACAGTGGCGGCTTTGGCCCTGGGCGCGGCCCGGGCCGGGGCAAGCATCATCAACCTGATGGCGGTGGAAGATGTAATGGTACGGGAAGAAGGAGTAGTGGGCCTGGTGCTGAACTGGGGAGCGGTGACTGTTGCCAGGCTGCATGTCGATCCCATCGGCGCCCGGTGCCGGTTTGTAATAGATTCTACCGGCCATGACGCCATGGTGGTAAACGGCCTGGTGCGTAAGATGGGGCCGGTTTTGAACACCCCCAGCGGCGGTCTGGAAGGTGAGAAACCTTTATGGGCTGCCCGGGGAGAAGAACAGATTGTGGAAAACACCAGGGAAGTATACCCCGGCCTTTACATAGCCGGGATGTCGGCCAATGCTGTTTACGGCGGGCTGCGCATGGGCCCGGTCTTCGGCGGCATGCTGCTTTCCGGGCGCAAGGTGGCTGAAGAACTGATCGGCAGGTTGCGTTCTTAGGAAATGGCGGGTTGAATATGGTGAAGCTTTCCGATACGGGTGAGTTCGGCTTGATTGAACTCCTGACAAAAGGGCTGGTTTATGACCCGGCGACGGTGATCAGGGGAGTGGGGGACGATACTGCCGTGCTCAGGGTGGACGGCGGCAAGTGGCTGCTTTTTACCACCGACATGCTGGTTGAGGGAGTGCATTTCACTTCGGCCTACAGTTCGTGGCGGCAGGTCGGGGCAAAAGCGCTGGCTGTAAACATAAGCGATATTGCAGCCATGGGCGGTTGCCCGGCCCACGCCCTGGTATCCGTCGGCATACCGCGGCATCTTGCCGTGGAAGAAGTGGTTGAACTGTATGAGGGATTGAAAGAAGCGGCAGGTACCTACCGGGTCAACCTGGTAGGCGGGGATACCGTGGTTCACCCGGAACGGCTGGTGATAAATGTTGCCCTGCTGGGGGAAGTAGAAGCGGGAAAAGCCGTTTTGCGCAGCGGAGCGCGGCCCGGTGACTGGATTTTTGTGACCGGCACGCTGGGCGCTTCGGCTGCCGGCCTTTATTTGTATCAACATCCCGGGACGGCCTGCCCGCAGGCTGCGGCTAAAGCCTGCCGGCGGGCTCATACCGTTCTTGTACCCAGGGTGGATGAGGGACGGGTGCTGGCGGAATGCGGGGTAACCGCCATGGATGATATCAGTGACGGGCTGGCCGCCGAATTGCATCAAATTTGCAAAGCCAGCGGCACGGGCTGCCTGGTGCAGGCGGACGCGGTGCCTGTTGCGCCGGAAGTGAAAGAAGTGGCTTCCCGGGCCGGAAAAGACCCGCTGGAGTGGGCGCTTTTCGGGGGGGAGGATTTTGAACTGGTATTTACCGTTTCCCCCGGAAAGTTTCCGGAAGTGAACCGGGCTGCGGTAAAAGCCGGCTTCTGTATTTACAAAGTGGGCGAGATTACCGCTGCCGGCGCCGGCCTTCTGCTGGCGCTGCCGGATGGCGGGACGGCGCCCCTCCCGGACGGTGGCTATGACCACTTTTTTCGGTTATAATAGTGGTGGGGGTGTTGGCCGGTGCTGGTAATCCGCACTGCTTCCCCGGCTGAAACGGCGGCGGCCGGCGAAAAACTGGGCGGGCTTTTAAAGCCCGGAGACGTTATCTGCCTTATCGGCGCCCTGGGCGCAGGCAAGACCTGTTTTGCCCAGGGGGTGGCCCGCGGCCTGGGGGTGACGGAAGCGGTGAACAGCCCCACCTTTACCCTGATTAACGAGTACCGGGGGAGGATGCCCTTCTACCATGTAGATGTTTTTCGTCTTTCTTCTCCTGGAGAGATGGAAGATTTGGGGTATGAAGAATACTTTTACGGAGAAGGGGTTACCCTGGTTGAATGGGCTGATCGGGTAATGCCAATTTTACCTCCGGAGCGCCTGGATTTGTTCTTGACTGGTTGTGCCGGTGCGGAAAATGAGCGGCGGATTGAGTTAATCCCTTTTGGCGAACGCTACCTGCTTCTGGCGGAGGAGTTGATGGCTGGTGTATGTGCTCGGGATTGAGGCCGCCACGGCGTTGGCTGCAGTTGCCGTGGCTGGTGCGGATGGTATCCTGGCTGAACGGATGGTACACAACCGGCGCACTCATTCGGTCAACCTGCTGCCCATGATCAAAGCCGTCCTGGCAGATGCTGAATTAAGCCCCGGCAGTCTCGACGGCATTGCTGTATCGAGCGGCCCCGGTTCTTTCACCGGTCTGCGGATCGGCATGAGTACCGCTAAAACTCTAGCCCAGGTATGGAATTTGCAAATAGCCGGTGTGCCTACTTTAGAGGCGCTGGCCTTTCCCCTGGCCGGGCACGGGAACCGGGTATGTCCCATTTTGAATGCCCGGAAGAACGAAGTGTATACGGCTGTTTATGACTGCTCCGGTGTATTGCCGGCCTGCCTTGCCGGTCCCGTGGCGGTAAGGGTGGAAAAACTGGCTGTTTTTTTGAGTGATTTTCGTCCGCCGTTTACATTTTTGGGCGACGGAGTTTCTTTTTATAAGCAGGTGTTGATTGACGCTTTCGGCGGGGAGGCTTTCTTTGCTCCCTCGGCGGCCGTCTTCCCACGCGGCGCGGCGGTGGCCGAGTTGGGCATGCGCCGCCTGGCGGACGGGAGCGGTGTTGATCCGCTTCTGCTTTTGCCTGAGTACGTCAGGTTGTCTGAGGCGGAAGTAGTCTGGCTGAAAAAGGTGAAAGGCAAAAATGAGAATCGTCTTTAAAGAAATGGATCTGGAGCATTTACCGGAAGTGGTGGCCATCGAAGAAGTTTCCTTTCCCACGCCGTGGTCGATTTTTTCTTTTACCTACGAAGTGCTGCAAAATAACTTTGCCTATTATATAGTGGCTTTGGACAAAAGGCAGGTGGTCGGCTATGCCGGCATGTGGGTGATTATGGACGAGGCGCATATTACAAATGTAGCTGTTCATCCGCAGTATCGAGGGACGCACGTTGGTCTGAGTCTAATGGAGGAGTTAATGGAGCGGGCTGCTTCTATGGGAGTGGACAGAATGACTCTGGAGGTGCGCCCTTCTAATATAGTAGCCAGAAATTTATACGAAGCCCTGGGCTTTACCGAGTGTGGCAGGCGCAAAGGTTACTATTCCGACAATAATGAGGACGCCATTATCATGGGGAAGAACGGGCTTGTTAAGCAATACAGCGGACGGGGATCGAATCGCAGGCGCGTATTGAATTCATAAGGGGAAAGTTAATGATGAGCAGAAGGGCGATAACAATCAGCCGTTTGATCGGATTCGGCCTCATTGCAGCCGGTGTTTTTGCCGGCCTGTCCGGTTTAATCTCCGACTTTTGGTCGATTGTCCTGGTGACGGCGGGGTTCGGGCAGATGGTCATCTTCGGCAGTTTCGGATGAAGAAGTTGTTAGGGTTGGTTAACCCTGCTGCAGCCAGGAAAATAGCAGTGGTGGGCGTGGGAGCGGTCGGCGCTTCCGTGGCTTACGCTTTAATGATTGCCGGCCTGCCTACGGAACTGGTGCTGGTGGATGCAAACCGGGCCAAAGCTGAAGG
Organism: Deltaproteobacteria bacterium; assembly: GCA_020062745.1. Classification (GTDB taxonomy): domain Bacteria; phylum Bacillota; class Desulfotomaculia; order Desulfotomaculales; family JAGUVT01; genus JAGUVT01. The sequence continues at coordinate 10,522 of JAGUVT010000032.1, forward strand.
AGAGGCTATGGACCTGTCCCATGCGGCCGCGTTCGTCAAGCCGATCAGGATATACGAGGGCGACTATGAAGACTGCCGGGATGCGGATATCATCATCTTTACCGCCGGTGCCGGCCAGAAACCGGGCGAAGCCAGACTTGACCTGGTGCAGAAAAACTTTGCCATCTTGAAGGACAGCCTGTTCCGGATGATGCCCGACCGGGCGGATACAATTTTATTGATGGTCAGTAACCCTGTGGATGTTCTCACTTATGCCGCCGTGAAAATAACCGGACTGCCGCCGGAGCGGGTAATCGGCTCAGGCACAGTGCTGGACAGTTCCCGCTTCCGCCATGAAATCAGCCGCCATTGTGGGGTGGACGCCCGCAACGTGCACGCTTATGTAGTGGGTGAACACGGCGACAGCGAGGTGCTCCTGTGGAGTTTGGCCAATATCGCCGGCGCCGGAATTGGAGAGTTCTGTGCCCTGAAGGATATTCCTTCTGTTAATCGGGAAGAAATCGATTACCGGGTGCGCAACGCCGCTTATGAAATTATATCCCGCAAGGGGGCGACATATTACGCCATCAGCCTGGCGGTAAGGCGCATCTGTGAAAGCATCCTGCGGGATGAACATTCGATCCTGACGGTATCCGGCCTGGCCGGCGGCGCTTACGGCATCGACAACTGCTGCTTGAGCCTTCCCGCCGTGGTGGACGCGCGGGGGCGGGCGGACGTGCTGGCGTTGCCGCTGACCGGCGAAGAAGAAAAAGCCCTTCACCAGTCGGCCGAGGTATTGAAGGGAGTAATCGGCAAGCTCGGATTGTAGCTGGTTTTAAGGTTTTATTTCCGCCAGGATTTCATCCAGCTTCATTATTCTCAATAAAGGATACATGCCGGTTTTGCAGTAAAGATCCAGTGTGGCCCGGTGGATTTCCGGCTTGTGGGCGGCGGTGCATTCTTCGACGATTACAGCCTTAAACCCGTAGCTGATGCCGTCCATGGCGGTGAGCAGCACGCAGACCGGCGTGGCGATGCCGGTTACCAGAATGGTTTCCACTCCCAGCGTGTTCAGGGTCAGGTCCAAATCGGTTTTAAAGAAGGAACTCATCCGGCGCTTTTCCAGGATCAGGTCACCCGGCCGGGGAGCCAGTTCATCAATTACCTTTGCTCCTTCAGTGCCCCGCAGGGAATGAGGCTTCATTCTCCCTTTAAAAATAAAGTCGCCCGGCAAAAAGCTGTCGCAGGCGTAGATCACGGGCATGCCCAGCGTGCGGGCTGTTTCCAGTAATTCCCGGATACGGGGAATAATCTTGCGTCCTTCCTGCGCTATGCCGAAGTGCTCCTCACTTTCAAGGTTGTCTTTCAGCATGTCGACCACAATCACCGCATGCTTTCCCACCGGCAACTCCCCCTATTGTAAATTTGGGTATCTTAATTATATATCTTCAGTTCTTGCACCGTCCATAAAGGATTGCATTATTTTATATTTCGGGTATAATAAATAGCGAAGCCTAATCCATGCGCCTGTAGCTCAGGGGATAGAGCGCCGGCCTCCGGAGCCGGGTGCGCAGGTTCGATTCCTGCCAGGCGCACCAGACGCCAACCAAGAAGCCTTGATTATCAAGGCTTCTTGCATTTTGATCACATACGGAGGGGTAAGTCAGGGTTTCGCAACCGTCCACAAAGCTCAGGGAAGCGAAGCGCCGGTGGTGATCATGCCGATGAGCGCGCAGCACTATATCATGTTGAACCGTAACTTGTGTTACACGTAAGGGCAGGGTAAACAAAAAATTGCAAAGAAAGGAAGATTTTCTTGGTTCAAAGCACTGGAAATGCGGCAACTTCTTGGAGTATAATGTCTCCGGAGGTGTATGTTGTGGATATAGAAAAAATCAAGGAAATAGCCATCCCAATATTGCGGCGGCACGGCGTAGCAAAGGCGTCTATCTTTGGCTCCTACGCAAAAGGAAGAGAAAACGAAATTAGCGATATAGATGTCTTGATTGAGTATGCTCCTGGTGTTAGGAAATCGCTCTTTACTCGCGCCAGAATAATTGACGAGCTAAGAGAAGCTCTTCAGAAAGACGTGGACGTGGTAACAGAAAGCGCTTTGTCCCGTCGCTTTCGGGAAGAAGTTTTGAGGGAGAGAAGGGTGATTATGTGAAGGAAAAGGGCGATAAAGTACGGCTTAACCATGTCTTAGAAAGCGCCGGCTTAATTTTAAAGTGGGTCGCTGGCAAGGAGAAAGAAGGTTTTCTTGGTGATAAGATGCTCCAGGAAGCAGTAATCAGACAAATCGAGGTAATCGGAGAAGCAGTAAGAAGTGTGTCAAACCAACTTAAAGAAAAGCATCCAGGGGTACCGTGGAGAGAAATAGCAGGAATGAGGGATATATTAATTCACGAATATTTTGGGGTGGATTTAGAAGAGGTTTGGGGGACGGTCGCAGAAGATATTCCTGAACTGATCAGACAAATCGAGATTATTCTTAAAGGACTGTCTTAATAACAGAACCCCAAGCTGAAAAAGTCAACATTTCAGGGGAACGAAGTATTTTCGGTCCCCTGAAAATTTTTAGGGGGACGAAGTCGTGGCAAAACATGGCTTAACCAATCACGCCAACCGCGGCAGAATGTTTGAGGATCTAATCGTCTCAGCCAACCATCTTTACAAAGAGCAGAGTGGATCAAAGAAGGATTTTTTACTATATTGTCGAAACATACCTTAATTGGTTAATAAACCTAAACCAGGCAATGCTCAACTAATTTTTTAAAAAAAATTTTTTAAAGGTTTTTTTCATGTAATTTTTTACGCCGACAGTTTCTGTCAGGGTGAGTATTTTATTATATAAACTGGAGGTGAAGATTTGCGCCTGTACATATCGTTATGCTCAAGAGAAGGGGCTTTGCGTTTACCTCAACATTATAACTACTTGGTCCAGGGAGTTATATATAATAACCTTGGTACTGAACTAGCGGACTTCTTGCATGGCAGAGGTTTCATCTCTGGCGTGCGCAGCTTCAAACTTTTTACATTTTCCAGGCTGACAGGGCCGTTTAATATCGATAAAGAAAAAGGGGAGATAATCTTTCCGCAGGGAGCTTCCTTCGTAGTTTCGTCACCGTCGGTAGAATTCTGTACCTCTTTGCTTAACTGCCTGCTCTCTAATGGCAGTATCCATTTTGGAATGAGCAATGCTGAAATCGCCGGTATAAAAGTTGAGAAGCCTGAAGTAGAAAGTAAAACGATAAGCCTGAAAGTTCTCTCACCGGTAGTAACATACAGTACATTTTTAAAACCCGATGGAGGCAAGTATACCTGCTATTTTCAGCCGGGAGAAAAAGAGTTTGCATTACAAGTAGGAGAGAACCTGCGCAAAAAATACCAGGCTTTTTACAACCAGCCGGCGCCAACGGGAGAGGTAGAAGTAAGATTGCGTGGGACTCCCAGGATGAACCTGGTGGGCTATAAGGGCATGGTTATCAGAGGGTACTCCTGCCGGCTGCAATTATCCGGCCCCCGCGAACTGCTGCAAATGGGGCTGGAGGCCGGCCTGGGAGCGAAGAACAGCCAGGGCTTCGGGTGCGTGGAGGTAGCGGGGTAGGGGTTTTAAAATGCGACTCGCATAAATCTTGGCATGATTGAATATGGGAGGTGAATTTTAACGAACATGAGTACTGGTAGCGATTGTGTAAGTAAGATGGCCTTGACGAGAACAGGACATTTTTGGTTTGATTCAGGATTGGTAGGGCTGATAAAGATATTGGAGAGGGTAAATATCGTTAGAGTTAATATCGAGGGCAATTCTGTGGTCCTAGAGGGTTCAAAAGAAAATATCCAATCAGCGCTTGAGGAAGCATACAAATTGTTGATAAAGGAATGTTATAACCTCTCCACTGAGAAGCAGCGTATTGATAAAGAGAATTATAATTTTTACTATGACAGTAAAGAGGGTTGTTTTAAAGCATTTCCTAAGCGCAAATCTGTTGGCATTGCTGAATTGATTTTTAACAAGGCGCCGCGTCCTGTAGGCTCATCCATAGGATGGGTGGAGAAAAAGAAGCGCGAGATTAAGTTTAATGACAGGGTCGTTAAACGCACGCGGGGAATATTACCTCCTTCCCATGCACATCTTCAGGAACAAATGGACAAGTTTTTAGATGAGAATGGACTTGATGTGACAACCTCTGGTTTATTAGTGGATGGGCCAAATGCGGTAAGGCCAAATGTTGAAATCAGGGTGGGAGGTGGAAAACCAAAGGGAATATGCTATCTGTGTGGGAAGCCCGGCGATTACCTAGATGAAGCAAAGGAAACGGTCTTTCCTCTTATCACAGGTTCTTCAGGTGTCCTCTCTTTTAACTCCCAGGCGGGAAGTCCAGAAAAAGTTTGCTGGAAATGCGCCCTTTTGGGAAAGTTTGTTCCCGTGAACGGCTTTTATTTTTACCAGGGGGATCACCTGTTTATTTTTCTACCTTATTCAGTATCTTTAGAAAAGATGGCGGGCGCATATGACCTCTTGCGCGATATGGAATACAAGCATCCTAATTTGTACTACAATTTTGAGCACTCTTTGGGGGGATACTTTCAGCGCCCATTTGAGGTGGCGTTTACTTTCCTTTACACCTTATATGAAAAAGTACTTTTACAAAGAAAGGGAGAGGAAGATAAACCGTTTGAAGATTTGAGTTGGGAGAAACTTTATGACTTGCCTTTAATTAGAGACCAGGTAGATTTCTATGTCCTTCATGCTAAAAAGGAAGGGAATACATTTTCCTGTAAAATGGCGTGGCCTTTCCAGGATGTTAGTTACTTTTTCCGTCTTATGAGTAAAATTGAACAGGCTAAAGTCAAAGTGCAGGAGGCCATGAGGCTTTTGGTTGATTACAATCAGCCTCAAAATGAAAACAAAACTTTGATGCGTAATAGAATTTGTGAGCGGGTGTTGAAGAAGCAACCCATTCTCGATTTGACGGAAGAACACGTGTACAGGGCAGATTTAGGTTATTTTAAGCCTTTGATGGATTTCCTTTACTATTATGAACTTGAGAGGAGGGGTGGAACTGTGACTAAGGAGGAGCAGGAGGCGGCTGTAACCCTGGGTAGGCGTGTAGGTACTGCGGTTGGGAAAAGTGAGAGCGCTCAAAGGGGGGACTTGTTTCCTCTTCGCAAAGCAAGAAAAAAAGTAGATTTTCTTGAGCAATTAAATCGTTTGCAATTCAAACTCGGGCGTGACTTTATAATTCCGGCCGAAGTGTATGAAGGTAAGCTAAGGGACGAGAATTTTCTTGAGTTCAAGCAATGGTGTATGATCGCTGCCTTGAACAGCTTTAATGCTGCAACGAGTAAATCTTCAGTTGAGAAAGGATGATTTGATTATGAAAACTGCTAAGGCTTTGACAATTACTTTTTTGACCTTTGTTTCTTTAGGAAGTTTAAACGGATCTGACAAGGAAGCTGACAATATCTCAAGTATTAAAAAATTGACTCGCGGAACTGAACAGTATCCCTATGGTTCGTCTCAATGGGTGAGGAGGGCCTTGCGTGATCAACTTGGCACATTGGGCTGGCAGTTGTCAGAGGGAGTGGCTGCTAATATTGCCAAGGGGGCGGCGACAACTTTGCAGAAGCCAGAGGAGTATATAGATGATGACCTTTTTGGCTTTATGGGTACAGAAAAAGGGGGGGAAGGGCAAAGGGGATCGGCAACTAAAAGAACGTCTCCTGTCAGAGTTTCTCCACTCGTCTCCCTGAGTAAGTACGAGGGTGACCTGGATTTTGGCACTAATTATATGGGCATGACGGCTGGCGGTACTCCCAATATTTTTGAAACAGAAATTCATGGCGGAGTTTATCGCGGTACGATATTGATTGAACTCGATCGTATTGGCTGCGGTGAGGGTTTCAGCCGAGAACTTGAAGCCGGCGAGAAGGCTAAGCGTGTTAATGCCCTGCTTATGGCAATAAAAACTCTATGGTCATCGGGACGGCAGACCAGGTTCCTGGCGGATATCTCCCCTAAATTTATCGCGGGGGCTATTCTTTCAGTGAAGAACCCCATTTTCTTAGAATCAGTTCAGGTAGTGAGAGAAGGAGAGAAAGAGGGTGTGAATATTAAACTCCTTCAGGATGCTACGGCGGATTTTAAGGATGAGATCAGGGGTTGTGTCTTTGGAGCCAGGCGAGAGCTTTTTTCTGTACTGCCGGAGGAGGTTGTCCCCATTGGGAAAGCGTTTGATGTAATGAAGGGTTGGGTTGATGAACATTACGGGGAATAAGGTGAGGGTATGTATTATTTCAGCATAGATACGTTTGCCGTGAGCGCTTCCTTCCGGGTACCCGAAACACATACCTTTCAGCAAACGTTGCCCTTGCCCCCTGTTACCACACTTATTGGCATGGTTGGGGCGGCAGTAGGTCTTGATTTCGAAAGTGCGCTGAGGTTTCGGGAAGAGAATGGTTTGCGTTTGGGAGTGGTCGGCGCTCATCGAGGAAAAGCGAGGGATTTATGGAAATATCAGAAGATTAAATCAGATGAGGTGCTTTCTGCAGTTTTGACAAGAGAATTTTTAACCTACGTGAATCTTGTGTTGGTTATTGGAGCAGAAGGAGAATCAGTCATAAAGGAGGTGAGGGTACATTTTCTATGTCCACGTTATGTTTTGACTGCCGGCAACAGTGATGATTTAATGAAAATCATTCGGGTTGGTGAGATAAAAAAGGCCGAGGAAGTACCTCTCTTTGACTTTGAAGCTACTGTTTTGCCTGGTGATCATACAGCGAACTACGAGTCTGTGATCGAGCCTGAAAATATTCCTCTTGGGAGGGAAATCCATCCTCCACAGGCGTATTTTCTGCCGACGGCTTTCACTTTCCAGGGAACACAGCGTCGTGTAAGTGAGAGAAGGCATTTCACGTTTATAGATACGCGGATTCGCCTAAAAGAGCCGGTACCAGGGCTTATGGTTGGCGGAAAGGCGGTGACTCTACTATGAGAAGAGTGTTTTATGCCAAGCCGGATCAATCTTACCAGGAGCATCTTGAAGCCGTTTATAATGCTTGGAAAGAAACGGTTTCGTATAAAAGGCACCTTATTGAAAGGATGGTGCGTAAGTACGGCTTTTCTGTAGAGAGGTTTCTGCAAAGTTCACTATTGACAGTTGCCTTACATGATATTGGGAAAATGACAGAGTCTTTTCAGCTTATGATGGATACTGCGCGAGAGAAAAAGAAGTTTGATTATAATAAGAACTACCGCCATGAATTGGCCTCTTTTGTTTTTATTGTGAAAGCCGGTCATGTTCTTTATAAGACAACTTCTTTAACGGAAGTTCCAGTGGAAGCGTTGGCTGTAATTGGCCATCATAAAGCGCTTAATACTGATTTAACGTCTTTCAAAAGAGAAAGGATTATGGATACACCCTCATTTTTTGTAGAAGGTTTAAGTCAGGCTATAGAAATGGCGAAGGAGTTTTTCAAACGGGAAGGATGGGCATTTCCCATTTTACCGGAAGGGTTGGAGAAGATAAACCCGTTTAACTGTTTAGCAGGGTTATTTCATGGTGGAACAATGACGAAGTTGCTGGCCAGGGACGACCGTGAAAAAGTGCGAATCGTTTATATCCTTTTAAAGGGTATTCTGCATTATGCTGACTGGCATGGGTCGGGTAAAACCGCGGTGTGCTACCATGTTGAGAAATCTCCGGATTCTACAGTTGGTGATTTAATAAAACGCTGTGAAGGGAAAGGGATTGTTTTTAATGGATTAAGGCCGTTTCAGGAGTCTGCTGGAAAATGCAAAGGTCATCTTATAGCAGTTGCGCCAACCGGGAGCGGAAAAACAGAGGCGTCCTTGCTTTGGGCATTAAATAATGCTCAGGAGATGGGTGGAGCCAAGATCATTTATCTATTGCCGACAATGGTAACAGCTAATAGTATATGGCAACGTTTATGTGACTTTTTTGGTGAGGAAAATGTAGGTCTGACTCATTCTACAGCCAACCTCTTTTTAGAAAAAAAAGAAATTGAAGAAGACGAGGCGGATTCATGGGAGAACCGGCGCGATCTGCTCTTTGATCGGACGTTCATCCGTCCTGTTACCGTGGCTACTGTCGATCAATTGCTCATCTGCGGGTTTAACATGGAACATTGGGTTTTGAAGGAGATTAATGCTGCTAATGCGGTGATTATACTGGATGAAATTCACGCTTACGATGGGTGGACATTGGGCTTGATTGTTTCTGCCATACGTCATTTCGCTTCTTTAGGAAGCCGTTTTTTGCTTATGAGCGCCACTATGCCTGCTTATTTAACAAGGCTTCTTGAAAAAGAATTAAAAGATGTTAGAGTAATCAAAGAATTAACTTTATTGGAGGAAAAGCGCAGTTGTTACTATCTTGAGGATCGGTTAATTGACGAAGCGGAAGATGAAATTAAGAAGGCAGTGGAAGATGGGAGAAAAGTACTGGTGGTGGTGAATACGGTGGAACATTGCCAGAAGTTGGCCCGGAAGTATGCTGATCTTAAACCGATATGTTATCATGCCCGCTTTATTTTGCGAGACCGCAAGCAAATTGAAGAGAAGATCGAATCAGCCCGTTTTGTTATTGCCACTCAAGTAGTTGAGGTATCCTTGGATATAGACTTTGACTGGCTTTTTACTGAATGCGCTCCTCCCGATGCAATCGTACAAAGAGCAGGTAGGGTGAATCGTTACCGGGATTCGAGTAGAGACAGCCGGGTTTTTATTTTCTGTGCTTCTGAAAGGGCTGGGAAGATATATAATGACCCGATTAATGATCCTCAGCTACTTAGTCGTTCCTTTGATGCTTTTCCTAAAGAGCCGACGTGGATGTCGGAGCAAGATATTGCTGAAATAGTGGAGAGCGTTTATAAGGACTACCGTATTGATGAGACGGAGTCGTACTCCGATGCAATTGGCCAGTATGAAGAAAGCCAAAGAAACCGCATATCAGTTTTGGATAATCGCTTGGGAGAAGATAATCCGTTGACAGGACAAGAAAAGACCAGACAAGAAAAATACGAAGCTATTTCAGTAATACCGGAGCGTTTTTGGGAACGCGTTCTAGAACTGAAGCCGAAGGAAAGACAATGGTATGAGGTAAAAGTGCCGGTGTGGTATTTTTTGAAGCATAAAAAGTTGCGTAATGGCTTATTGTTTTGCGATGTGGAATATGACAGTTATCTTGGCGCTATTCTTAAAGAAAGTAGTTATTCGGATAATATAATATGAACGAGGGCTGTCCAGTCATGCAAAACCAGGATGTTCACGTCACCGGTACGCTGGTTTGGTATTACTACATTTGCAAGCGTGAAGTGTGGCTGATGGGCCGTCATCTTACACCGGATGAGGACAACCCCAATATCGATCTGGGGCGGTTTATACAGCAGCATTCCTATGCCAGGGAAAAGAAGGAACTGGCCGTGGGGCATATAAAGATGGACATCCTGCGCAGGGAGAACGGTCAGCTTGTAATTGGAGAAGTTAAGAAAAGTTCTAAGTACAGGAACAGCGCCCGGATGCAACTGGCCTTTTACCTGAGCGAACTGAAGCGTATGGGCGTCGATGCGCGCGGTGAATTGAACTTCCCCAAGGAAAAGAAAAAAGAAGATGTAATCCTGGACGATAGGTTAGAAGCGGAGTTGGAGCAAGCCAGGCGTGATATACTTCGTATTCTTTATTTATCTGTTCCACCTTTGCCGGTTAAAGTACCGTTTTGCAGGAACTGTGCTTACGGTGAGTTTTGCTGGTCTTAATATTTTTTGGGGTAGTTAGATAGCGGGGTGGGATATTGAAAAAGACGATGTATTTCTTCTCTGACGGTGAGTTGCGCCGGAAGGGAAATACTATTTATTTTGAAACGGAAAACGGTAAACGATATCTCCCGGTAGAAGATATAGGGGAGATTATGGTTTTTGGAGAAGTAAGTTTAAATAAGAAGTTTTTGGAGTTCATTTCCCAAAAAGAGATAATATTGCATTACTTTAATTATCACGGATATTATATGGGCACTTTTTACCCCAGGGAACACCTGAATTCCGGCTTCATGATTCTTAAGCAGGCTGAAAATTATCTGGATTCTGATAAGAGAATATTTTTGGCAAGAGAATTTGTTGGTGGGGCTGTTAAGAATATACGGCAGGTGCTTAAATATTACATTAATCGCGAACGGGATGTTGCCGATCCTTTACAAAAGATAGAAAATCTCTTCCCAATCATTTCTCAATGCAGAGAAACAAATGAATTGATGGCTATTGAGGGGAATATAAGGGAACATTATTATAAGGCTTTTGACCGCATCATCGGTGACCCTGATTTTGCTTTTGAGGAACGCACGCGGCGGCCTCCCAAGAACTATTTGAATACGCTTATTAGCTTTGGCAATTCCATAATGTATACAATTGTGCTAAGCGAGATATATAAGACGCATCTTGATCCACGGATCGGTTACCTTCACGCCACGAACTTTAGACGCTTTACTCTTAATCTCGATGTGGCAGAGATTTTCAAGCCGGTTATAACAGACCGCTTAATTTTTTCTTTGCTCGGTCATAAGATGGTAGGGAAATCGGACTTTGAACGTAGCACCGAAGGCATGTTGCTCAAAGAAAAGGCAAAAAAGTGTTTTGTTGAGGAATTGGATAATAAGCTTAAGACTACCATTAAGCACCGGGCCATAGGAAGACCTGTTTCTTACAGGAGACTTATTCGGTTAGAATTATATAAATTAGAAAAACATCTTATCGGCGAGCAAACATATGAGCCTTTTGTGGCTTTGTGGTAGGTAAAAGCGAGGCGCCATTTGAATGGGAAAGCAGGTATTTGGCGGTTGGATGTGGGTCCTATCGGGATTTTCTGGTTGTGTTAACTGGTGGTGAGATAGATTGTTCGTGATTCTTGTTTATGATGTTAACGTAAGTAGAGTAACCAAAGTATTAAAAAAGGCTCGTCAGTACCTTTATTGGGTTCAAAACTCTGTGTTAGAGGGAGAGATATCTGAGGCTAACTATAAAAAGCTAAAGATGGAACTGGAAAGAATTATTAACAAGAATGAAGATTCAGTAATAATGTATCAGTTAAGAACCACGAAGTATACTGATAGAGAAATAATTGGCCTGCGTAAAGGTGGGCAGGATAACATTATCTGATTTTTGATTGTCGTCAGATAATGGTAAGGTAATTTTTACAGTATCACGACGAACTCTAGGTGAGGAGCGATAAAGCTAGGCGAATAGTTAATTTGGTTGATTTATGAGAAAAATTATTTTAAAATTAAGGTAACTACTCAGCCACCTTATCGAATTAAAAAATAATACTGGACTCCATCCTGCTGATCATGTAGAATGAAATCATGATAGCAGAAGCTGAATTCCGGG
>JAGUVT010000044.1 GCA_020062745.1 Deltaproteobacteria bacterium
ATGGTTTTTCGAAAAAAATTGTCACTACAACTGCTTGTCTTTCTGTTGATTTCTAAAAATAGAAGGAGGGCTAATATTATGGAAAAAATCGTAAAGGATATAATGGTCCTTATTGAAAGTTTCCCGGCTGTAACGGTGCAAAGCACCGTAAAAAATGCGGTGGCTGTTTTGATTAAGGCGCTGGAAACCGAGCCCTGTATTCACAAGGTAGTGCTTGTGGTGGAAAATAATACCCTGGCTGGAACTGTCGGTCTTAAAGAATTACTTATGTCTACAGAGCCGTCGTTTTTAAAAGAGAATACTTACCGCGGATGGACAGTGAGTGGGGAATGGACAATGCCGCTGTTTGTGAGGGGCGGGGTTGCGGAGCGGTGTCGGGAATCAGCCGACCGTCTGGTTAAAGATATCATGAGGCCTGTTGTGCTTAAATTAAAAACAGTTGACCCGCTTGGAAAAGCTATCCATCTGATGCTTGCCGAAAGACTGGATATTTTACCGGTTTTGCAGGATAACCGGGTAGTGGGTATGGTCAGAGATGTCGATATCTTTTATGAATTGGCCTCGCTGATCTTAAACAAAGAATACGTATCCGACAATCAGCGGAAACAAATGGTCGGGTAGGATAGAAACAATTTCTAATGCCGGGTGACCAGGGAGGTGACGCTATTATGTTTTTCCGCAAAGTAACCAGCCGTCGGAATGGTAAGGAGTATAATTATTTGAAGTTGATTGAAAATTACAGAGAAGGTGACAAGGTCAAGCAGCGGGTTGTTGCCAATCTGGGCAGTTTGGATAACCTTACCACGGAAAAAGTGCGGAACATGATCTCCGGTCTGTCCAGGATATGCGGTTTGGATTACTCTGACCTGCCTTTTATCGAAGCCAGGAAGGTGCTCCGCTACGGAGAGGTTTTAGCAGTCCATGAGGTTTGGGAAATGTTAAATGTCACCTCTATAATAAAAAAACTCTTGCCTGATCCCGGGCCGGATTTGGATGTTCCTTTGTTGCTGGAATTGATGGTGGTGAACGGGCTTATCAGACCGCAAGGTAAACAGGCCTTGAGTGACTGGCCTCACAGTTTGTATTTACCCGGTCTGAAAGAAAAGGAGTTGCTTCCACATCACTTCAACCGTGCCCTGAACTGTTTGGCCGGGGCCAGAAAAGAAATCGAGATGCAAATACTTGATAACGTTTGCAAACAAATCACCGTTGATAAGAGTGCGGCGTTTTGCAGGCTTACCACCGCTTATTTTGAACCTGTGTCGCGCGGACGGCCACAGGCGACAGCGTATGGAAAGTACTTTGTGGGCGAATATGAGGAACGAAAACGTGTTGACCTCGGAATATTTGCGTCAAGGGACGGAATGCCTTTTGGGCACCGGTTGTTCCCGGTTGTGCCTGAGCAAGGAAAATTTCAAGAAATCCTTAGTTCATTAAAGGGGCAGTTTGGGGTTGACCGCTGTATTTTTGTGGGCGAACACAAAGTTAAGACCAACCCCCAACTGGAACTTTTGCTGGCCCACCGGTATGACTACCTGGTCGGACAGAAATTGACCAGCCGTCGCGATAAACAGTTTTTTGTTGATGAGCTGGCCGCAGGGAAAAAGGATTTCAATCAGTTGAACGATGAACTCTGGTTTAAGGAACTTAAAGTTAATGACGTGCGTTATTTGTTATGCTTTGCTCCTCATAAGGATCCGGCGCAGCGGCAAAAGCAGGCGTTTCTTCTGGCTACCAACAACGATTTTTTAAGCGGTAGTGAGGCCATACAGGCATATGCGGTTCTGGCTGAATTGGCGGAAGCGTGCCGGGAAGTGGCTGCCTTCAACCCGCAAGAGCTGTCGTTCTTTTATAACGAGCCTGATGTCTCAGCTCATATCTTTGTGTGCATACTGGCCCGTATGCTGGCGGAGGTCATGGAGAGGATGTTGCGGCTTGCCGGTGTTAACCTTACCTGCCGCCAGGCTTTGGAAATATTGGAGGATATCAAGCTGGCTACCGGCCGCCTTGGCGGCCGGGAAGTCAGGCTGGTCACGCAAACGCAAAAAATACACGGGGACATTATGCGGGCTCTCGGCGTTCAAGAGTTGCCGCGAATAGTAGTTTAAGCTTCTGCGGGTGATGTCATTGCCAGCGAAGCCTGGTTATCTCGAAACATTCGGGTAGTCGTGTACGAAAGCTGATGCAATTTAGGAGGTGTAATATATGAAAATTCTTAAACAAACTGCTTCGGGCGGGTTGGCTGCCGGACAGTTTCTTACGGAACTGTCCAGGGCCCAGGCCAAATGGGAACTGGAAATGAGCAGGGTAATTCTTGGCAGGCGTTGGAAGCTCTTGTTATTAGCCTTGCTTCCCGTGCTGCTGGGAGTTGGCATGGAGCTGGCCTCTGCAGCCATTCCCGAGCATCTTGGCGGGCATAAAGGTTACATGCCGAGCTTTGCAACCACCGAAATGTTTATAGGGTCGATTTTTATCGGTTTGATGGCCGGCCTGATTACCGGGGTGATCGGCGCCGGCGGCGGCTATGTTCTCACACCTGCTCTTATGAGTATCGGCGTAAAGGGAATTATGGCCGTCGGTACAGACCAGTTTCACCTGTTTGCCAAGGCTATTATGGGCACTGTCATCCATAAAAAAATGGGCAATGTTAATTTATGGATTGCGGTCTGGTTTGTTGTTGGTTCTGTGTCCGGAGCAACTGTGGGGGGTATAATCAACCGCTCCATTTACCAGAAGAGCCCGGCCTTGAGTGACGCTTTTATCAGTTCGGTATATGTGCTTATTCTGGGTATTCTCGGAGCATACGCCCTTTATGACTGGATTAGTTCCGGTAAGGGAAAGGCTAAAGGGACGGTGTCTTCAACCGAGGCAACCACGAAACTTGCCAAATGGATACAGTCTGTTCCCCTGAAGCCCCGGTGCAGGTTCGATGAGAACATCGTGCCCGGCGGCCGCAGCATTTCAGTATATCCGCTGATTATTGTAGGTTTTATCGTCGGCTTTGTGGCGGCTATCATGGGTGTCGGCGGCGGTTTTCTAACCTTCCCGATCTTCGTGTACGCCCTTGGCGTGTCAACGTTTACTACTGTGGGCACTGACATCTTGCAAATCATTTTCACTACAGCGTATTCCTCTATTGCTCAGTATGCTGTGTATGGCTATGTTTTCTACAGCCTGGCCATGGGTATGCTGCTCGGCTCGCTGGTTGGGGTCCAGATGGGCGCCCTGGCGACAAAAGTTTTGAAGGGTACAACCATCAGGGCTATTTACGCCGTGACCATCATTGCCGGTTTTACCAACAGGGTCTGTGCCTTGCCGCCAAAGCTCAGTGATGCGGGGTACGTGTCGGTGAGCAAACAGGCCGTTACAATTCTTACCAGCGTGGGTAATATAGTGTTTTTTGTTCTTGCCGCTGTTTTTTCACTCTGGATAATGCTCTCTTTCTTTAAGGGCGTAGGCAAGTTCCGTGCTGAAGCGAGGGATGCTGTAGAAACTGGATCTGCTGCCGCGGCAAACCGTTAGAATTAGCGAAGGAGGTGTTTTAAGGATGATAATTAACAAGAGGCAATTCACGATCGGCTTGGTAATGATGGTATTCTTCCTCGTCGTTTTTGTTGTGATCATGAGCCCGATCATAAACGGCAAGACGATTGTACAAACTGCCGACGATTTGTTCAACTCTCTGACCAAGGGATCGACGTACTATATCTTGAAAGCGCAAAAAAGCGCAGCCGGCTTTGAAGGTAAAACGTTTGATGTTTCACTGACTCTCAAGTCAAAAGAAGAGGTCGATAAAATCACCGGAGTTCTCAGTACGGCCGGCGCCGCTGTTGAGGCCGTTGATACCAGAGTAAAGGTCAGCGGTGACCTGGGGAAAGTGGCGAAGGGCGCCCTGGCGGATGCGGACGGAATTTTTAAAGGTGAAGATGCCAGGGTGACCGGCCGCTACGGGTTTGCAGGCAGGGAGGCTCTTTACTACTGGTGGCTGCTTTTTAAAGAATTGAATGGCAAATATAAGCTGGAAGGAAAATCTTCGGAAATGTCCTTCGTAAATACGGTGCAAACCAAGGCCCTGGAGGTGGCATACAACTTCAACGGTATTCAGGCGGATAAAGTTGCCGACAGGGCTGGGATTACCACGTTCATGCTGGTGTTTTACGTAGTCTATACTGTCTGGTACGGCTTCGCCATAATGTTTCTCATGGAAGGACTGGGAATCGTTGCGTCAGCGCATGGCGAGAAGGTGGAGGCCTGAGCAATTCCTTTTGTTACCGGGCAGCAGGAAAAAATCCTGTTGCCCGTTTTTATTTTCACATGATTGTTAATTTTTTAGTATTTGAGAGTACCCCGGTAATTCCTTGTGAAAGGCCCCGGTTCCCGCTGACGCCTGACTAAGCCGCAATTGCTCCTCCAGTCCTTATTAGATCTAAATATCTCTTCATATCTGTTGGCAGTGTTGTATTGCTTTTTAAAGGTGTGCAAATCGTTTTGGCCTTTGTCGCTGGCGCTCATTATCCATCTATTTGCCTGATGTGAAACTGGAAACAAGAGAGATATTGTGAAAAAAGAAATATGTCATGAATGCTTGCCAAATATGTAGTGACAACTTATAATTAATTTATAAAAAATTCTCAATTATTATGTTGACCGTGGTCAGGAGCGATTGAAATGTCCAGTTCTTCACATGCCTGCCATCATGGCCTGGAGTGGGCGCCTTCCAGGGCAATGAAACACTTGAAGAATCTTCTGGAGGGTTTTTTTAAAAGCGAGGAATTAACTAGAATGGCAAAAGTGTTCCACGGCGAATTTTCGTACGAGTTGGTTCCAAATACTGCCATAAGAGACTTCTATAATATGAATAAAGTAACGTTTATTGAATCTGGAGACTGCTATGTTTGTGTGTTTGATGCCCCGCAGTATCAGGGGCAGTACCGGATCGTAGGGCCTGGTGAAAAGGTTGTAGTGGGCGACTGCGGTTCAATAGTTGTTAGTACGCAAACGTTCCCGGTCGATGTGGTGCGGAATAATACCCGTCCTCCGGACGGATTCTGGGAACTTTCCGGGCCCATGTACCTGTTTCATTTTTCCCCCGGTTACCGGTATGTCTAGAAAATACCATTGGACAATGCTTCTCCAAGCTGTATTTTCAGTAATAAAGAGGAATGCTGCTTTGCTAAAAAGGGCGCTCCTCTTTTTTGTGAAAATTCCTTGTTATTTTAATTATGATCTGTGAATTGCAGGATTCGTGCTAAAGACTTGCATCTTCGGTCGATGTTGCTTTTTCTCCTTTTATAATAATACCTGTGGCAGGCTTGCGCTCCCGCAGAATGGATTTTATGACTGAGATGATTATGGTCATTCCCAGAACGAATACCGATCCCAGGATTAGCAGGCCGGCCGGTGTGGTATGTCCGGTGTGTTTTAGGAGTACGGCAAAACTGTTGAGTAAAATGATTGCGGCAAAAAGGGGGATTATTTTTTTACGTTCGGTGTACCTGATTGCCAGGAGTCCCAACTGGGTGCCGGTTCCCGCGCTGATGATCAGAACTAAAGCGCTGACGATCTCAGTTCGTCCGGAGAAAGCATAACTGACTGTACCCCAGCCGTTTGTGATCAGGGTTGCCATGACATCGGTGCACAGGGCGGTCAGCATGGGCAGGCCCATTATCATGATCATAAAAGGCAACCTGATTAGACTGCCGCTGCTACCCAGAAGGCCGGTCAGGAAACCGGTAAGCAGCCCCAATACGACAATCAGCCACAGCGAAATGCTTTTATCGCTACCGGGAGATAACGAAATCATGGGAGGCAGCTTGAGCCTTTGCATATTTTTGGCCAGGCGGTTAATCCAGGTAGTGTTTCTACTTGCGCCGGCATCTTTTTTTTGCCGGAAGTATTCGGCCAGCAAAAAAGTTCCGGTTCCGATCAGGATAAAAATATATGCTATTCTTAAAACAGAGCTTGCTACTCCCGCTTCTTCGAGGAAAAGTATTACCTGTTTGCCCTGCTGAACGCTGAAAATTCCGGCCAGGCCGATGATGACACTTGCCTTCCAGTTTATGTTTTGGAAGATGTTGTTTTTGACTGCGGTGAGAACCGACTGGCCGGAAAGGTAGGCCAGGTTTGTTCCAATGGCAAACGCCATGGGAAAACCGAGAATGTTCAGCAGCGGGGTAAACATAAAGGAGCCGCTGATTCCGAAGAAACCGGCTGCTATGCCGATGAAAAAACCGGCGCTGATCAAAATGAAGAGATTGACAAACGTATCCGCAAAAGGCAAATAAATCATTTTTTATCCCCCTTTCAACTTGTGTCTTTAGTTTTTTCCGCCAGGTTCCGGAAAAAGAACTGGGAGAGCAGCCCCAGGTTTATTCCTGCCAGAAATATCACCAGAAATGCCTGGATGCTGTAAAAATACCTGTTGTGAGCATATACATTCAAGAAGAAGTTATTTAGGCCTTCAAACATTGTAACCACCCCCTCCGGATAAGTGTTAGTGTATTCTTTCACATGTTTCTTGTTAAACCAGCCCGAAAGCGGGGTTGTACGGTATTCAAACTACTTGAAAAAGCAGCTTGCGTGAGGGGTTTTTACAGTTTAAGGCCGGTTTGCGGGCTGTGTAGTGATGAAAATGTGAAATATTGTTTAATTTATTTGCCCTTATTATAGGACTTATAAGTTGAAATTGCAATAGTGTTTTGTGAAAAATATTATAAATCCAGCAAAGTTCTAAAATTCATAATTATATAAAAATAAAAAAGCCCCGCCTCTATCTCTCACAGGGCCTTGATATTTGACATTGCTTATGTGGAGTTTGGCCCGGCTTAAACGACGCCTGATTTGTTAAGAACGGGCTTGGTGGTGGCAATCAGCCCGGCCAGCTTTTCGGCAGCCGTGCGGATGTTTCCCTCTTTAACCAGGAAATAGGGAAGAAAAAGCTTGAAGCGATATTTGCCGGTGGCTTCTGCTTTCGGCTGCTCTCTTTCCAGGGTTGTGCCGAGTTTGCTTTCAATCTGGTTTTTCTGAGCCAGGAGAGGAAGGAAGGCCTGCTTTTTATGGCCGTCCATCACCAGTTCGATCACCAGCAGTTCTTTTCCCCGGTGTAAACCCTTGCGGGGGGTGGTTTTCCCGAGCCGGTAGTAGACTTCACCGTCTTCAAAGGCGTAAATGCATTTCCAGCTTTTGCTGAAGCACTTCCACGCCCGGTTGTTGTGGGAAAATGGTTGGCCACCCGGCAAGATGTTATTTGCGGTAAGAATTTCTGATGCTTTTTCCAAAACGTCGTTGGCAAACTGATCGAAATTTTGGTCGTTCATCATAACACTACTCCTTTGGGAGTTTATGCAGAGACTGACTCGGGCTCGTTGGTAACCAGTTCGCTGATTTCATTGAAGATTTCGGCAATCCGGATCATTCCCACCACCCGGCCGTTGCTAACCACCGGCAGTGCACCCAGCTTGTGTTTAATCATGGCATACACTGTCTTAATTATGGTGTCTTCGGCGTTAACGGTGACCAGGGTAATGGGATGCATGACTTCCTTTACTTTTTTTTGCGCTTCCTCCCGGCATCTTTCAGTGAAGAGTCCTTCCCAAAAAACCGGTACGGCCCACTGTTCCACTTTCAGGAACCGGGGTTCAATGGCTACCAGAAGGGACCGGAAGGTGAGGAGGCCGGCCAGATTGTCGTCATCGTCGAACACCAGTACCGAGCGGTGGCCGGTGCAATGCTCTGTTCCGGCCGGACAAAAGGATTCCTTGAGTACCATGATTGCTTCTTTTACCGTACTGTTTATGTTTACCCTCGAATACTCCTCGATTGGAATCATTAAGTCCTTTACCTTTTTCTCATGAGTAGCCGGCATTTTACTTTCCTCCTTTCTCAATTTGGGCAGCTTGAAATTTTGGGCTCGTAATTTTTTGTCAATGATGTGTCCCGACGCTGCTGTCGTCCTTAAAGATGATCCGGTTTATTTCCTTGAAGGCCGCAGAAACCAGGAGCCCAGCTCCCAACGCCACGACGACCGCCATGATGCCGTAAGCGACGGCGTTTTGCTGGGCCATGATATTCAGCGATTGTACCAGCCCGACGCTGGTTACTTTAAAGTCTTTAACGGCAGTGCCTGCGATTTTTCCATCTTTTACGGCATAAGCATAGATTTTACTTTCGCCGCGCGGCACGTCCGGCGGAATGTTGATTGTTCCTTTAAAGGAAGAACCGGAAACCTCGACAGCATTGTTTTCGTAACGGTAAAGACCCTTTTTCTCGTTGATCCGGACCAGGCCTTCAATGAATTCATTTGCTTCCTCCGGCGGCAGGACAACTGTTTTTTCATCGTGCTTGCTGGTTACTTCGGCTGTTTTTTTAAGGGCCGGGTAGCCTGGCTCGATGCCCATTTCTTGCTGCAGGGCCGGCGGCAGGTCTTCTATTTTCCCCGAACTCATTACCTGGAACATACCGGGCATCCGGCTTACCTGCACGGTTTCAACGGTCAACCACACGGGGCCTTTTCTGCCCTGCTTGCTTAATCCCACTTTTTTATCGGGGGAAAGCACTTTCAGGAAAATAGCGCTTCCTTCAGGAGCCTGACCGGAGAATTTGATCTGGCTGCCGTTGAAATTCATGCCCACGTCGATATTGTCGATTTCGGTAGCAAGTGCCAGGGGGCCGGCAACTGCCGCCTGGTTTCCGTTGTCCGGGGCGGATGATACGGGAGTCACTGCTGCGGCGGCCAGGACTGTAAAAACCACCAGCGCCGTGATCAGAGTAAGGATCGAAGCTGGTTTTTTCATTAATGTCCACCTCCTCCTTTAGTCAGTGCGATCAAATCCGCGGGTGCGGCTACCAGGCCGATCAGCATCTTTACCATTACGGCCAGTACGATAATCGATAGAAGGATTCTCAGTTGCTCACCCCGCAGGCGCCTGCTCAACCTGGCGCCGAATTGGGCTCCGATGGTGGAGCCGCAAAAGAGGAGAATGGCCAGGACAATATCAACGGTATGATTGGTAATGGCCTGCTGGAACGTGACATTCATGCTGGTAAATACAATTTGAAACAGGTCTGTTCCGACGGCGGCCATGGTGGGCATTCCCAGGAGATAAATCATGGCCGGCACCGTGATGAATCCGCCTCCCACGCCCATCAGAGCGGCCAGCAGTCCGACCAGGAAGCCGAGACCGACCACGAAAATAATGGAAGCACGGATACCGCTGACGTGGAAGTCGGTCTGGAACGGAAGGCCGGCCATGAACCTTTTAAAGGCGGAAGGTTTGGCGGGCTTGTCGGAGGCCGGTTCTTTGTTATTCCCCTTTAAAGTTTTTAAAGCGTTTAAGCTTTCAAAGAACATGAATCCGCCGATGCCGGCCAACACCACGACATAAATCAACTTTACCGTGAAATCATAATTACCGAGAGACCTCAATGCTTTTACCCACTGGGCGCCTACGGTGCCGCCCATGATTCCACCCACCAGGAAGGTAATTCCCATTTTCATATCGACATTTCCGAGCCGTTTATGAGCGACGGCTCCGGAGGCGGAAGCGGCGACGATCTGGTTGGAATCGGAAGCGGCCGCTACGGCCGGTGGAATTCCGACCATCATTAGTAAGGGTGTAAGCAGAAAGCCTCCGCCAACCCCAAAAAGACCGGACAGCACGCCTACCATTCCACCAAGACCCATGATTAAAAATACATTAACCGGCATTCCCGCGACGGCTAAATATATAGTCACAAACATTCCCTCCCCAAGACATTTTTATTCAGGTTTTCTTCTTTCTCTTTTTCTCTGTATTTGCCGGGGTCTTCTTACTCAGCAGGCATTAAATTGTTCGTTTTTTCACTTCTCTGGGCATCCCTCCCGTCATTCTTTAAAAAACTTGCCGGATGTGCTATAATTTTAGCGTTTGGTTTGGTAACTATGATACGCAATTTTTGTGCCAGTGAGAAAAAGTGAAATATTTCACTGTATTGGGACACTAATTGTATGAATACAGACACATTCTGCCGGGATGTTGATCAGGTTGACAGGTAAATGCCGGTTTGTATGGGCTTTGTGAAGCAGATAACATTCCAGATGGTGTATGATAACAGACACATGAATGTTTGTAAATGAACAATTTCGGGAGGATTTATTAGTGGGTTTTATTGTTTCGTTGTTTAAAAGAAAAAGTCTCAGCCTGCAGATTTTGTTGATTACAACGGCTATTTTAGTGGTACCGGTGCTGGTAATGCTTTATGATCTTTTTTTTGCGGCTAAGGAAGAGGAAATTCTTTTTTCAGCCAGAGAGGAGCGCCTGAGTATTGTTACTCAGGGTCTGGTTCAGGAGATAACATCCACGCTGAACGAACGCAAGGTCGAGTTTGACCATATGCGTGGTGAAGATAAGGCGGCCCTGCTGCAGAAGATTTTTGAGGAGACTGCCGGGCCTCTGGCTGCGAATAATCCCGGTGTGCGGTTGGGACTCTACCTGCCGGAGAATGAGGAGATTTTTATTGTCGGTTACCTTCACAACTACCGCAATTTTTCACCGGAAGAGGAAAATGAAAGGGAAAGAAGGGTCCTGGCGGAAGCCCGCACCGGGATTATGGCCGTTGTGGCCAGCAAGGCTCCTTTATCAAGGTTGACTGCCACTTATGACGATCAGGTCTTTGAAAACCTGTCACCGCTGCTGGTTGACGATAAGCTGGCAGGAGTGGTATGGGCAGATGAGCGGCTGCATCCGATCTTTGCCCAGAGCCGTAATTTCCGGGCGCTTATTCGTTATGCCGCGCTGCTGGCGTTCTTTTTAGGGGCTGCCGGCGCTTTGCTTGTTATTCACAACCTGGCCGGCGGGGTCAGGCAAATAAAGGATGGTTTAATGGGTTTGGGAAATGATATTCACAAACTTCTCCCGCCCCTGCCCGGGGAAATGGGCCAGGTGGCACAGGCTATTAATAGGATGGCCCTGTCCCTGGCGGAAAAGGAAAAGCTGGAAGATGAGTTGCATCGCTCCGAGCGGCTGGCCGCCCTGGGCCGGCTGGTTACCGGACTGGCCCACGAGTTGCGCAATCCGATTGGAGTAATCAAGGCGACCGTCCAGGTAATAGAGAAGGAGTATGAAAAAATAACGGGGCTGCCTGATTACGCCAGGGTGATCAAAGAGCAGGCGGACCGGCAAAACAGGGTTATCCAGGAATTGCTCGACTTTGGAAGGCCGAGGCCGCCTCTGATTCAGTTGATTCCGGTTAATTCCCTCTTGAGCTCAACATTTACTCTTACCGAACCTTTGCTCAAGCAGCACAAAGTTGAGCTTCTTCTGGAACCGGCTGAAGCTTTGCCTCCGGTAGAAGTGGATGGGGAGAGAATAAAACAGGTTTTTGTCAACCTGATCATGAACGCGGTAGAGGCGATGCCGGAGGGCGGCAGGCTGACCGTCGGCGCCCGCATGGAGTGTGACCGGGTGGTAGTGGAATTTACGGATACGGGGAAAGGAATTGCCAGAGAGGATCTGCCTCACGTTTTTGATCCCTTTTATACCACTAAAGACGGTGGGACCGGTCTGGGCCTTTCGATCAGCCACCAGATTATAAAAATGCACGGCGGCTCGATGGATGTTAAAAGCGACTGTACACAGGGAACTACTTTTACTATTAATTTACCGGCATGGAGGCAAGAGGATGATTCCAAAGATACTGGTAATTGACGACGAGGAACACATGTGCTGGGTGCTGGAGCGGGCCATGCGGCAGGAAGGCTACCAGGTTTTTACTGCTACCCGCGGGCGGCAGGGTCTGAACTTAATCAGGGAGGAAGCGCCTTCCCTGGTTATTCTGGATTTAAAAATGCCGGAGATGGGCGGCATGGAGGTTTTGCGGCAGGCCAAGGAGATGCAGCCGAAGCTTCCGGTTATTATCCTTACCGCGCACGGAACCATTGAGACGGCTATAGAGGCCATGAAAATTGGCGCGGCTGATTACATAACCAAGCCTTTTGATTTGGATGAACTGAAGATTGTTATTAAGAAAGCCCTGATGATCAGCCAACTGGTTACGGAAGTTAATTTTTTGCGCTCCGAGTTAACCAAAAATTACGGCAGCATGATCGGCAAGAGCCGGGTAATTAAAGATATCCGCCATTTAATTGAACGGGTGGCGAGGACTAATGCTACTATCTTAATTACCGGTGAGAGCGGAACCGGTAAGGAAGTGGCGGCAGTTTCCCTTCACCAGGCCAGCCTCCGGCACGAGATGCCGTTTGTGGCGGTGAATTGTGCTGCTTTACCTGAGAACTTGCTGGAAAGCGAGTTGTTCGGCCATGAGAAAGGGGCGTTTACCGGCGCGGTGGCGCGTAAGGTGGGCCGCTTTGAACTGGCCGACCGGGGTACCATCTTTCTGGATGAGATTGCTGAAATACCGCCGAGTATGCAGGTCAAGTTGCTGCGCTTTTTGCAGGAAAAAACCTTTGAAAGGGTGGGCGGTACCGAAACTCTAAAGGTGGATGTGCGGGTAATTGCGGCTACCAACCGGAATATTGCGGAAGCTGTCGGCAAGGGCGATTTCCGTGAGGATTTGTATTACCGTTTAAATGTTGTGCATATCCATATGCCTCCGTTGCGGGAAAGAAAAGAGGATATTCCTCTTCTGGCGGAACACTTTTTGAACAAGTTTTACCCCACTTACCTGGTAAATAAGATATCGCTGGCTGCTATGGACATGCTCTGCCATTATCACTGGCCGGGCAACATCCGGGAACTTCAGAACGTGATTGAGAGGGCGGCCATTATCTGCCACGGCGGTGAAATTTTACCCGACCACTTGCCCAAAGAACTGCAGGCCGGTCAAAAATCGATGACATTAGCCGGGCCGGTGGTTCGTTTGCCGGAGGAGGGCGTTTCATTAGAAGAGGTGGAAAAGCAGTTGATCATCCAGGCCCTTGAGCAAAGCGGCCACAATCAGAGCAAGGCGGCCCTGCTTTTGGGGATAACCAGGTCTGCCTTGCTTTACCGGATGCAAAAACATGGCATTGGTGCAGGCTCGAAATAAGATGGCCGGCAAGCTTGCGATTTAAAGAAGCCTATCTTGAGCGGGCTCCAAAAACCGGGTCGGCGCTTTTTGACGGCGGTGAACCGAGCCGGTTGATTAAAAGCATAGCCAGGTAATGCTCTTTTAGGAGGTGGTAGGTTCCCAGGGCAATACCCATGATTATTAATATCAAAGCCGTAACCGTATAAGGAAATAACTTTACGTGGATGTCATCAGGAGTGTAAACTTTTCCTAAAGCGTCTTTCCACCTGTAAATCTCCAGGGTATCGGGGTCTTGCTCGACTATGATGTGCCTGGAAGGGTTGAAATTGTGCTTTAATACACTTTCTTTCAGAAATTCGATGCCTGCAAAGAAACCAATCAGCGCCAGTAAGGTAATGACAAGCGCCGCCCGCCAGCAGAACCGGCGCATTTTTTGCTGTTCCTTCAGGCTCAAAACGTCATCTACTTCCCACACGGGAGTTCATCTCCATACTCTCTTTAAATAGTAGAATACCCGGTATGGTCAAAAAGACGAAGAAAATTTCTTTAAACGGCATTATTTTTAGCCGTACAGGTAAATAGGCAAGTCGGGCGTTTCACATGATTATGCCCAGTTCCTTCATTTTGGCATAAAGGGTGCTGCGGTTCATTTTTAAAGCCTGCGCTGCCGCCGAGCGGTTCCAGTTATGTTCGTTTAAAGCCTTCAGGATAACCTGGCGTTCCACGTCAGCCATTATTTCCTTAAAAGACATGCCGGAGAGATCGGCGGGCCATTGTTTTTCTTTAAGGCGGGAAATGATGCTGAACGGGATGTCTTCGGGCATTATTACCGGTCCCGCGGACATCAGCACGGCCCTTTCACAGATATTTTTCAATTCCCTGATGTTACCGGGCCAGTCGTACTGGTTTATAATTTCCATGGCCTCCCTGGAGATCCCGGTGATGTTCTTGCCGAATTCCCGGTTGCTGCTTTTGATCAGGTAGTCGACGAGAGGCGGCAGGTCTTCTTTTCGTTCGCGCAGGGGAGGCATCCAGATCTCCAGGACATTTAGCCGGAAGAAGAGGTCTTCCCGGAATGTCCCCTCCTGGATGGATTGCTCCAGGTTTTTATTAGTGGCGGCGACGATGCGCACATCGACTTTAATGGTTTCGTTGCCGCCGATCCGCTCGAATTCCTTTTCCTGGAGAACCCGCAGGAGCTTGGCCTGGGTGGCCAGGCTGATTTCGCCGATTTCGTCTAAAAAAATGGTGCCCCGGTGAGCCAGTTCGAACTTGCCGGGCTTTCTGGCCACCGCTCCGGTAAAGGAACCTCTTTCGTGGCCGAACAACTCGCTTTCCAGCAAGTTTTCCGGAATGGAAGCGCAATTTATTTTTATAAAGGGCTGCTCCCGCCGCAGGCTGTTATAATGAATGGCCCGGGCCACCAGTTCTTTGCCGGTTCCGCTTTCCCCCCGGATTAAAACGGTGATGTTGCGGTCCACAATCCGGCCGATGGACTTGTAAATGGCCTGCATCTTGGGAGACTGGCCGATCATGACGCCTTCGTTCAGTTTTACTTCATCCAGGTCATCCTGAATGGAAGTTATGCGGGAGACGAGTTCCTGCATATTGACGGCCTTTTTTACGGCGGCCAGCAGTTCGTCGAGATTAAAAGGCTTCGTAATGTAGTCGAAAGCGCCCAGTTTCATTGCTTTTATAGTGGTTTCGGTGGAACCGTAGGCGGTGATTAGAATAATCGGTACTTTCGCTCCGGTTTCGCGTACAATTTCCAGCACTCTCATGCCGTCCAGGTCCGGCATCCGGATATCCAGGAGGACGGCCCGGGGGTCCAGTTCCTTTATTTTTTCCAGGGCCTGCGTGCCGTTGGCGGCCAGTTCCACTTTGTATCCGGAATCTTCCAGCACATCCCGCAGGGCCTGGCGCACCCCTTCTTCGTCATCAGCTACAAGAATAAGATTTGGCACCGTAATTCTCCTCTCTGCTGGTCTGAACAAAAAAGCGGAAGGTCGTACCCTGTCCCGGCTTGCTCTCCACTTCGATGTTGCCTCCGTGGGCGCGGATAATTTCGTAAGCAATGGCCAGCCCCAGGCCGGTTCCTTTTGGTTTGGTGGAGTAAAACGGATCGAACAGGTGGCTTAAGGCCTCAGGAGCGATGCCGCAGCCGGAGTCGCTTACCGTTGTTGTTATGGCGCCCGTAACGGCGTCGTAAACCGTCTTTACTTCCAGCCTGCCGCCGTCGGGCATGGCCTGGATGGCGTTGAAGATTAAATTCATCAGCACCCTTTCAATCTGTTCGGGGTCGATCCAGGCCGGCGGCAGGTTAACGGCCAGGCTCTTGATTATGGTATACTTCCCAGGATACAGTTCAGTAAAGAACTGCAAAACTTTTTCAACCAGTTGGTTGAGGTTCTGGGTGCTGAATTTAGCTTCGGCCGGCTTGGCAAAATAAAGCAACTGATTTACTAGGGTGTCCAGCCTGGTAACCTCCTGCTGCATGGTGGCCAGCGAGCGGGGAGAAGGATTGTTATGTCTTTGCCAGAGCTGGATATAACAACTGATTGAGGTAAGCGGGTTGCGGATTTCATGGGCTACCCCGGCCACCAGCTTGCCCAGTGCGGCCAGCCGTTCCTGGCGGTACACCCGTTCTTCTAGTCGCATCCTTTCGGTAACATCCCGGCAGCATAAAACAGTGCCGATTATTTCCTGCTTGCTGTCCATTAGAACTGCTGTGCTGGCCAGGAGTTCCAGTGTTTTCCGGGACGGTGACACCCATTTTACTTTGACGTCCTTAAACTGCCTGTGTTCTTCGATGGTCCGGGCCAGGAGGGAAGGGAAGGGGGAATCGGCAGGGAAAATATCGGTATACTTTTTTTCCAGGCTGTCGGGGAGCAGGCCCAGTATCCTGGTCGCCGCCGAGTTGGCGATGACCACCTTGCCGCGGGAGTCCACTACCAGCAAGCCGTCGTCGATGGTCGCCAGCATTATTTCGTTGTACTTGTGCACGTCCGAAAGCCGTATGGCCAGGCGGTTGATTGCTTTAGAAATCTCTCCCAGTTCGCCCGGCGCCGGGGGAAGAGTTTTTTTAAGATCAAATTGCAGGGTTTGCAGCCCCTTCTTGATTTGATCCACGTATTTCACAAATTTTTGCATCAACACAAGAGAGCTGCCCAGTCCGAAGACTATACCCATGATGATTATGGCGTAAGAAGTCTGTTCGACCTGCTTGAATTTTTTATAATAATTGGTATTGCTCAGGTTTTCGGTGGCCCAAATGACCCCCTGCAACTGGCTGTGCCGGTAAAGAGGCTTGTAGGCTTCCAGAATGCCGCCCACTGATCGGCCGAAGGTCTGAACCATCGGTTCTTGCTGATTGATTGTTTTTTCAAAGGCGCTTTTGCGCCGGCGGGAGAAGTTTTCTTCGTAGTTTTCGCTGCCGTCCAGCATGACGTCCAGCTCTGATGAATAAAATCCCACTTCCACACCCGGGTACCTGGTCATTATTTCGGCAATATGAGTTTTCAACTGGTTGTTCAAAACCCGCACCTTTTCCGCTTTTGGTTCATTTAAAGCGCCGTGTTTTTTTAAAATATCGTTAAAGCTCTCACCTGTGCTTAGATCTAGCTCGTCTACCGCTCTTAAGAGCTTTGCCTTTTGATTTTCGACCAGCGCCAGTTCACTGTTTTTGATCACATGCAGCATGTAGAGGGTGACGATTACCGGCACGACCAGAAGAAAAGCAATAACAACAAGCAGTTGGTTGCCGAAGCCGTGCAGCTTGAACATTTTGTTTACCCCCTCTTTCCCCGTCATGGGGCGCCGCAAAAAAATTCCTTTTTTATCTTCCTTTATTTTATTATATAGTACATGCCCAGTAAAGCCGTGCCGGCCTGTTATATTTTTCTTTCTCCTTAAAATATGAGAACAAATTTGCCCTTCGGGCGACTTCAAAGAAGTTATCCACAAAAGGCTCATCCCCAAAAGGCCCGCAGCACAATTTCCTATCCGATAAAAAAAAGGCCCAAAAGGGCCTTTTAAAGGAGAGAATGTTTGTCTCTCCCGTCACGGGCTTTTTGGATATTTACAGGTTGGAGACCCTTAAGGGTGAGATGCGTTCTTCTGCCAGGCAGGGCAGGAACCGGCGCTTGAACATCAGCATCAATATATAATGTTCGGTGATCAGTTTGTAAGCTGACAGACAGATCAACATTTCGGCCAGTACCAGGCCGGCTACCCCGTAAGGAAAAAGCTTAACGTCCCTGTCTTCCGGGGTGTATACGTAATTCAAGGCGTCCTTCCAGGCGTAAACCTCGCCTGTCAGGGGATCCTGATCGACGATGATATGCCTGGTCGGATTAAAGTAATGCCGGAAGATGTTTTCTTTCAAGAAGTAAGTACCGGCCCAGAAGGCCAGGGATGCCAGCAGCACTATTATTGCCGCCGTTGCCGTTTTGAGTTTTTGCAGTTGCCTGCGTTCTTTTGGCGATAATAATTGTTCGATTTCCATATCCACACCAGCTTTTATCTAATTTGTTGTTGCCGTAATGGCTTCGGACTCGATTTGCAGCTCTTTTTTCCCCTTCCACATGCTGCCCAAAATAATGATTCCGCCGATTGCCAGCGCCAGGCACATAATAATAAAGCTGGTATTCTTTAATAAATGCTCGGTGGCCGGGCTGATTGTCAGTTTACCCAGCTTGTGCAGGTAAATGGGCATGGCGATGGCCCTGCTGAGGGAGACGATAAGCATGATGGTGGCCATTACCAGCTTGATGGTATATTCTTTAACGTAAGTAGTGCCTATCGCGCCGAATTGCACGCCGATCAGGGAACCTCCCAGGATTAAAAGAACCATTCTGATATCGACGAACCCGCCCAGAGCCCAGGTTATCGTACCGCTTAATCCCATTACGAAAGCGATTATCAGTTCTGTGGCGCTGGCCATTAAGGCCGGCACGCCGAGTATGTAAATCATCCCGGGCACCCCGATAAAGCCGCCGACGGCTATGGTTGCCGCCAGCATGCCGGTGGCAAATCCTACCGGCAAAGTAAACCACAGGGAAATCTTGCTGCCTGCGACGGGAAACCTGACTACCGGCCAAATCTTTATCTTCTGGACTTTACGGGCAAGATTTGTAGTGGATTCTTCACCCTTGCCCTTCATTGTTTTAATGGCGTCGGCCAGCACGTAAGTACCCAGGATGGTCAGCACGGTGATAAAGGCAAGACTCACATACAGGTCCGAGCCGGCGGAGCCCCATTTGGCAAAGATTGTTTTTTGAATCCGGATGCCCACCTGTACTCCGGCGGTGGCGGAGATCGCTAAAATAAGCCCCAGCTTTATATCTACCTGGCCGTATTTGTAACGTTTCCAGGCCCCCACCAGGGCCTTTGGAAATTTGTGGCACATGTTGGTGGCCACGGCAATTGCTCCCGGAACGCCGAGGCTCATCATGCCGGGGGTTAATACAAACGCTCCCCCCGAACCGATAAAACCGCTTATTAACCCGCCCAGGAAGCCCAGAATTACTAAAAACAGGGCGTTGAGCGGGTCTAAATTGATAAATTGTTGGGCAATTTCGCTTGCGGTTCCTCCCATCTTGACCATCCTCCCCCGGATAAATTTATACCTGCTCAATTCTTATATGTGTGCCGGCCAGCGCTCAATGTTTTTCAGCCGGTTCGATCCCGACCAGTTCCAGGAAGTAACTGGCAAATGCGCCGTAAACAAATGAAAACAACAAGGCTGTTGCAATTATGGCGATGGCAGATATTCCTCCCCGGGTGAAATAAGCCGTCACGGTTTCTTGATTGGTGAATACCGCAATGTATGCGGCAAGTGAAATAATTCCCCACAGGATGGTTTCCTTAACCGGTTTTTTTCTGGCGGTTTTCATGATTTATCCCCCCTTCCTGGCAAGGCCGTTGTAGTTGGCCGGTTTTCTTTAAAACTTATATTGAGCAATAATTGTGCCAACCGGAACAAGTGCAGCGGGGAGGGAGGGATGGTTTTAAAAAAGCCTCATCGGCGTGATTTAGCGGGGGGTGCGGGCAGGGGGGGTCCTGGCGGATGTGTCTGTAAAGTTGGCGGGTGTTGTAATTTTATACACAAAGCTGACTAGAATCACAACATGTTTTTGATAATTCTGAAGACATCAATGGTTCTCAGTATTCCTACCACTTTTTTCTTTTCCAGCACGGGCAGGGAATTTACCTGGTGGATAAAGAATAAGAACGATGCCTTTAATGCGTCGTCCTCCGCGTTGACTGTAGCCAGTTCAATCGGGCGCATAATGTCTTTAACCCGGACGTTGGCCTGTTCGCGCAGCCTGTTCAAAAAATACCATCCCCAGGTTTCGGCTTTAATCCAGATATCTTCGGCCAGGTCCTGAATCCCCAAGGTTACGAGTAAACTGCGCAGGGTTAACAAGCCGACCAGTTCCTCTTCTTGATTCAGCACAATCAGGGAGTGGTGGCCGTGCCAGGCGCCGACCAGACGGTGGAAGGAAGCACGCAGCGCGGCTATTGCTTCCTTGACGGTGGCGTCTTCCGATATGGTGGAGTAGTCGTTTAATGGAACCATTACTTCTCTAACCGGGATCATGTTTATGAATCTCCTCCCGCCAGCAATTCACCGATTACCTGGAAGACGTCAAAAGTACGGACAATTCCGACCACATGGTCTTCATCCAAAACGGGCAGGGAATTAATGCGGTGGGTTACCATCTTGACGGCTGCTGAAAATACCGTGTCTTTCGCCCTGGCTGTAACCAGCTTGAGCGGGCGCATGACATCTTTTACCCGTATGCCCGTCTTTTTTTGGTGTTGGGCGGCAAAATACCATCCCCAGGAAGATCCTCTCAATTGTTGGTTCTGCTTTAGTTCTAAAAGCATTACCGCTTTTAAAATAGTACGCAGGGTTAACATGCCGACCAGTTCTTTTTGGGGGTTGATTACCAGCAATGAGTGGTATCCGTACCAGATCCGTTCGTACTGGTGGAGGGAATCGTGCAGTACATCTATTGCTTCTCTCAGGGGAGCGTCGATCAGCACGGTAGAATAGTCATTCAGGGGAACCATAATTTCTTTGACCCGTCTGTCGCTCGGCATTTTTAAAAAACCTCCCCATAGCGAATTGTTGTTGCGAGAGCAAAGCCAAAAAGCAATCATAAAAGCCGGCGACTGACGATCGATAGCCCGGAGGTTGACGTACTCGCCTTGAGGTTTGTCAAAAATCTCAGAAAATAATGTTCTTTTGATCTTACTACACTTGCAAAAAACGTGCTACAAAAAAAATGTGCTGCATAAAAAATGTGCTGCATAAAAAACCACCCCTGGCAGGAGTGGTTAAAGTTAGACTTCTTTTGAACCCAGCAGTTCTCCGATAATGTCAAAGATATCAATGGCCCTGATGATGCCGACCAACTTGCCTTTTCCGATGACAGGCAGAATATTGGTTTTGCTGGTCAGCATCACGTGGGTAACGTGGGTAACTTTATCGTCTGTTTTGACATATGGTTTGTATACCGGCCGCATAACTTCCCTGACTTCCATATTGACGCCTTTGTTAATGACGTTGCTGCCGATCAGGGTAAATCCGACCCAGGCTGGCCCCAGGGAGCGGTACTCAATTGCTTTCAGGATAGAGCGGATAGTTAATATTCCCACCAATTCATTATCTTCATCAAGTACCAGCAGGGATCTGTGACCGGTGATCACTCCCCTTTCGTCCTTTTTAAAAGAGGCCCTTAAAACTTTTATGGCCGTAGCCAGGGTGTCGGTAGTCCGGACGGTCGAGTATTCGCTTACCGGGATCATAATTTCTTTGGCCAGTCTTTCAGGCATATCTGTCAATCCCCCTTTTTTATTTATATATTATTGACAGTATTATATTTTCTCAATAATCTGCCGGTGAATTACGTTTTTTTTAGCTCGGATGTTATAATATAAAAGTCGAGGGTTTCACAAGAAGTTTTGATTTGTTTGGTGTGAAGGATTTCCCATGGCGGGGTAAGAAATACTTATGAGGAACCGCCGGGTAGAAGATAAAGGGCGCCATTTTACAGGCGCCCCGTTTTCAGCTATTGTCCCATTAACATGGCTCGTTCGGCTCGTTCTATGGCAAGGCGGACCAGGTTGCCACAGTTTCGCGAAGAAACGTTACCGAAGCCCTCCCTGCGCACCACGTCGCCTACCCCGAGTTCATCGGCTAACTCATACTTCAGTCTTTCGGACATTACTCCTCTACGACCCATTAGCCTACCCCCTTTATTTAATTGGAACAATAGCCTTTTATTATTATCTTATTTTTAAAAGCCGATTATGCCGGAAAATTTACGGTAATTTTTAATAAAGCAGAACTTTGTTTTTACGATAATATGATATAAAATTAGATATATGAGGGGGTAGGAAAATGGACCCGGAAATGATTTTGTCTGACTTAATTAAGATCGATTCGGCGAACCCGCCCGGCAACGAACTGGCAGTAGCCAGGTATTTAAAAGAGCTTTTCGACCGGGCCGGCATTCTCAATCAGATCATTGAAACGAGCGATAACCGGGGTAATTTTGTTGCCCGGCTGGGTGAAGGGAAGAAAAAACTATTATACTTATCCCATACCGATGTGGTACCTGTGGCAGATGGCTGGGATTTTGAGCCCTTTTCCGGCGCCATTGAAGGAGGTATGGTGTACGGGCGGGGGGCGCTGGACTGTAAAAGCCTGGTGGCGGCTGAGGCCTATGCCATGCTTTCCCTGGCAGCAGACGGAGGTCTGGAAGGCACTCTGATCTTTGCGGCTACTGCCGATGAAGAAAAGGGCGGCGAGTACGGTATCAGGTATTTGATTGAGCATCACCGGGATTTGATTAAGGCTGATTTTGCGGTTAATGAGGGAGGAGAAGAGCCTTTGCTCATTAATGGCCGTGCTGTTTATTTTATTCAGGTGGGAGAAAAGGGTACGGCCTGGAGCAGGTTGACGGCAAAAGGCTTTTCCTGTCACGGTTCGGTGCCCGCCCTGGGAGATAATGCGGTGGTTAAGATGGCCGGGGCTGTGCAGCGGCTGGCCCGATATAAGCCGGCTGTTTGTTTAATCCCGGAAGTTAAGGAGCTTCTAAAAGAACTTGCCCTGCTGCAGGAACTGGAACCGGAGGTGGAAGCGGATAAGGTTGATCTCCTCCTGGACCGGTTTGCCGATAAAGATCTGGCTGAAGTAATCCGGGCCATGACTCGCATGACGGTATCCCCCAACGTAATACAGGGCGGGATTAAGACCAACGTGGTGCCGGACAGTTGTTGGGCCGAGGTGGATGTGCGGATCATGCCCGGCCAGGATAAGGAGTACGTGCTGGCCGAACTGCGCCGCTGCGTGGGAGAAGAAATTGACATCGATCCGGCCGGTTACCACCCGCCGTCTTTTTCCGGCGCCGATACAGAGTATTTTCACCTGATGGAAAGTGCGATCCGGGAACTGACCGGCGCGGCTGCTGTTCTTCCCCATCTTTCTCCCGGGGCGACAGATTCGCGTTTTTTAAGGGAGGCCGGTATTCCCGCCTATGGTATCGCTGTAATGGCGCCTGATTTCAACCCGGCTTTGAGAGTAACCATTCACGGTAAAAACGAAAGAATCGATGTTAAAAGCGTCCGGATGGAAGCCGAATTTTTGAAGATGCTGGCGAAAAAGTACCTGGTATAGTGATCCGAAGCCTTTCCAATAATTGGGTCATTGCAAGCGGAGCAAAGAAATCTCGAAGTGTTCTGCCAATTTTATTGGTAGTGGAATTTAAAAAATATACCGGTGCATAATAAAAATATAGGATATTTGCAGGGATTAAGTTATTTGGCGTTGAATAGCTTAATACTGTCATTTAGACAAAAAAGGAGTTTTTTTATGAACCGTTTGTTTTTAGTGGCATTTGCCCTTGTATTTCTCGGCATTCAAGTTTTTAGCTATATGTCGGGTATTTCTAAACATGAAGAGCAGGTGATCAAGATCGGGATGCAGACCGCCCAGCCTGCAAGTGAAAGCCGGTATTTTGACGCCCGGTATAACCCGACACTGGAAATGCAGAAGGAAAGGAATCGGTTTAAAGCCGAAACACTTAATTTCATAATTAAAATTTTATTTATATCAGGAGCTACGGCTTTTACCTTTGCCTTGATGAGAGCCGAGAAAAACAATCAGCTTCCGCCAGGTACGGAGAGAAACGACTAGAAACTCAAAGCAATTTCATCCCGGTCCAACTTGCTCCGGATCAGCCGGGCTCTTTCGGCCAGGTTTTTATTTTCTCCGGCGGCCCGTTCCACCTGGCGGAGGAGGTCGATTTCCCGGCGGAAGATGGAAAAAACGTCTCCGGGCTGCAAAGAGCACATTTCCAGGAGTTCTTTAAAGGTTGCACCGTTAAACCAGGCATGGGCCAGAGGGCCGGGCAGGCTGGACCAAATACAAAAGTGATCCGGCACGCCGGCCTGTAGAAGCTCTTTTTTTAACCGGCCACCTTCTTTTAGTAGGGGAATTTCTTGCTTGACCACCTGCGTGCTTCTGGCCGGGATGAATTCCACGCCGGCTAGAAGGGCGGCCGCTTCGGCCGGAGGGTTGTCTTCGATTAAACCGGCAAAAGCCATCTCGGTTACCAAAATTTCCTGCACATGCATTTCCAGGGCAAAGTTTCCACGGGGGTAAAACTCACGGCCATTCATATAACCGAGCTTTTCCAATAACTTGCGCACGTCTTCGAACTCTATGATGCAAGACATTATCTGTTCTGAAGCGATCTGGTATTCGTGCTGTAATTTATCTAAGCGGGCCCGAAGATTTTTAACCCTGAAAGATACGGGCCGGCATTTTTCCGTGTGGCTGCATCTGTTTGGGGTAACCGATGCAAGTTGACTTTGTAGTGATTCTTTTTCTCTATTTTTGCCGCGATAGCGCAAGCGTTTCAGATGTTTGCGTGCTCTGAACCGTTCTAACGGGCACGTCAGGGTAAAACTATCCGGACAAAGTAATGCTTGCTGGCCGGTTATCTGGGCAGAGAGGGTTTCGATTTTTTCGGCCAGCAACTCTTTTTTCTTTTTTAACTGAAAGGTTTTAAAGTTACACGTAAGAAAGTGGTTGATTTCGGTATCGGTTTTATACTTCAGGAGGCTTAAAACCGTGTTCGGAGAAATAACGAGGCGACCGAGCACGGGTTCCACGGCTTTTTCGGAGAAAAACCCGGTTTGCTCCGGGAACCGGCTGTCTACCCGGACAAAAGAATGTCCGATCCGGTCAAACCCCCGCCGGCCGGCCCGGCCGGCCATCTGGAAAAACTCCCGGTTCTGAAGAGGGCGAAAATCATGGCCGTCCCATTTGCGGGTGGAATCAAATACCGCGCTGGCGGCAGGGAAGTTAACTCCGGCGGCAAAAGTTTCGGTGCAAAACACTACCCATAGCAAACGCTGGGAGTAGAGACTTTCCACCAGGTATTTCACCGGCGGCAAAAGCCCGGCGTGGTGGTAGGCGATACCCTGGAGCAAAAGCCGGCGCAGGTTTCGCCAGGCTGGGCCGCTGAATGTGCCTGGATGCTCCATTTCAGCGTTGCGGATTACTTGTCCGGCGCTGCGCTTTTCTTTAAGATTCAGGAAGTCCCATTCCCGCCCTAATTCTGCAGCCAGTGCCTCGGTGCGGCCGCGGCTAAAGACAAAAAACAGGGCCGGCAGCTTATCCTGGATGATTTCTATTATTCCGGAGCATGATGGTTCGTCTTGATCTGTCAGTAAGGATTTGTTATTACGAACTACCCGCAGGCGTTCGGTCAGCTTTTTCACTTTGTGGCGGGCACTTTTTTCGGTCATGAGCTGACCGTCCGGTAAAATCCACCTGGTTTCAAGAGGTATATACCGCCTTTGCTCTTTGACTATAAATACTTTTTCTCCTCTTACGGAACTGATCCAGTCGGCCATTTCGACGATATTTGGCACAGTGGCGGAAAGGCCGAGAATTTTTATGTGAGGCGGGGCGAACAGGATGCTTTCCTCCCAGGTAGTGCCCCGTTCAGCATCGTCTAAGTAATGGATTTCATCAAAAACAACGTAAGCCATCTTTTTGAGGAGATGTGGTTCGCTTAAGCACCAGTTACGGAAAATCTCAGTGGTCATAATTATAAGGGGAGCTTCCGGGTTGATACTGACATCGCCGGTTACCAGCCCGACCTGTTCGGCGCCGAGACAATCCCGGAAGTCACGATATTTCTGATTGGAAAGGGCTTTTAAAGGAGAAGTGTAAATCATTCCCTTTTCCGCAGCCATCAGGTTCCGGGCGAGTATTTCAGCGACCAGTGTCTTGCCGTTCCCGGTGGGCGCCGATACGATTAGAGAGTATCCGGATTGAAGGATTTTGTTTGCTTCTGTCTGAAACCGGTCCAGGATTAGTTCGCCTGTGGAAGGAGGTATTTCTTCCTTCTTGCGCAATGGCTTTTTTTTAATTTTGAGTGGTACGGTTGTTTCAGGGATTTCTTCAGATTTGCTTTTGAAATCAGCCAATATTTGCTAGCACCCCAAGCTTTTTAGTTTTTTTAAGGATGTCCTGTTTAGTCTAACATATGTTGTACTGTTACCACAATAGCCACATATTTATCTGATTGGTTCTTAAGCAAATTAATGGTATGTCATCTAATTTAGTTAAGCATACTTGAAAAAATTTTTCTTTTGCAGGAGAAAAGAATCTTATTGGCTAATTTATTATAGTAATTTTTACATGGAGGTGTAGATATTGTTAATGAGGTTGTTTCTTGTCCTGTTGTTTTCTTTGTGCCTGGCCTTGCCGGCGGCAGCCGGAGAACCCGTGAAGATCAGCATTAACGGTTCACTTTTGGCTACCGATGTTGACCCGGTGATTGTAGAAGGTCGCACTATGGTGCCGATACGCGCTATAGCTGAAGGTTTTGGGGCCGATGTGGCGTGGAACGGGCAAAAAAAGCAGGTGACCATAGAGAAGAGTGGCAATGTTGTTATTTTGGTTGTCAACGATGTAAATGCTCTGGTCGATGACGCGCAGGTGCAGATGGACGTGACGCCGCAGATCGTGAATGGACGGACCATGATCCCGGCCCGGTTTGTCAGCAATGCCCTTGGTGCTCAAGTGGACTGGGACGGTATCAACCGGGTGGTGCTGATTGAAAAGCATGAAGTTGACGGCGGCTTGACGCCCGAACAGGTTTTGGAAAAGTCAATGGTTGCGACGGATGTGTATGAAAGTTATCGTTTTAAGGGTAACATACAGCTCAATATGGATATGGACAGTGTGATACCGTTAGGCCAGGACAGCATGCAGATGCAGATGAACATGGAGGGAGCATGCAAGAAGCCGGCTACGGTTTACATGAAAATGGATGCTGTCATGCCGCAAATGCCGGGAGAATCCCTTAAGATGGAAATGTGGACTGACGGCAGTACATTTTACATGAACGACGGCAGCGGTTGGGAAGAAGTCGGCAGTTTAAGCCTGCCCGGGCAGCAGGGTAATCCCTTGTTGAGTAATCAGCCGGATCCTGCCAGCGCCATGAAGATGATTAAGGAATGCGGCGGTATTGTAAGCTTTACCAGAAACGACGAGGATTATTACCGGGTAAGGATAATCTTCAACGCAGAGAAGTTGTTTGAATATGTGTTATCTCAGGCCGGTTTCCCGGGGCTGGCACCGGGTATGACTGCGGAAGATCTGAAAGAAATGTCGGAGTTCTTTAAATCAATGAAGATTAAACTGATGTATGATTTAAAGATTCACAGGGGCGATTTTATTACCGAATCCATACAGATTAACGGTGATATGAAGATGGATATGAGTAGCCTGGCGGGCATCGATGCGAGAATGAAAGTTGAAATGTCCGGTGTGATTAATCTGTACGACTACGGTAAGGTTTCTGCCATCACGAAACCGAATGTATGAGGAAGTCAAATAGGACCGGTATTTGGAGGATGCCGTGCATAGTCCGTTAGTAATCCTGACCCTGCTTTACGTTGCCGGGGTTAGTATTGGCAGTTTCTTTACGGTAAATTTTGCGGTGGTTACGGCGCTTTCAATTATCATGCTGATTTATGCGTTAGCCGGTTATTTTCTGGCCTGGCGGGGAAACCGCCAGGCTGTTTTCATGCTTTTTCTTTTGCTCGGCCTGGTCATGGCCCGGCTGGCAGATGAAGGAAGCATTACCGCCCTGGCTGATTATACCGGCCGTTACGTTACCCTGACCGGTCAGGTAAGCAGTGAACCGGACGTACGTCTGGATAAGGTCTTTTATGTCCTTGAGGCCAGGGTGATAACCAGGGGCGTGGAACAGCGGCAGGTTACCGGGCCGGTGCGGGTGCAGGTGCGGGAGCCGGAGCAGATTTACAGCTACGGTGACATCCTGCAGGTAAAAGGGTTACTTGTCCAGCCGGAGAAACCGGGCAACCCCGGCCAGTTTGATTATGGAAGTTACCTTTCCCGGCAGGGTATAAAGGTTATTCTTATAACCCGGGGGGACGATGCGGTGCAGAAGGTCGGTACCGGCTCCCGCAATCCGGTTCTTTTTGCCGCTCTCCAGGTTAAGCAAAAGCTGATCCGGAATGCCGGTCTTTCTCTTTTGCCTTCTCAGGTTGCTGTATTGAACGGGATTGTTTTTGGGATCCAGGGCAAAATTGACCAGGATATAAGGGACTCCTTTGTAGCGACAGGAGTAGTTCATATCCTCAGTGTGTCGGGGCTTCATGTAGGTTTGGTTCTGGGCGGCGTGTTGGGACTGGCCCGTCTGGCGGGACTGGCGCCTGGTATGACAGCGCCGGTGGCTTCGGCGGTGATCATTTTTTATGCCCTCATTACCGGTTTTAATCCGGCAGTCATGCGGGCCACCCTGATGGCGCTGCTTTTTTTGTGGGCTCACCACTTCGGCCGCGACCGGGACTGGCCCGCAACTTTGGCCTTTGCCGCCCTGGTTATCCTGCTCTGGAAACCGTTCTATCTTTATCATCCCGGCTTTCAGCTTTCCTTTGCCGCCACCTGGGGCATTCTTTACCTCGGCCCGATCCTGGCTGGTGCCGGCACAGCTTTTCTCGACCGGTTTTCCTTTCCCTGGAGCCGTGCGGCAGCCATGATAGCAGCAATACCGCTGGCTGCCCAGTTAGCCATCATTCCTCTGGTAGCCTGGTATTACAACCTGGTTTCACCGGTATCCATTCTGGCCAATATAGTGGCGGCGCCGCTGGTTGGCTTAATTCTTTTTTTCGGCATCGCTGTGGCTATCCTGGGCCTGTTCTGGGCGGCTCTGGCTGGTTTCGTCAATGTTGCCACCGGCGCGATTCTGGATCTGTTCCTCCTGCTGGTCGGCTTTTTTCAGAAATTGCCCGGGGCGGTGCTTTACACGCCGGCACCATCTGTCCCGGTAGTTGCATTATGGTATGCAGGGCTGATTTTTGCTGCCCGGTTTGCGGCTGATGAGGAATGGCGCCAGAAAATTTTGGGTTATTTTCCCGGCCGGCGGACGGTTGCCGGGGCTGCCGCTGTTGTTGTTATACTTGTTTTGGCCTGGGGCTTTTGGGCACCGGGCGGCAGCCACATGCTGACCGTGCATTTTATCGATGTCGGCCAGGGGGACTGCTCCCTGGTATGGACTCCGGGTGGAAAAACCATGCTCATAGACACGGGAGGCTGGCGGGAAGAGTTTGAAACCGGCTCCGGCGCCGGTGAAAAGGTAATCGTACCTTATTTGCGCCGGATCGGGGTAAAAAAGATCGATGTGATGCTGCTCAGCCACCCGCACGAAGACCATGCCGGCGGTGCGGCAGCGGTGGTCAGGAACTTTCCGGTGGCTCTGGCGGTGGTTTCCCCGGCCGGCGGCACCGGAGGTGAAACTACAGGTAATTTCAGCTTCAACGATGTCCCGGTACAATACGTTTCCTTACTTAGAGAAATGATTGAACGGGGTATTCCTGTGCAGGCTGCCGGGGCCGGTGATACTCTTGTCCTTGACCGGGCAGTGAATATGGAATTGCTTTCTCCTGGCACCGTGCAGGCGGAGGGAAAAGATTCCGGCCTCAACAACGGTTCTATAGTTTTGAGCCTTAAATTTGGCCGGAAAACCTTTTTGTTCACCGGCGACATCGAAGAAGAAGCCCAGGACCGCCTGCTGCGGCAGGGCGGCGAACTGGCGGCGGACGTGCTGAAAGTTCCTCACCACGGCAGCCGGCACCTGCTGCCCGCTTTTGTCAGGGAAGTCGACCCTGACGTGGCGGTAATATCCGTAGGCAGCCGGAACAACTTCGGCCAGCCGGACCCCGGCGTTGTAACCCTCTTGCAGGAGGAAGGCGCAGAAGTTTACCGCACCGACAATGACGGGGCAGTGATCATCACCACCGACGGGCAGAGCCTGGCCGTAAGAACAGGCCGAGGCAATTAGGCCACCAAGATAAACAAAACCGGTAAAAAACTCAAAACATTCGGTATAACTCAATTTCCGTAATTGAGGCCGGAGGCAGTTTACGGCGCCGGGTAGGTCACTGTTACCTCTTTTAATGTATCATTCCAATCTACCTTACACCCCAGATTTTCGGCAATGAATCTTAGGGGGAGCATGGTTCTCCCCGGGGGAATAATAATCGGCACTACATTTGGATTATCCGCATCGATAAGTTTGTAGTTGCCATCTACTCGGGCGCTGTTCTGCCCAATCCACAGCTCAACTGTTTTACCGCTAAAGATTATGGTTACCTTTTGTTCGTCAGGTTTCCAGTCAACTGAAGCTCCGAGGGCCTCGGCGACGTACCGGATCGGGAGAAGTGTCCTGGATTCTAATATTATTGGGGCGGTATCCATTGTTTTAGCTGTGTTGTTAACATAATAGGTAGTGCTGTCAATATAGAATTTGATTACGGTTGATAATGGGGCAGGTGGTTGTGGAATGGGCTGCTCCAGATATGCCCAAAGGTTGTCCGTACCCGGACTGGTGGCCAGTAATATTTCTCCGCCGGTGTAAATGCCGTCGGCAGCTCCCCCGATTGACACCCAGTTCCACGGCGTGCCTGTATATTGGTTAACGCTTTTTTTATCTGGGGATAGACCGTATAAATCTCCTTTGCTGCTGACGGCAAACATACTGCCGGGTCCGCCTATTTTAGTCCACTTAAAGGGAATCCCGTCGTAACGGAAGATTTCATTTGCAATCTGGCCAATCGCATAGATTTCCCCTCCAGCGTAAATTCTGTATGAAGGCCCCCCGATCTGTGTCCATTTACCCGGTGTGCCCGTATATTGAAAAATCCCCTGCTGATCTGGAGACAGGCCGTATAAAATGCCTTTAGTATCAACGGCAAACATGCTTCCGGGTCCGCCGACTTTTGTCCAATTCATAGGGCTCCCATTATATTGGTAAATATCTCCTGTCTGGGGATTGGTGGCAAAAAGTTTATCTCCCCCGGCGTAAATACCGGCAGCCGGCCCCCCGATCTGCTTCCACTTCTCCGGCGTGCCCGTATACTGAAAGACACCTTGCCCGTTTGGTGACAAACCATACAAGTCTCCTTTACTGCTAACAGCAAACATTTTTCCGGGACCGCCCACCTTCGTCCATTTGAAGGGAGCCCCGTCATATCGGAAAATGTCTCCCGTAGAAAGTTCTGTCGCATATATTGCGGAAGTGCCTTTAATCACGTCGTAATACCCCACAACCGTACCGGCCGGTCCCCAAATTTGCTGCCAGGAACTTGCTCCGTAAGCAATGTTGGAGGACATAAACATAATGCCGAAGATCAGCAACATTAATACCAGAGTTTTTTTCATTGGTTAACCTCCTTCTTAATTTAGCGGTTTTAACAACCATTTTTGTTTTGATTTGTATGCTTTTATATTCACCTCCGAAATTGAAATCCTCAATAACCCCGGTTCAACTTATTTAGGTATAGTTTTAACCCATTCTTTTGAGGGTTTGACCTTTTTAATTGTCAGTCCTGTATTAATTATAAATTCTACCAGAAGCAGGTATTGCCTCATACACCCAAAAGTAGTAGAAAAACGATTTTTTTGTAGTATAATTTGATCAACTGAAAAAGGTAAATATTACCCGGGAAGTGGTTTCCCATGCAGGAAAAGAATATCCTGGATCTTGTTGCCGCGATCGGAGCTGTTCCAGATATTAACGAAGTGCGCCGGGTAACCTTGGAGATGATCCGTGAGCTGATCTGGTTCGACGGCGCGACCTTCTGGTTGATTGAGCCGTTGACGGGACTGCTGCAAACGCCTCCGGTCTCGCTGGACATGCCTCCCAAGGGTCTTGCGTACTACCTGGAGCATTACCTATATTCAGACGAAGTGTACCTGGCTTATAAGAACAGCAATTTATTGATTGCCTGCATCACCGACTTTCTTGATTTCCGGCGCTGGACACAGCAAAGTGAGATGTATGATGCGTTATACCGGACTTATGGGCTCCATTACCAGTTAGGCTGCGAGATAAGGGAGGGACAGCAGGTCTTTGGTGCGATGTCCCTTTTTCGCAGCAAGAGCACCGGCAACTTTTGCCTGCAAGATATTAAAATTTTGTATTTACTTTACCCTCACCTGCTGAACCGGCTGCGGTGGCACCACACTCTGGAAGCTGCCCGCCGCAGGTTTTGGACATCACAGAGGCCGCATGACCGTGTTGCTTCGGGACATCCTTTTGGACTCCTCACCGGCCGCGAATGGGGCGTCGTCCAACTGGTTTTATCCGGGGCGGCGAACCGGGAAATAGCGGAAAAACTAGATATTACTGCGAATACGGTCAAGATGCACATGCGAAACGTTTTTACCAAATTGGGGATCAAGAGGCGCAGTCAGTTGTTGGCGTTTTATCTGGCAGCGGGGATTACTTCCGATGATGAGTAGCTCTTGCGTAGTTATCTGCTGCAAAAAGCAGAAAAGGAAAACGAAATTTGTGAAATTGAAACAGTGCTGCAAAATAAAGAAATATTGTGACAGGTGGTTTAGCTTGCTTTCAAAAAGCATCTCTGGTATAATTACATTCACAAAATAACCGGTCGGAGTGGCGGAATAGGCAGACGCGCACGTTTGAGGGGCGTGTGGGTAACCGTGCGGGTTCAAGTC
>JAGUVT010000064.1 GCA_020062745.1 Deltaproteobacteria bacterium
CCCCACTTCTATAAGTGGGGATTACTCTTTTCACTTCAGATGGGGTAGAATCCCCATCTGAAGCCCCGATGTTCAGCGTAAGCTGAACGAGTTCACTTTTCGCCGGTTGCCGCCGACTGGGCGAAATACCGCACGATCCCGGCATAAATGGCCCAGGCCGTGCGATACTGGTAATTCGGGTCCAGCATCAACTTCTCCTCTTCGGGGTTGGAAATAAAACCGATTTCCACAATGGAACCAGGCATTTTAACCATCCGGCAGATGTAATAATCCACCTGCTTGGCCTCCCGGCCGGGGTAGGCCAGAAACCGGTTTAATTCATGCTGGATGGCCCGGCTTAACTTCCTTCCTTCTGTCGACCCGGGCTGGGAAAAAGCCTGGGCGCCATTTTCCTGAACGTCGGGAAAACTATTGACATGAATGCTGATAAACAAGTCGGCTTCCCGGTTATTGGCCAGAGCCACCCGGCGGCTTAAATCCTGCATCTTCCTGACATGCAGGTCGTAGAGGCCAGCATCGCTCAAGTCCAGGTCATTTTCCCTGGTTAAAACCGCCTCCGCTCCGGCCTGACTCAGTATGGAAGCCAGATTTTTAGCCACCGCCAGAACGATATCTTTTTCAAATGCCCCCGTTCTGCCTACCGCTCCGGGATCGTCACCGCCGTGACCGGGATCAACTACAATCAACCTGCCGGCCACCGCCCAGGAGAGAGCACTGATACTGCGCCCCTCAATAGAAGAGGCAACAGCTTTATAACCCACAAGAAGCACTACAAGCAGGCTCGAAAACAAAATCAGCTTTGCTTTCAACAATTTACCCCTACCTTTTTCCCGGTTCTTTTCCCCCTTTTATCAGGGATAAATTTCTCTGCTATTTATCACCTTTCTGTCGAAATTCATCCCCGGTTTAAAATATGTTTTATTGTCTGAATTATGTATTACTGCTAGCCAACTAACAAGAACAACTCCCGGGTTCCCTGGATTGACCGGCATCCCGGCCGTCCCCGGCAGCGCCCATAATCTCATTATATGCTCCAAGCTTTTTATCCACGAGATAAAAAACGCTGCCTTCCTGGTAGGCGCCGTCTTCTTTTTTCTCCCCGGCCGGCACGCCGGTAAGAAGTTCTATCCCCTCTTCGATGCTGCGGACGGCATAGATGTGAAAGAGACCTTCTTTTACGGCCTCGATAACTTCTTTTTTAAGCATCAGGTTTTCAATATTCTGCGCCGGAATAACCACTCCCTGCTTTCCGTTCAAGCCTCTGGCCTTGCAAACGGCAAAAAACCCTTCAATTTTTTCAATAGCGCCGCCGATGGGCTGGATTTCCCCGTGCTGGTTGACCGAGCCGGTAACCGCCAGGTCCTGCCTCAAAGGTAGGCTGGAGAGGCTGGAGAGGAGAGCGTAAAGCTCCGTGCTGGAGGCGCTGTCCCCGTCCACCCCTTCATATACCTGCTCAAAGGTA
This sequence comes from Deltaproteobacteria bacterium, assembly GCA_020062745.1. Classification (GTDB taxonomy): domain Bacteria; phylum Bacillota; class Desulfotomaculia; order Desulfotomaculales; family JAGUVT01; genus JAGUVT01. Next base: position 1,463 of record JAGUVT010000064.1, read on the forward strand.
ATCTGCGCCGTCAGGCTTAACGGTTTATCCTGGGCAAACTTGCCGCCCAGGTAGCCGGCTAAAGTGAGCACCCCCTTGGAATGGACGCTGCCGCTCATGCGTATCTCCCGCTCGATGTTGACAATCCCGCCGCGTCCCGTAAAAGTCCTGGCGGTTATCCGGGAAGGGCGGCCGAAAGAGTAGCCGCCGGCGTCAATTACTGAAAGTCCGTTTACCTGGCCGACCACCTCGCCGCCGGTATCCACCAGGATTTTATCCCGGATGATCATCTCCTGGATTTTTTCTTCCACCTTGTTCGAACGGTAAACCCGCTCGTCGACAGCTTTAAGAACGTGGGACGCCGACACATAACCGGCGTTATCCAACGACGCCCAGGCAGCGGCCTCGTTGATAATTTCCACTATCTCGCCAAACCTGGTAGACAGCTTGTTCTGATCGCCCGCCAGCCTGGAGCCGTATTCCACCAGTTCGGCCAGGGCCGTGCGGTCGAAATGCCTTAAATGCCCGCGCCGGCATACCGAACTGACCAGGGCAACATAACGGCAAATATTTTCCGGGCTGCGGGGCATCTCAATGTCGAAGTCTACTTTAATCTTAAAAAGCTTTTGAAAATCTTCATCAAGGTTGTAAAGAAGGTGATAGAGCATCGAGTTGCCAATCAAGATTACCTTTACATCCAGCGGAACCGGATCTGGTTTTAAAGTCACCGTCGGCACCAGGCGGTACTGTTCACCAATATTTTCCACCGTTGCCTTGCGATACTTTAAAGCCTTCTTCAAAGCGTCCCATGCCAGGGGATCGGTCAGAACGTCCTTTGCCTGCAAAATAAGATAACCGCCGTTGGCCAGGTGAATAGCGCCCGGCTTGACCATGGTAAAGTCGGTGCTCAAAGCGAGCATCTGGCTGTGGTATTCGATCTTGCCAAAAAGGTTGTAATATTGCGGATTGGGCTCGATAATCACCGGTGCTCCTTTTTTGTCGGAATTATCAACAAAAAGATTAACCTTGTAGCGCATAAACAGGTCGCTTTCATCTTGAGGGACCGGAAAAGGCAATTGGGGTTGAGTCGCCCCGCCGCTTTTAAATATTTCAGGCTTATTGCTGATGTCCTCCAGAACGTGCCCGATATACTCACCTATTTCCGGAAAATCATCGTATTTCTCCCTCAATTTCTCCACCAGCGGTCTGGCGGCAAAAAGAACAACCTGCTTCTCCAGTTCGGCCAGGCGCTCCTTGGCCTGTTTCTCCAGTTGACGGCCATTATGGAAAGTTTCATCTATCTTCTTTTGCAGTTGCTTCCCCCGTTCTTCAAAATCATTACGCTCCTGCTCGGAAAGACCTTCAAACTCCTCCGGCGTCATCGGTTTGCCTTCCCGCAACGGCACGAAGGCTATGCCGTCCGGAGTGCGCTTAATGCTTATTCCAGACTCCAGCGCCTCCTGATCAATCTTGCGAAAGGCAGTTTCCATTTCCTGCTGAACATGGCTTACCATTGCTTCCTTACTTTTCTGAAAATCCGCACCCTCAAAAGCCTTGGGAACGGCCGCCCGCAAGTCGTTTATGAATTCCTCCATGTCTCTTTTAAAGTCCCTGCCCGTACCGGCCGGCAGGGAAACCGCCAGGGGGCGGTCTTTATTTTTAAAATTATAAAGGTAAAGCCAGTCACAGGGAACCGCTCCCCGCTCAGCCACCTCAATTGCCGCGTCCCGGCTGTAAGTGCTCTTGCCGGCGCCGGCCGGACCGGCAACAAAAATATTGTAACCCGGAGCATTCACGCTCAGACCAAACTGCATTGCCCGCACCGCCCGCTCCTGGCCGATATATCCTTCCAGCGGCGGTACATCCTCCGTTGTATGGCAAAATTCCAGTTCCTCCTGCAAACACAACCGTCTCAGTTTCTCTACCGGCACGGCATACTTTTCCATGGTAGTTATTCCCCCGTTTCTTTATAAATAAAGCAGGATAACTACTAAATACAACAAAAAAAGGCCTGTTCCTGCCTTAACTGCAAAAGTCCGCGGTCTTATTCCCCGCTTTTAAGCCGGGGACCAAGAAGTTTCCCGCGGGCCAGGCTTAAAAAAACCTTCGGCATATTATCCAATGCCTCAATCGTCAATTCAACGAAAAAGGTCAAATTACCTTTCACAAATGCCTGCTCCAGGGAGTCCGGGTACTATAATACTTTTGTTTCCCTTCCCGCAGCCGGACCCGGACTAAATCCCGCTGATAAACCGGCTGGTCTCGTAAAACACCGTTCCCTTATCGTAATCACGGGTGGCTATGTGGCCGGAGTTGCTCAACCAAACAATCTCTTTCCTGTTGCTCGCCACGGCACGGTAAATAAAAGAAGCGTTCGCCGGCGGCACAATCCTGTCCCCCGCCGCCTGCAAGACCAGCAGGGGCCGGTTGAAATCCCTCATCCGGCGCCTGGTTGCACCCAGCAGTTTGAAAAGCTCGACCCCCCACCAGAAAGGAACCTCTGGCAAACTGACGTGAGTGGATCTTGCCTCCAAATCCCTGATGTCCAGCAGCCCCTCTTTATCACGCAGAAAAAGATACTTAAACGCACCCCGCAAAAGTTGAACACTAGGTTTGAGAAAGACCGGCGCGCATACGGTCACCGTGCCGGCTATATCACTCTTCCCGGCCGCCAGGTAGAGGGATATCGTGCCGCCCATGGAAAAACCGCACAGAAAAACCCTTTTCCCCACAGCCACCAACCTGCCGGCCTCGTCCTCTACCGCCCCCACCCATTCCCGCCAGGGCACCCGCCCCGGCACTCTTTCCGTAAGATCATGCCCCGGCAGGCGCACGCCGGCAACAGTAAACCCCCGGGAGGCCAGGTATTGTCCCAGTTCAAACATTTCCGCCGGCGTTCCGCCGAAGCCGTGCACCAGCACGCAGGCGTCAGCGCCGCCGGAGAAGAAAAAAGGGTCGCTTTTATTTTTAAGCCGCTCCTCTTTTGCCATCATACGGATTTTAAAAATATCCCCCCAGATTTTCAGATTAATCATAGCACGTTTTGCAACCTAAGGACAAACACCAAAAGACTTCTTGCGACAATTTTAAATAACATACTTTCACTAAGAAGGATTCTCTTCAAAAGAACTTATTGGAAGTTTCAGTTCCAGGCAGCCCTTGCCATAAAGCAAACAGCCGTGTTATTATGAACGGAAAAGACCGGCAGGCAGGTATTCGTGATTAAATAAAGAAAACCGGAAACCGCTACCGGCAATTTCTACCAACAGGAGGCCCTGATGAAACCGGCAGTTGAACTGGATCATGGAATGTACCTGATTGACACCTGCTACAAGGGGATTCCCGAATACACGGGAGTCTACGTGGTTAAAGGGGAGAAAACGGCCCTGGTGGAAAGCGGGGCGACGCCCGGGATTTCCAGAATCCTGGCGGGTTTGGACTTTTTGGGCATACATAAAGAGGAAATCAAATACGTGATTATAACTCACGTTCACCTTGACCACGGCGGAGGGGCGGGCGCCCTGGCCGGAGAACTGCCTGAAGCAAAAATCGTGGCGCATCCCCGGGGGGCAAGGCATTTAATCGACCCCGCCCGCCTGGTTGCCGCCGTCAAAGGACTTTTTAGTGGGAATTTTGAGGCAGTTTATGGGGAAGTTCTCCCTGTTCCGGAGGAACGGGTTCTTGCTCCCGAGGATGAATTCACCCTGGACCTCGGGGGACGGCAGCTTGTTTTTTATCATACTCCGGGACATGCCCGGCACCATCTCTGTATTTACGATTCCCTGAGCAAAGGTATCTTTAGCGGAGACGCTTTAGGCATCCGCTTTCCCTTTTTAAGCAGGTTGCTTGGACACGACTACCCATTTCCGATTACCGCCCCCACGGAATTCGACCCGGACGATTATCTCGCCACCCTGGACAGAATCGCCGGGCTTGAACTGCAATATGTTTATTTTACCCATTTCGGGCCGGCCCGGGAACCGTACCGGCTGATCAAGCACGGGCGCGAAATGGCAGAAGCGTTTGCCGGCATCGGACGCCGGATTCATGAAACCAGGGGCACACTCCCGGAACTGGAGGCAAAGCTTTGGGAGTTTATAAAGGCGGATCTGCTGAAGCGGGGTCTGGACGAAAAAATTCTTTCTTCAGCAAACCTTGACGTTTATGATTTAAAACTGAGCGCCCGGGGACTGGCTCATTTTTTCAGCGCCAAAAAGCGGGAACGCTGATGCGGCTCCGGTGCGGGCCAAAATGAACCATGCCCGGCTTGACCAATCCACCGGAAAACCGCGGCAGAAAGGTATTTTAAAATGATCGGAGAAGTTATTTTCACCGGCACGGAACTCCTGCTGGGCCAGATTTTAAACACCAACGCCCAGTATCTGCAGCAGGCGCTGGCAGACCTGGGCATCGACCTTTATTACCAGGTTACCGTGGGAGACAACCTCCAGCGTCTGGCGGAGGCAATCGCGCAGGCCTCCCGGCGGGCGGACCTGGTCATCATCTGCGGCGGCCTCGGCCCCACCGAAGACGACCTGAGCAGGGAAGCCCTGGCTCAAGCCCTGAACCTCCCGCTGATCCAGGATGAGCGGGCAATGCAGGTGGTGAGACGTTTTTTCGACGAGCGCCACATCCCGATGCCGGCCAACAACTTAAAACAGGCCTTGCTTCCGGAAGGCGGCCTGGCGCTGGATAACCCCGTCGGCACGGCCCCGGGCATTATACTGGAACAAAGCCGGCACACATACATTCTCCTGCCTGGACCGCCGCCGGAGTTCAAGTTCATAATTGACCGGCAGGCAGTGCCGTACCTGGTCAAAAAGCTCGGCAAACAAAAGAGCACCATCCGTTCCCGGGTACTGAAGCTCTGCGGAATCGGCGAATCGGCGGCCGACGAGCAGTTGGGGGAATTGCTGCACAGTGCCAACCCCACCCTGGCGCCCACCTCCCGGTTCGGTGAAGTGCACCTGAGAATTACCGCCAAGGCGGATGAACCGGCCCTGGCGGAGCAGATGAGCGACGAAATGGAATCCCGGGTGCGGGAACGACTGGGGCAATACATCTACGGCAAAAACGAGGAAACCCTCGCCGGGGCCGTCGGCAGCCTCCTTTTGCGACACGGCCTTACCCTCGCGACAGTGGAAACCTGCACCGGCGGCCTGCTGGCGTACCAGTTGACCGGCAACCCCGGAGCCGGTGATTATTTCAAAGCAGGCTTTGTTTTGGGGTCCGGCAGGGAAGGATTTTCTCCGGCGGAAGACATCCCGGCAAAAGACATCCCGCCGGCCGCAAACGACGGGGAATTGGCGGAACACCTGGCCTCCTGGGTGCAAACGCAAACCCATGCGGATATTTGCGTGGCCATAACGGGGCAACTGCAATTCGACAGGCGGGAAAACAGCCGGCCCGGCAGCCTGGTATACATTGCCACAAACCTGAACGGAAAGATCCGGGTTAAGGAATTCAACCTGTGGGGCCTGGCGCCGGAAATAAGGGAACGGGCCGTACAGGTGGCCCTGGTTCTTCTCTGGCGCGCCCTTTCAAACCGGTAGAAACAAAATGAAAACCCCGAAAGAGACCTTAAAAAAGAAGGATACGGCCAATACGCCGGCCTGTTTGACAAGAAGAAGCAGTAACGGTAATTACAAAGGAGAATTGCAAGTTGGACTTTAAACAACCCGATATCCTTCAAATTGTTGCCCGGGAAACCGGCATCCCGCGCCATAAGGTGGAAAACACCGTCAAGCTCCTGGCGGATAATACGGTGCCGTTTATTGCCCGGTACAGGAAAGAGGCAACCGGCGAACTTGACGAAACGCAAATTCGCCGGATCGAAGAGCTGTCTAACTTTTACCAGAAACTTGAGCAGCGCAAGGCGGAGGTAATGCGCCTGATCGATGAGCAGGGCAAACTGACCGGCGAGCTGCAGGCTAAAATACTGGGCGCCACAAAGCCGTCGGAAGTAGAAGACCTCTACCTGCCTTACCGGCCGAAACGCAAGACCAGGGCCGGCGCCGCCCGGGAAAAGGGCCTGGAACCGCTGGCCGGCTACCTGTTATCATTCCCGCAAACCGGCGATCCGGGCGAAGAAGCGGCAAATTGCCTGTCGGAATCGGTTCCCTCAGTGGAGGATGCCCTGCAGGGCGCCATGGACATCGTGGCTGAAATGATGTCCGATGACGGCAACGTCCGGGGATGGGTGCGCGATTATACCCGCCGCCACGGCTGGGTTGTTACGAAGGCCCGCAATTCAGAAGCGGACTCGGTTTACCGTGACTACTACGATTACCGGGAGCCGGTAAGCCGGATCGTCCCCCACCGGGTCCTGGCCGTCAACCGCGGTGAGCGCGAGGAAGCTCTCGGGGTTTCCATTGAGGTGGAAGAGGGTCCCGTCATTGAATGGATGAACAAACGTTTCGTCAAAGAAAACACGGTTACTGCCGGCCTGGTCAAAAGGGCCGCCGCAGATGCCTATAAACGCCTTATCGCCCCTGCCGTGGAGCGCGACATCCGGAATGAACTAACCGAAAAAGCGGAGGCGCAGGCTATTGAGGTATTCTCCAGGAATCTCCGCAGCCTGCTGCTGCAGCCGCCGGTCCGCGGCAGGGTCGTCCTGGGAATTGACCCCGGGCTGCGCACGGGCTGCAAGTGGGCTGTGGTATCCGATACGGGAAAACTACTGGAAACAGGAGTGGTGTACCCTACACCCCCCTATAAAAAAATAAAAGAATCGGAAGCAGTATTGGCAAAGCTGGTTGAGCAGTACGGGGTAAACTCCATAGTGATTGGGAATGGCACCGCCTCCCGTGAGACGGAGCAGTTTGTTGCCGGTTTGATCAAGAAATTAGACAAGCCCGGCCTGTCCTATGCCATTGTCAGCGAGGCCGGCGCCAGTGTGTACTCGGCTTCCAAACTGGCTGCAAAAGAGTTCCCGGACCTGGACGTCACAGAACGCGGCGCCGTGTCCATCGCCAGGCGCATACAGGATCCGCTGGCCGAACTGGTTAAAATAGAGCCCAGGGCTATCGGCGTCGGCCAGTATCAGCATGACGTCTCCCAAAAGCGCCTGGAGGAAAAACTTGCGGATGTCGTCGAGTCGGCGGTTAACTACGTCGGCGTGGATTTGAACACCGCCTCCGCTTCTTTGCTCGGTTACGTGGCCGGGATCAATGCAACGGTAGCGGGGAATATAGTGCGATTCAGAGAAGAAAGCAGCCGTTTTACAAACCGCCGGCAGTTGTCGAAAGTGCCCAGGCTGGGGCCGAAGACCCTGGAGCAATGTGTTGGCTTTTTGCGTATCTGCGACGGGGATAACCCCCTGGACGCCACGGCAATCCACCCGGAATCCTATGACCTGGCCCTTAAACTGCTCCAGTTGACCGGCTCCGAAGTGAATGAAATAGGCCGGCCGGCTATAAAATCCAAGCTGTCAAAAGTTGCGGTTGCAGAAGTTGCGAAACAACTCGGCGCGGGAGAACCCACACTGCGGGATATCATTGACAGCCTTGCCCGTCCGGGCCGCGACCCGCGGGAAGACCTGCCGAAGCCGGTATTCCGGACAGATGTGCTCGGCATTGAAGACCTGCGTCCCGGAATGGAGTTGACGGGCACCGTCCGCAACGTGGTGGATTTCGGCGCCTTTGTGGATATCGGCATTAAAAACGACGGCCTGGTACATAAATCCGAGCTATCCGGTAAATATATCAGCCATCCGATGGACGCCGTGTCCGTGGGTGATGTCGTCAAAGTCAAGGTGCTTTCGGTTGATATAGAGCGTGGCCGGGTAGCTCTCTCCAAGCTTTTGTAAAAATAGGACCTGGTGTTCATAGTGTAAAATTGTTGTAGGATAAATAAAAACAAGAGACAACCTTTTTGGTAAAATGGTAAGTAACCAAACAAACCAAACCAGAAAGGGGCTGTC
>JAGUVT010000053.1 GCA_020062745.1 Deltaproteobacteria bacterium
CTATTCCAACGGGAAAACCACTTTGCAAAAAGCAGACTATATCCCGGTGTGGGTGCACATCTACCAACAAAACGGCAAGAAAAAATACCGGGTGGTGGCCGTGGAAAAAGCCATATACGACTTTGAGCATAAAAAGGACGGCTTCCTGACAGCCGGCGATTACCGCCGCCTTAAGGAAGTATGGTCTGAAACAACCGGTCTTTTGGATAAACCAGAACAAGATATTCTGGCCCGCCGTTTTTATCAACAGACATTGCAGGAAAATACGGCTTTAAAATAGAAATTTTTTATTACAAAACAAAAGATAAAATTTACAATAGCTTAATTTAAAATTTACATGCATTGACGATAATTAACTAACATTATAAAAAAACAGGTGGAATGTAAATGAAAAATCTCTCCGATATCGATCTGTACACGCCATCCGTATCAATATCCGCTGTGCGGCGCTCCATAGCGCCGATCCCGATCCAGAGCATAGTCGGGGCCAGCGTCACCCATTCCTTTTGCAACGAGCAGGCCAGAATAATCCTGCAGGCCGACGGCCATGTAAAAGCAGCCGGCTTTTTCCAACGTTTCACCGGCAGCATCAACGCCGGGGCCCGGTGGGCGGACAGAGGATGGCGCAGTTTCGCCCACCATTACGACCCAACCACCGGAACCGGCCTCAAGCGCTGGCCGAACGCCCTGGAAAAATGCGAAGAATATTTTAAGAAGGCCTTACGCCTCTGGTACTCCGGAAAACCCAGAAAAGCCATGTTCATGTTGGGCGCTGCCGCCCACCTGGTACAGGATATGTGCGTTCCCCACCACGCAAGTTGTAAAGTTTTTGAAGGACACCAGCAATTTGAAAAATGGGCCAAAAAACGCCGGCGCCTTTATGCCGTAAAAAACGGCGGTTTCTACGACCTGGGCCGGAGCGCCGGCGACTGGATAATCGAAAACGCCAGGTTCTCCCAAAAATATTTAAACCATCTAAAACCTCCCGTCCTGGAATGGGACTATCATGCCGCCGCCCAGGCGCTGCTGCCGCGCGCCCAGCGCTCCACCAGCGGGCTGCTTTATCTTTTTTACCTTCAGGTAAACCGGTAAAGTAACCTGAATAAAAATTTACAGAGGTTCTCCTACTGAATATCAATATAGTCCAGTTTGCCGTCCCCACTTGCTTTTTTATGCAACGCTGCTGAATGCAGGCAAGCCCTTCTATAACCAAAATTCATTGACAAATTATATGCAATGTTCACCCTTGATCTAACCAACCTTTTTGCAATGCTTTTAGCAGTTTTTTGGCATACAGCGGATCTGCAAAAAAGTTATCGTCCCAAAAAACAAAATGTTTGCCGGATATCACTGGCGGCGAAAGCCAAATACGTCAAGCATCTGGAATTCGATAAGGAGACCGGAGAGGTTCTTGAAGGAAAGCAACGCCCATACTTTGATTCCGACAAACTCATCGAAGAAGAAAAGTACGACGAAAATTCAAGCCATCGTCACCAGCGAATTGCAGATGTCCGACGGGGAGATCATTGACACATATCTCGGGCTGTGGGAGATCGAGGAAACCTTCCGGATCACCAAGGGTACGCTTTAAAGCACGTCCGGTATATGTATCCCGGGAGGACCGGATTGGCGCACACTTTCTCACCTGCTTCATCGCTCTCGTTATCATACGGCTCATTCAGAAGAAAACAGATCGGCGGTATTCGGCGGAGAGGATCATTGAGTGCCTGAACAAAATTGCCTGCTCCAACGAGCAGGATAACCTCTACCTATTCGATTACAGAAGTGAGATCTCCGACGCCATCAGCAACGCTCTCGGTATCGATTTTACGCGAAAAAGACTTCGCCTCGGTGAAATAAAAAATATTTTAGCTAACAGCAAAAAATGAAGTATTCCCTACATATTTCTGAAAATATATGAAGGCCGCAAACCCTTTATTTGCAAGGGTTGCGGCCTCTTTTTCTCTTCTTTTGCAATCAAAGTCAGGATTATAAGATAAACCAGAAGAAAAGTCAACTCACAATAGACCATATGAGCAGAAGAATGAAAATATCACTGTCTTTCTATATGTTTACTGGAATATCCACTATTTCAGCATCTCCCCACAGGCGTTCGAGGTTATAAAACTGCCGTTCTGCTTCCTGGAAAACATGCACCACCACATCACCGTAATCTAACAATACCCACCGGCCTTCCCGAAACCCCTCGAGGTGCAAAACATGGGTACCCGTCTCCTTTAGTTTCTTTTGGATATTTTCGGCAATAGCTTGAACATGGGTATTGGAACGACCACTACAAATCATAAAATAATCAGCTACAATGGAGACTGCCCTGATGTCAAGAACGGTAATGTTAAACGCTTTCCTTTCCTCCGCAGCCTGCACGGCAATATTAACCGTTGCCTGTGGACTTAATGACAATGCGCCACTCCCCTTTATAATAGATTAAAATATTCCAGCCGGGCATTTTTGCTCCCTTTCCGCTTTAGTTGAAAAAACCTCCTCTCGGAGGCTTTTTCACCACTTTTTTAGCGTTCTTCCCTTGCCCTTGCTTCATTCACGGTAATAACTCTACCGTCTAACTCAGTACCATTCATGGCCGCAATCATATTTTCCGCATCCTCATCCCTGACTTCTACAAAACCAAACCCTCGCGAACGCCCGGTTTCTCGATCAGTAATAACGCGGCTACTTAGAACTTCTCCATGCGACGAAAACGCCTCGGCCAGGTCTTCTGGTTTAGTAGCCCACGGAAGATTGCCTACATACAAGGTACGCACCATCAACCAATCACCTCTTTCCCCTTGAAACTTTTGCTAACCATATTATTTGCAAAAGGGCCAACCCTGATGCAATCTTAAGCAGGCAAAGATTTTTCCATTTTCAATGCCTGTAAAGACCGTGTTTGTTTATATAATCCTCCACCGCTTCCGGCAAAAGATACTTGATCGGTTTTCCTTCTCGCACCCGCCGTCTGATCTCACTGGATGAAATAGCCAACGCAGGGACTTCCATATAAAAAATATTCTCCTTTAAACCTTCCAACCGGTAACCGGGTCTGGTAGCAGCAATAAAATAACATAATGAAAGCAGTTCTTCAACATTCTTCCAGTTCAATATTTCCAACACAGCATCGGCCCCGGTAATAAAGTAAATTTTTGCTGACGGATAAAGCCCTGTTACCTGCCGTATCGTATCAATGGCATAAGAAATACCCCCCCGTTCCATCTCTAAAGATGAAATCTGGAAGTAAGGGTTGGTGGTTATAGCCATACGAGTCATGGCATATCGATGTTTCGGGTCACTGATTTGCGATGTTGTTTTATGAGGCGGTTGACCGGCCGGTACAAAAATCACCTTTTCCAACCGAAACTCACACCTGGCCTCCTCGGCAGTGACCAGGTGCCCATAATGAACCGGATCAAAAGTGCCACCCATTATTCCTACCCGTTCCATAAAGAAATTGTACAATTTTAAGAAATAAAAAGCAAGGCAAATATATACATTTTTTAAGCAATTGTTACTACTTGCGTACCTGACCGTCTCCAAAAGCAATATATTTAATGGTCGTAAGTTCTTTTAAGCCCATCGGCCCCCGGGCATGCAATTTTTGAGTGGATATGCCGATTTCCGCCCCAAAGCCATACTGGTATCCGTCTGTAAAACGGGTAGAAGCATTTACATACACGGCAGCGGCATCTACTTCTTTTAAGAATCTCTTTCCCTTGGCATAATTATTAGTTATAATAGCCTCGGAATGCCGGGTGCCGTACTGGTAAATATGATCTAAAGCATCATCCATGCTGTCCACCACCCGTACGGCCAGGATCAGATCCAGGTACTCGGTGGCATAATCCTCAGCAGTAGCCTGTATAGCCCATGGCGCCAGAGCTCGTGTACGCTCACAACCACGCACCTCTACCCCTGCGCTTCTCAGCTTATCAAGCATGTCCGGCAAAAACTGATCGCTGATATCTTTGTGTACCAGCAGAGTCTCCATAGCATTACAGACGCCCGGGCGCTGGCACTTGGCATTAAACACAATCTCCCTGCCCATATCCAGGTCGGCGTCGCTATCAACATAAACATGACAGTTACCAACCCCGGTTTCAATAACCGGCACGGTTGCATTGTTTACTACAGTCTGGATCAGCCCGGCTCCGCCGCGGGGTATTAATACGTCCAGGTAACGGTTTAACTTCAGCATTACGTTTACAGCCGCCCGATCCGCGCTCTCAATTAACTGAACGGCGCCTTCCGGAATACCGGCCTGCACGGCAGCACAGGCAATGACGTCGGTAATGGCCTTATTTGAATGAATGGCCTCCGAACTCCCCCGCAGCACGACCGTATTACCGGCTTTTAAACATAACCCTGCCGCATCAACGGTAACATTGGGTCTGGCTTCATAAATAATACCGATTACCCCCAATGGCACACGCATCTGGCCCACTTGCAGGCCGCTTGGTGTAATCCACATGGAAACCACTTCGCCTACCGGATCGGGCAAGGAAGCCACCGTCCGCAACCCTTCCGCCATGTCCTGTATCCGCTCGGTCGTCAATAACAGCCGGTCAAGCAGAGCCCTGGAGAGCTCTTTTTCACGGGCCGCACGAACATCTGCCGCATTAGCGTCAAGAATGTCATCGGCGTTTTTAAGCAAAGTATCCGCCATGGCCAGCAAGGCGGCGTCCTTAACTCTGGCAGGCAGGTGAGCCAACCGGCGTGCCGCATCCTTCGCCTGTTTTGCTTTTGTAATCACTTCCTGCTCAATCACCAAAAACCCTCCCAATATCACAAATTCAACACCAGATTGTTACGGTGTACAATTTCATCATAATCTTTATAGCCTAAAACATGGATAATCTCTTCTGTTTGCCTGCCTTTAATCTTTTCTACTTCCCCGGCTGTATAATTAACTATACCACGGGCTATTTCCTGCCCGCCGGGTTCTATAATACTTACGGTGCCGCCTGTAGTAAAAACCCCCTCAACACCAGTTATGCCTGAGGGCAAAAGGCTTTTACCGTGTTTGGTAAGCGCTTGCGCCGCTCCTTCATCCACAAATATTTTTCCACAAAGCGGAGAGCTGTAAGCTATCCAGCGTTTCTTATTTTCCAACTTGTTGACAGAAGGCCAGAATACCGTCCCCAGTTCTTCACCGGCTAATATCCGGCAGACCACATTTTCTTCACCGGTATTGGCAATAACAGTTACTACTCCCGAGTGCATTGCCATCCTGGCCGCCTGCAGCTTGGTAACCATCCCCCCGGTACCTGATTTGCTGCCGGCACCGCCGGCCAGTTCCTCTATGGCGGGAGTAATTTCCCTGACTTCGGCAATTAACCGGGCGAATGGGTCATAACGAGGATCAGCAGTGTAAAGGCCACCAATATCAGACAACAAAATCAATAGATTCGCATCCACCAGGCCGGCTACCAGAGCTGAAAGATTATCATTATCTCCCAGTTTGATTTCCTCTACGGCTATCGCATCATTCTCATTAATAACCGGCACTACACCAAATTGAAGCAAAGCGTGTAAGGTATTACGGGCATTTAAGAAACGCTTACGGTCGGCAAAATCCTCTCTGGTCAGAAGCACCTGGCCCACAGTTACCCCATGAGCAGCAAAAAACTGCTCGTAAACATGCATCAAAATACCCTGGCCTACAGCTGCCGCAGCCTGTAACCCGGGAATATCTTTGGGGCGGGCAGGCAAATTCAACCGGCCCAGGCCGGCCCCGATGGCACCGGAAGTAACCAGCAGTACCTCCTTGCCCTGTTCGTTGATCAGTCCGGCCAGTTGATTTACCAGGGTTTCAATCTGCGTCAGGTTGAGCTCACCGGTAGGATGAGTAAGAGAACTGGAACCAATTTTAACCACAATACGCTTGCAGGAAAGAAAATCCCGTTTTGCTTCTGCCATTTAAGAGCCACCTGGAAGTAATTTTAACAAAACGCCGGACTTTACAACAAACCTGCCTTTAGTATATCACAAATCACAGTCCGGGCATAGCAAAATTATAGCATTACAAGAAAAGCATTACTCGATATAGATAAATTCAAACTTCCCTATTTTAACTGTATCCCCCTCTTTAATCCCAGCCTCCTGCAAAGCATCTTCGATACCCATGCGGCTGATAATCCACTGCAGCCGCCGCACCGACTCCTCGTTTTCCAGGTCGGCCATGGCCACGTGCCGCTCAATTTCCCGGCCGCTTACCAGAAAAACTTCGCCTTCCCGGGAAATGGTAAAGCGCGGTTTAAGCCTGTGGGCAACCGGTTCCGGTTCAACTCCGGAAACCGCCGGCAGTTCGGCCAGGCAGCCGGCTACGTGATAGAGCAAATCGTCCACTCCCTTACCTGTAGCCGCCGATACGGGGAATATTTCGTATTGACCCTCATAAACATCTTTTATCCCGGCCAGATTCTCCCGTGCTCCGGGAAGATCCATCTTGTTGGCCGCAATAATCTGCCGGCGGCCGCCCAGCGCCGGATCATACGAAAGCAGTTCCCGGTTGGTTACTCGAAAGTCTTCGACCGGGTTGCGCCCCTCTGTGCCGGCAGTATCCAGAACATGCACCAGTAAGCGGGTACGGGCGGTATGACGTAAAAAATCATGGCCCAGACCGGCGCCGGTATGAGCCCCCTCAATTAAACCGGGAATATCGGCTACCACAAAACTTTTACCTTCTTCCAGGCGCACAACCCCCAGGTTCGGCACTAAAGTAGTAAACGGGTAACTGGCAATCTTGGGCCGGGCGGCCGAAACCCGGGCCAGCAGGGTCGACTTGCCTGCATTGGGGAATCCCACCAGGCCGACGTCGGCCAACAGCTTGAGTTCCAGTTCCAGCCACCGTTCTTCACCCGGCTCCCCCTTCTCAGCCAGAGCCGGGGCTTTATTCTCAAAAGTGACAAAACGGGTATTCCCCCTACCGCCCCGGCCGCCGCGAGCCGCCACCACTTCTTGCCCGTTTTCCACCAGGTCGGCCAGCAGTTCGCCGGTACCGGCATCCCTGATCACAGTGCCGGCCGGAACCCGCAGCACCAGGTCCGCCCCGGCCGCGCCGCTCATGTTTTTGCCTTGCCCGTGCTGGCCTCGCCCGGCCTTATAGTGCCGCTTATAGCGGAAATCAATCAGGGTTCGCAATCCCTCGTCGGCCCGCAGGATTACAGATCCGCCCCGGCCGCCGTCGCCCCCCCACGGCCCTCCTTCAGGCACGTACTTTTCCCGGCGGAAAGCAACACAGCCGTTCCCGCCGTCGCCGCCTTTAATATAAATTTTTGCCCGGTCAAAAAACATAAAGCTCAAACCTCACGCGGGAAAATCAAGCAAATATCCATCTTACCATCAACTGCCGACACGCTCACACCGCCGCCATAAGGAGCCAGCATCGCTTTTACCGGTTCCAACCGGTTTTCCAGATGACAAGAACTACTGGCCGCGGATTGAGGGAAAACAACCCTGAACAAATAATCTTTACCGGATTCCTGTAAAAGTATCTCCATTTGCCCGTTCGTCATTCCCGGTCCGGATAAACAGCAGAGGGCCGCAGCCAGGCAGGACTCCATCGTTTCCCCGACTACCGCGCCGGGAACCGCACAGCCGGCAAAATCAGCCTGGACGGTTAAATCAATCCCCACCTGATTTTTACAGGCCTCGTTAAAGCCGACCAGAAGGGCCGCGGTAACTTCGGGCATGCTTACTCTGGCGGTTTTGCTCATCCGGCTGACTTCCTGCACCGCCCGGCCGAGGTAATCTCTCGCCTGATCGGTTTTATTCAACTGCAAAAGCCCGGAAAATACCTGTAAGTGGTTCAAAAAATCATGACGTTGGACCTGAATGATTTCTAACAATTGTTTGAGGTTCAAGCCAATCCCCTCTTAACCCTGAGAATAATCAAAAAAAAACAAAAAGAGCCAACCCATTTTTACGGGCTGGCCTGGTATCAAACCACCGCTGCTTCCCTTTCCGTAATACTGACCTGTTTACCATCACGGCCTCTCCGCTCAAAGCTGACGATACCATCGGTCAAGGCAAACAGGGTATCATCGCTGCCGCGTCCGACATTGCGGCCCGGCTTGATTCTGGTGCCGCGCTGCCGCACCAGGATACTGCCGGCCGAAACAAACTGCCCGTCTTGTCTCTTTACGCCCAGCATCTTGGGCTGAGAATCACGGCCGTTCCGGGAACTGCCGACCCCTTTTTTATGTGCCATAGGTTACCACCTCCTGTGTTTTTAAACCATAATTTCTTCCACCTTTACCTGGGTAAAAAGCTGACGGTGGCCTTGCTTGCGCCGGTAATTTTTCTTCGCTTTATATTTATAAACGATTATTTTGCGCTCTTTCCCGTGGCGAAGCACTTTTAAAAGGACCCTGGCCCCATCCACCAGCGGGGCGCCCACCTGTA
This sequence comes from Deltaproteobacteria bacterium, assembly GCA_020062745.1. Taxonomy (GTDB): domain Bacteria; phylum Bacillota; class Desulfotomaculia; order Desulfotomaculales; family JAGUVT01; genus JAGUVT01. The sequence goes on from JAGUVT010000053.1 coordinate 8,416, forward strand.
AGCCGTCTTCTTTAGCAACAGCCAGAACTCTGGCGATTTCTACCGTCTCCCCGGCAGCAGCCGGTATTTTATCAATACAAAAGGTATCGCCCTGCCGGACACGGTACTGCTTACCGCCGGTTTCAATAATTGCGTACAAAAACCACACCTCCAGGGAAACATTCTAACATATCTGGAGATTTTGTCAAGCCGCCGGGAAGATAAGAATTTGTACGGCTTTAAGAAAGTTGCCCGGTGAGGATTTCCTTCTTTAGCTGGAACAAAATCTGCCCGTATTCCACAGGCTGCCCGTTTTCTACCAAAATCTTGACAACCTCGCCGGCATCCGGCGCCGCAATCTCGTTCATCAATTTCATCGCCTCTACAATACAAAGGGTCTGGCCGGCTTTTACCCGTTCCCCGACCTTTACAAAAGGAGGCGCGTCAGGAGCCGGCGCCCGGTAAAAAGTACCCACCAGCGGCGCCGTCACCGGTGTCAGGTCTTCCTCCGCGCCTCCCCCAATTGCCTGAAGCGGGGTAACGGAGGCAGGCTGGCCTTCCGCAGAAGGAACCGGGTCGGGCAAGAAGCCGGACCCTGCGGTTCCGGCAGGATTATTTTTCCTGATCGCCAGCTTAACCCCGGCGCTTTCGAGAGAAAATTCCGCTATGCCGGTTTCATTGATCATTTTGATCAGCTCTTTTACATCCTGGAGGTTCAGTTTGTTTATTTCCTTGCCATTATTATTAACCATACTTCCACCTCCCTGTGGGTTATTTTTATTTTCGAAGAACTTTCTGGTCACCTGGGGAAATAGGGCATAAGAAACAACATCCTCTTCACAACCGGCCAGGTCTTTCACCTCTGCTCTCATTTTCTCCATTTGCGGTTTTAATAAATCAGCCGGCCGGCAAACGACAGGAGCACAGTCGCCCAATATCTTTCCAGCTATTTCTTCGTTGAGCGGAGCAGGGGACCGGCCGTAATAACCCTTCACGTAATTTTTCACCTCGCCCGGTACCAGTTTATATCTTTCACCGGACAACACATTTAATACCGCCTGCGAACCGACAATCTGGCTGGTGGGGGTAACCAGGGGAGGGAAACCAAGTTCCTCCCTCACCCGGGGTATCTCGGCCAGCACCTCGGGCAGCCGGTGCAACGCCTTCTGTTCTTCCAGTTGGGTTACCAGGTTGGAAATCATGCCGCCCGGCACCTGGTGCCCGAAAACCTGCATGTCGGTAATCCGGGTCACACCCCGCTCGAATCCTCCTTTTTTACGCAAGCCTTCAAAATAATCGGCTATTTCAAAAAGGGCGCCGATGTCCAAGCCGGTGTCATACGGAGAACCCTGCAATATGCGGACCACCGTCTCCACCGGCGGCTGGGAAGCGCCAAAAGCAACCGGCACCGAAGCCGTGTCGACAACATCCACCCCTGCCTCGGCCGCCTTAAGGTAAGCGCCCACGGCCATCCCGCCGATATAATGGCTGTGCAACTGCACCGGTATAGCCAGCTTTTCTTTAAAAAGCCCGACCAGTTCATAAGCATGGTAAGGAGTCAGCAGGCCGGCCATGTCCTTAATGCAAATGGAATCCGCTCCCATCTCGGCAAGCTTTAAAGCTGTTTCCAGGTAGTGTCCGGTAGTATGAACCGGACTTACCGTATAGACCACCGCCGCCTGCACGTGCGCCCCGGCTTTCCCGGCCGCCCGCATGGACGTTTCCAGATTGCGCACATCGTTTAACGCGTCAAAAACACGAATGATATCGATCCCGTTTGCTACCGCCCTGTCTACAAAGGCTTCCACCACGTCGTCGGGATAATGCTGGTATCCCACCAGCGACTGACCGCGCAGCAACATCTGTAACGGCGTGCGGCGGACATGTTTCTTTAACAAACGCAGCCGCTCCCACGGATCCTCGTTTAAAAACCGCAGACAAACGTCAAAAGTAGCTCCGCCCCAAACCTCCAGGGAATGAAAACCGATATTATCCATTTTCTCTGCCACGGGAAGCATATCCTCCGTACGCATCCTGGTCGCCCACAGGCTTTGATGCGCGTCACGAAAAGTAGTGTCGGTAATTTTAACCCCCAATGTTATCTCTCCTGACTCGAATATTTCGACAGTATTTCATTATAGTAGGAAAAGCCGCATTTGAAAAGCAATTCGCAGCAAGTATACAATATATTTCAGTAATACGCCTCAAGAGTTGACTAAAGTTCATTTTCAGTTACAATAGAAAAAGCATCATTCAAATACATCTGCGATGCGGCGCGATTAAGAAAGCCTTTTTTAATGCTTTTAACGGAAGGCGGCAAATTGAGGAGGAATATACTTTCCCAAGCATTATGAAATAAACTGCCGGTTGGGAGGATAGTGAATAATGCATATACTGGTAGTCCAAAACGTTACCCTGGAAGGGCCGGGGTTACTCGGCACGGCCATGATAAACGCTGGCCTCGATCTGGACATCCGGATAATGGACCAGCCTGATGCGACGATCCCTTATAATCTTAGCAATTACAAGGCCATGGTCGTCCTCGGCGGACCCATGAACGTATACGAGGAAGACGACTACCCCTATTTAAAACAAATCGGAACTCTGATTAAAGAAGCAGTGGTGAAAAGAATACCCACTCTCGGTATTTGCCTGGGAGCGCAGCTCATAGCCAAATCCCTCGGCGCACCGGTAAGGCGCAACCGGGTAAAAGAAATCGGCTGGCATAAGGTGCGTCTCACCGCCGCCAGCCGGCATTCGCCGCTTTTTACCGGCCTTCCGGAGGAATTTATTACCTTTCAATGGCATGGAGATACTTTTGATCTGCCTTCCGGCTCCGTTCACCCGGCTTTCTCCGACGCCTGCAAAAACCAGGCCTTTTCCCTCGGAACGTATATCCACGGGCTGCAGTTTCACCCGGAAGTAACTGCCCAAATGGTTGCTGAATGGGTAGAAGCCTACGGTGACGAGATCGAGGAGTTCGGCGGCGCTGGCGCATCCGAACGTCTGCTGGCCGAAACCACCTCCAAGGAACAAGAATCTAAAGCAGCAGCAGAAAAATTTATGGCCAACTGGCTCAACATTATAGCAAAAAGCAACCCTTACTAAAGAAAGAAGACAGGATCAGGTTCTCACCGGCCTGGCCTTGGCATAAGTGCGGTAGACCCTGCTTACCTCCACTGGTATGGTTTCTCCGACCAGGTCGCCGGCTCCTTCAATATCCAGGACAAACCCGTCTATGCGGGCAATACCGTCGTAAACATTTGAAATGTGGGTTTCTTCCACCCTTACTTCCAGCACGTCACCGGGCTTTACCGGCAGGGTATGAGCCTGTACCTCCTCCCGGTCCTGCAGCGGACGGATGGCAACTGATTCAATGTGATGTCCGGCCGAACCGCGGATGTAAAGATTCTTTCCGGTTTTACTTTCCAGTTCCCTGAGGTTGGCACCGCCGCTGCCGATCAGGCGGGCTGCCACCAGCGGATTGGCTTCTACCAGGATGGTATCGGCAGCAGTCTCACGGGCCAACTGGCAGATCTGATTCTTAAAATGAATACCCATTGTTTCTTCTGAAAGCACTTTCCCCCTGCCTTCGCAATAAGGACACGGCCTTTGAAGCACTTCGGTTAAACTGGGCCGGACCTTCTTGCGGGTCATTTCCACCAGGCCCAACTGGGTAATTCCAAGGATGTTGGTCTTTGTCCGGTCCTTCCTGATTTCTTCCTCCAATATATGTAAAACCTGCTGGCGGTGCCCTTCCTGCGTCATATCAATAAAATCGACGATAATAATCCCGCCGATGTTACGCAGGCGAAGTTGCCTGGCTATCTCCCGCGCTGCTTCTAAATTGGTTCTTAATACTGTATCCTCCAGGTTAGTGGTTCCAACATACTTGCCGGTATTAACATCTATGGCAATCAGCGCCTCGACCTGATCCACAACCAGGTATCCACCGCATTTAAGCCAGACTTTTCGCTTGAGCGCTTTTTCCAGTTCCTGGTCAACACCATAGTCCTCAAAAATATTTTCCCGGTCATCAAAAAACACTTTCAATTTTAAGTGCGGGCCGGTAATATCCAAAAGATCCAGAACCTTTTCATACTCGGAACGGGAGTTAATAATCAAGCGGTCAACATCTTCAGTAAAGATATCCCGCAAAATGCGCTGTACCAGTTCCAGGTCGCGGTGCACCAGCCTGGGTGCTGCACTATGAGCAGCCCTACCGGTAATTTTCCGCCACAACTTAACCAGTAAAGCAACATCCTGGCGCAGTTCATCATCTTCTACCCCTTCGGCAACCGTTCGTACAATTATCCCCATACCCGCCGGCTTGACCCGAGAAGCCAATCCTTTAAGCCTTTCCCGCTCTTTTTCAGATTCAATACGCCGGGAAATCCCGATGTAATCTACCATAGGCATTAACACCAGATACCGGCCGGGGAGAGTAATATGGGTGGTTACCCGCGGCCCTTTCGTGCCGATCGGCTCCTTAACAATCTGTACCAGCACTTCCTGACCCGGCTTGAGAATATCACTGATATCAGTACCCAGGATCGAACCGCTATGCCCGTTTCCTTCCGGCGAACGGCCCGGCAGGGCATCCTCCACATATAAAAAAGCATTTTTTTCCAGGCCGATATTAACAAAAGCCGCCTGCATGCCGGGAAGGACATTTTCTACCCGCCCTTTAAAAATATTGCCCATCAGGCGCTGGTTAACCGATCGCTCGATATATACCTCAACCGGTACCCTATCTTCCAGCACAACAACCTTCGTTTCTTCTTCGCCGATATTAGCCAGAATCTCCTTTAACATAATCTTTCCTAATAACCCTTCCTTTCCTGCTTAAACCTACCCTATCCAGAAGATTACCATTCATGCATCTTTGGCGCAACGACACTTAATCAACACTCTCGCGGGGAATAAACTTCAGGCCGGTACGGCTAACGGCAAAACCACCGGCTTTCAATAACAAGGGTAACTTTTCCTGTAAGGCCGACAATACTTCGTCTACCCGGATATTACCGGAACTGCCGGACTTTAATTCCATTTCCAAAAATATTATATCACCTTTTACCGTCCCTGACATAGCAAAAATGCCCGGCCGGATATCATATCTCTTTTGTTGACCGGATTTTGTTTTCCGTTCTACAAAAACTTCCGGTTGAGCTAGAAAATCACCAATCGCCGACTCCAATTCCGCATCAGTGAGAGTGCCGGAAAGCCTGCCCTCCACCCGGTAGGCAGCCCGGTCTACCATCGTCATCAAAGCCGGTCTGTTCTCCGGCACCACATGCACTTCCCCAATAGCAATTCCCGCCGGCAATGAGGCAGACAGTCTTTTTGCCACCTCCGACGGCAAAAGGACATCCGACAGTTCTAAATCAACATATTCCGCCTCACTATCAACCCCTACCGCCAGGGGAGCGGCAAAACTAAATTTAGGATGCGGGTTAAACCCACTGGTAAAGGCTAAAGGCAAGCCGGCCCGCCTGGCCGCCCGTTCGAAAACCCGCATCAGGTCAAGGTGAGCAACATAACGGGCCGGACCCTTCTTACTGTACTGAATTCTATACGATGGCATTGCCATTACCTCCAGCAAACTCCGGCTCAACCGCCAACCCCGGACAAAGTCCGCAACCCATACAGGCGCCGAGGCGGCAGTCCGCCGTGGTTCCTCCTTTCATGGCCCGCTTGTGTTCCAGGGCCAGGAACTGTTTACTAACTCCGGTATCGATATGATCCCAGGGAAAAACGTCATCACACTCATAACGGCGGTAAGCATACCAGGACGGGTCCAACCCGGCCCGCCGAAAAGCTTCCAGCCAGCGCTCGAAAGAAAAAAATTCCGTCCACCCGTCAAACCGGCAGCCCAACCGGAAAGCATATTCCAGCGCGCTACCCAGCCGCCGGTCGCCCCTGGCAAATACCGCCTCTAAAAAGCTGGCAGCAACGTCATGCCAGTTGAAAACCAGCCCCCGGCCCCGCAACCGGCCTGCCAGGTAGGCTTGTTTTTCCTTTAACTCAGTCAAGGTGGACTGGGGTTCCCATTGAAAGGCGGTATGCGCCTTGGGTACAAAAGAGGAAGCACTGACCGTCGCCCGCAGCCGTCCCGGCGGCACCCCTGCCGACCGGCCCCTGGCCAGCGTTTCCCGGGCCAGGCGAATAATACCATCCAGGTCCTCCATCGTTTCACCGGGAAGCCCGATCATAAAGTACAGCTTGACAGCCGGCCAGCCGGCCAGAAAAGCGGCGGTAACAGCCTCCATCAGGTCCTCTTCGGTAATACCTTTATTAATTATATCTCTCAAACGTTGGGTACCGGCTTCGGGCGCAAAGGTCAGGCCGGAGCGGCGTACCTTTTGCACTTCTTCGGCCAGTTTCACCGAAAAAGAGTCCACACGCAGGGAAGGCAGGGAAATGTTAACTCCCCGCCGGCCATGTTGACCAAGTAATTCGGTAACCAGCGGGCATATCCGGCTATAATCGCCGGTACTGAGCGAGGTCAGGGAAATTTCCCCGTAGCCGGTGTGACCAACCAGGCCGGCAGCCTGCTTCAGCAGTGTCTCCGTCTTTTTTTCCCGTACCGGGCGGTAAATTGTCCCGGCCTGGCAAAAGCGACAACCCCGGGTGCAGCCCCGCAGCACCTCCAGCATAATGCGGTCGTGCACCACACCCATAGAAGGAACCACCGGCCGGACCGGAAAAAAGGCCCGGTCAAAATCCCGCACTACCCGCTTAACCACCCTTTCCGGTACCTCCTGCCGCACCGGCGCCACCTCTCTTATAGTTCCATCCTCATTATAATCCACCCTGTAAAAAGAAGGAACGTAAATCCCCGGCACCCGGGCCAGTGCCAGCAGCAACTCCTCCCTGGCCAGTCCGCGGCGGTGCCCTGCCTGATATGCGTCAAGCAATTCACCGATTACTTCTTCTCCCTCCCCGATGACAAAGAGATCGAAGAAATCGGCCAGGGGCTCCGGGTTAAAGGCACAGGGGCCGCCGGCAATAACCAGCGGGTAATTTCCTGCGCGTTGCCCGGCCCGCAGGGGAATGCCCGCCAGGTCGAGCATATTTAAAACATTGGAAAAAGTCATTTCGTACTGCAGGGTAAAAGCCACCAAATCAAAATCCCGCACCAGGCGGCGGGACTCCAGAGTAAAAAGGGGGATTTTATTCTCCCGCATCTTCTCTTCCATGTCCGGCCAGGGGGCAAAAACCCGTTCCATCAGGCTGTCGGGACGACTGTTCACCAGTCCGTACAGAATCTGCAAACCCAGATGCGACATTCCCACCTCATAAACATCCGGAAAAGCAAAAGCTATTCTGACCTTTACCCCGTCCCAATCCTTGCAGACGGCGTTCCATTCGCCACCCGCATAACGGGCCGGTTTCTGCACTTCAAGGAGAATCCTGTCCAGTATATCCACTCATAAGCCCCCGTTTACGTTCTTTGTTTCACGTTCTTAGGTAATATTATTACCCAAACCAATAACTTGTAAAGTCCATCTTCGAAAATTACCCCTTTGCGGGTAATTATTTTTGTTCCAGCAGGCGTCCTACCGGAAAATCAAATCCTTTGGACAGCATTGTTTCAATAACCTCGTCTTCACTGACCATTCCCCGATACCGCCGGTTGCTATCCAAAAGAAATATAAAACTGAACCGCTGCGGCACAAAAGTACGGATAATTTCTCCCAGCGGTACCGTATCCAGGGCCACAGCCAGTTCACAGGGCGACACTCCAAGCCGGGCTATTTCCTCTTTTTTTCGAAGCAGGTGCCGGATAAAATGGTAGGGTGCCGTAACTTTTTCCCTGGTAGCGGCATAAACAAGAAACAGCCCGGTGACGATCACATCCAGGCCGGAAAGGTGCAGCAGGAACCCGAGAAAACCACCGGCAACAACAATCACCCCCCATGCCTGGCCCCAGCAGGCAGCATAATAAGTAGCTCTTCTAAAGCCGGTTCGCCCCGCCAGCCAGGCCCGGAAAATCCGGCCCCCGTCCAGCGGAAAAGCAGGCAACAGGTTAAAGGCGGCTACCATTAAGTTACACTGTAAAAAAAAGGGGCCTAATGTCTCATCCCACAGGCCATAGTTTTTCATGGCTACGCCCAGTCCAACCAAAACCACGTTTACTAACGGTCCGGCAACGGCTACGTAAATTTCCTTCGAGGGATCAAAAAACAGGTCTTCACCCAGCCGGCTGACACCGCCGAAGGGTAAGAGTTCGACATCGGAAACCAATACTCCCAGGCGACGGGCTGATATTATATGGCCGAGTTCATGCAAAAACACTACCGCAAAAGCAATCAGCCCTTTACCCAGCACCCCGGCCACAAAAAATAGCCCGATCAGAGCTAAAAAAAAGATATTCAAGTGTATTTCAATCCCGGCCACACGGCCTATTTTCAAGATTACCAGCCCCTCCGGACAGTTGCAAAAACGAGCCGCTTGTCCTGAAAATTACCCTTTTGTCATTGCAAGCCTTAAGGCGAAGCAATCTCATCCCGCCGATTTGGAGGTAGATTTCGTGTAAAGGCTTTCGCCATTCGATAGTGTTCCGTCGAAACCTACCTCCAAAAGGGATTGCCACGGGCTTAAAGCCCTCGCAATGACACACAGACAGACAGTCTTTTAATTCAGTTGGGCATGCGGAGCCTGGTCAGGGGATCTATCAGCTTATTTTTCTCCCGCAGTTCAAAATGCAGGCCTCCTCCGGGAATATCGCCGGTTGCCCCAACCGTACCGATGGTCTGCCCGATCTGGACAGCCTGTCCTTCTCCAACCATTGCCGCCGATAATCCCCCATAAAAGCTAAAACTACCAGGCACATGTTCAAGCAAGATATAGCGGCCCAAAACAGGATCATTCCCCAGCTTTTTCACCTTCCCCTCGCGCACTGCTTTAACTGCCGCTCCGACAGGCGCGGCTATATCAACCCCGCAGTGAAAGCGCTCCATGTTATCCAAAGGGTCGATTACCATCCCAAAGCCTTTAACTACCCTCCCGGAAACCGGCACTGGAAAAACGGCCTCCATACCATCCGGAGCAGGGCTGGCAGTAACCGGCTGGCGGTTGCTAAAGAAAGAATCGTCCGCCATTTGCAGTCCGAACTGAACTACTTTCTTTACTACCGGCTGATAATCCCAGTCGGTAGTTAAAACATAGCGAAGATTTTCCTTTATCGCCTCCCCATACGGGTTGCTGCTTTCTTTTAAGGCTAATAAAATTAAGAAAATAACCAGTGCTGCCGCCACGCGGTAAACGTTGTAATGTTTTCTCTTTTCCGGCTTTCTCCACCGCGGCGGCGGGTAATAAGATGACCAGCTATCTTTCGTCCGTGAATCAGCAGTTTCTTCCCCGGATACAGGCTTAAAATCCGTTCCTTTCAGAAAAACCCCTCCTTAAACGTTGACTTTAGGCAAAGTCTCTAAGCAATCTCTCATATGAAGAATACAGGAGCCAGGATAAGAAGCTATAAGCTATCAGCTTTTTTGCTGACCGCTGACAACTGCTTAAGGAAGCTTGTCAATACAAATATATTTAGGAGAAAAAAAATAGAACAACAACTGGTAAAAAATACTGGAAATGCAAGAATAAATATGGTAGCATATGCAGAGGGAGGGTGTCGGGAACACCAGTGTGACCAGTAGCTCCACTGTACGGTTCGATTCCGTAACTCCCCGGTTAAAAAGGAAGCCCCGGCCTTCTTAGCTGGGGCTCTCCGATTTTTTAAAGGAGAAACAGCAAACATCCCGAATAATTTACTAAAGAAAATGTCTTCTCCGGTAAGGGGTTATTTTCAGGGCAGAATCCAGAATCAACACTTGTGAGAAGGTAGCTTGCTTGATAGAGGCAAAAACGGACGCAAATTCATGCCGGGTTGAACTACAGGCAAACCTGATTAATTTTTTACTGTCTTCCGCTATCATGGTATCACTTGTGTTCATTCCCCTTCTCAGTACCGACCTGGGAGCTTCCGACCTCGTCGTGGGAATTATCGGTGCTGCCTACGGCATGGCTTACCTTTTTTCCTCCCTTTTCTTTGGCTGGAAATCGGATACTTTAGGTCGACTGGTTTTCATCCGGGCCGGACTGCTCACGAGCAGCCTGGCCTTCCTGGCCCAAACTATGGCCTTCAACCTGGTTGCTTTAACCATCATCCGGGCCGGAGTCGGATTTACCCTCGGCATTTCTTCTGCGGCACTCATCGCCTACATTTACGAATCACACGGAAACGTAGGCAAGTTCAGTTCATACGGTTCACTGGGCTGGATCTTCAGCGCCGCGGCAGCAGCCATACTGATAAAATATAACACTTTGTTCACCTTAAGCGCCGTTCTCAGCATAACAGCATTTTTTATTTCCCTGACCATGAGTGAATCTGCCGCGCCGGAGAAAAGAATAACCCCCCAATTATTCAAGGTAATGCGCCGGAATGCCGGGGTTTACCTGGCTTTCTTTTTCCGCCACCTGGGCGCTGCAGCAACCTGGGTTATTCTGCCGTTGTTTTTTACTTCTATCGGCGCCGACAAATCATGGATTGGCATCCTGTGGGGAATCAATTTCGTCGTGCAGTTCATTGCCATGCGTTACGTAGAAAGATTTCCAGAAAAGAAAATCTTCATTACCGGGCAGGTGCTATCCGTTATCGTTTTTCTCGGTTACAGCATCTCAAATAATTACTTACAAGTTGTTCCCATTCAGATTCTTTTAGGTCTGTCGTGGTCTTTCCTCTACGTCGGCGCCCTGCTCATGGTCTTACACAGCGGGGAGGAAAAGGGCACGGCAAGCGGGGTTTTCTTCTCTACCATTAACCTGTGCGGAGCGGTTGGCCCTTTCATCGGCGGGTTAATTACCCATCTATGGGGATTCCATGCGGTCATGATTTTTGCCGCCGCCGTAACTTTAATCGGGCTCCTGCCATCATTTTCCACAGAAAAAAGGGAAATGGCAGGCGACAAAATGCCCCTCTCCAATCTCAAGTAGCGCCGGTTCTTCTGCCGCGCACACCGGCCCGGCATGTGCACAGCGCAAGAAAAATTTACAGCTGGTTAATAAATAACAACTCCCGGCTTCACCAGCCGGAACAACCTTTCTCTTATAGCGGAGGGCGGGGTCCGGCAACAGCGCCGCAGCAGACAGAACACCTGTATAAGGGTGCGCCGGCCGGCGGAAAAGCCCGTCCGTACTGTTTACCTCTACAATTTTTCCGGCATACATAACCATCGTGCGGTCACAAACAAACCTTACCGCAGCCAGGTCGTGGGAAATAAAAAGAAAGCTCAACTGCCTTTCTCTTTGCCACCGTTTAAAAAGGTTCAAAATCCAACCCCGGGAAGATACATCCAGAGCGGAAACCGGCTCGTCGCAAATAAGCAGTTCCAGTTCCAGCACCATGGCCCGCGCCAGGCATACGCGCTGCAACTGGCCCAGGCTGAACTGGCCAGGATATTCCCGCCATTTATAATACGGGACGGCCGCCGCCTGCAGCAATTCCCTGGCCCTGGCCAAAGCCTCATCTCTGCCGGATGCCTTTTTGTGAATGAGCAGCGGCTCAGCCACAATCTCTTCAGCAGTCATCCGGGGATTGAGGGCGCCCGAGGGGTCCGGAAAAATCATCTGCACTTTGCGCCGGTAACGCAAAAGATCGGCGCCGGTGAAGGCCAGAACATCTTCCCCGGCAAAAAATATTTCGCCCCCGGTAGGACGGTGAAGACGCACCAGCATCCTGGCCAGGGTGGTTTTGCCGCAGCCGCTTTCACCAACCAGCCCCAGAATCTCCCCCCGTCTGACCGCAAAGCTGACGCCGTCAACCGCTTTTAAAGGCTCCCTCCTGTGGAGAAAGCCCTTGCGGCGAAAGGGAAATGCTTTTTTAGATCAACCACCTGTAAGATAGGCATGTTCATCAAATTGTTACTCCTCCCCCCAAAATAAGATAATGTTATTTATGCCAGCAGCGAAAAACATGTCCTTTGCCGTTATCTACCGGGGGAGGCGCCTGCACCAGGCATTTTTCAACCGTCTCCGGACAGCGGGGAGCAAAAGAGCACCCCGTGGACACAAGATGCGGTTCGGGCGGCTCGCCGGGAATAAACGGCAAATCCCCGCCGTCTTGCTCCGGCAAACCCGCCGCACATTGTAAAAGCTTCCTGGTATAAGGGTGTCCGGCATGATCAAAGACCCGGTCCAGCGGACCCTGTTCGACAATTTCACCGGCGTATAACACCAGCACCCGGTCGCAAAAGGCAGATACCACCCCCAGGTCGTGAGAAATCAACAAGCACGAGTAGCCCATTTCTTGCTGCAGTCTTTCCAGCAAGTCCAACACCTGTATCTTAACCGTAACATCCAGCAGGGCCGTCGGTTCATCGGCAATCAACAGCTTCGGGTGCAAAGCAAGGGCCATCGCGATCACCACCCTCTGGCACACTCCGCTGCTGATTTGATGCGGGTATAATTTCCAGACGCGCTCCGGTTCATCTATACCGGTCACTGCCAGCAATTCCAACGCTCTCGCCCTGGCCCGGCTCCTGCTTAAACGGAGTCCCCCGAAAGCTTCCAGGACCTGAAATCCTATGGTCAGCATCGGGTTTAAGGCAGCCACGGGGTTTTGAAAAATATAACCAATTTTCTTGCCGCGCACCGGCCTCATCTCTTTTTCCGTAGCGAAAAGCATATTCAATCCGTCAAAACATACCGCTCCCTCGACCCGCGCCCGGTAACCCTGCAGCAGCCCGGCTGCCGTGAGGCCGATAAAACTTTTACCGCTCCCGGACTCTCCTACAACAGCAACATTTTCACCGGCACGTAAGGCAAAAGAAACCCGGTTTAAAATTTTCACCCGCCCTTTCAATAAATCCAGGAAAAGGCTTACCTGATCAAACTCAAGCAAGGCCATCAACTTCGCCGTCCCTGAACCGGAATAAAGCGTACAGACTGTCGCCGAGCAGGTTAAAGGCCAGGATGGCCACGACCATTACAAAACCAGGAATCAGCCACTGCAGCGGGTTTAAGTTAAAGGCGGCCAGCCCTTCGGCCACCAGCACCCCCCAGCTCGGTACCGGCGGCCTGACACCCAGATCCAAAAAGCTCAAAAAGGCCTCGAAAAAAATGGCGCCCGACATGCTCAAGGTAACAGCCGTAACAACCGGACCCAGGCAGTTGGGAAGGACATGTTTAAATAAGATCCGTCCCCACGAAGCACCGGCAAGGCGGGCAGCCAGCACATAATCACTGTTTTTCACAACTATCACCTGGCCCCGCACAACCCTGGCCACCTGCAGCCAGAAGACAAAAGCAATGGTCATGAAAACATTTTGCAAGCCGGGCTCGAGCAGGACGGTCAGAAAGATCACCATAAGCGGCGATGGAATCCCCCACAACACCTCCAGCAGGCCCGTCATTACCCGGTCCGCCCTCCCCCCGCAGAAGCCGGATATGCCACCGTAAACAACCCCTACAGTAAGGTTGACCAGCCCGGCAAAAACAGCCACCGAAAGGGAAATCCTGGTGCCGTAAAGCACCCTGGTCAGCAAATCCCTTCCCAAACTGTCGGTTCCGAACCAGTGCGCCCGGCTGGGCGGCTGCCCTATTTGTGTCAGGTCCTGCTCATAATAAGTATAGGGCGAAAACAAGGGGCAGAAAGCCGCCGCCAGAATATAAAAAACAATCACCGCCAGGCTGAATGCCAGAAGCCATTTGGCCGGAAAGAAGGTTCTCATTACCGGAAAGAAAAGAAAATGCCGATGGAAAGGCAAAACATCAGGCGCGCTCATACTGCTCCCCCCACTCCAGGCCGGCTCTGGGGTTTAAAAATAGATAGGCCAGGTCCACCAGCAGATTAAAAGCCACCAGCAAAGCGATGTAAAAGATGGTGATCCCCAGGGTGACGGAATAGTCCCGGTTGATGATGCTGTTGAGGTAATACTGCCCCAAACCCGGTATGGCAAAGATCTTTTCCACAATAAAAATGCCGGTTAAAAGCTCCGTTGCCAGCGGCCCGAGGTAACTTAAAACCGGGATGACGGCAATTTTTAAAACATGGCAGGCAATCAGCCGCATATCCGACAGGCCTTTAGCCCTGGCCATTTTTATAAAATCTTTGCCCAGGACGTCAATCATCTCCGCCCGGAAAAGGCGGGCAATAAAAGCCGCCGGCAGGGCGGAAAGCGCCAGCACCGGCAGAACAGCCTGCAGGGGAGAGCCCCACATGGCCGCCGGCAGCCACTTCAATTTCAAGGAAAAAATATAAACCAGCAAAGAAGCCAGGGCAAAGTTCGGCACACAGAGGCACAGCGTCACCGTCGCCAGAATGGCCAAATCCGGCCACCGCTGGTATCTCAGGGCGGCAAAAGCACCCATGATCAGGCCGGCTGCCACGGAAACCATCAACGCCAGCAGGCCCAACAGGGCGGACACCGGAAAGGACTCCCCAATCAGCTCGTTTACCGTCCGCCCGGGATATTTCATAGACAGGCCCAGGTCCAGGCGGGCCACCCGGTTTAAATAGTTGAGATACTGCACCCCCAGCGGCTGGTTAAGCCCGTATTTTTCTTCGATGCTCCTGGCGACAGCCGGCGACACTTTCTTTTCAGCGGTAAACGGCCCTCCTGGAATGGCACGCATTATAAAAAACGTTGCAGTGACAACAAGGTAAATTACCAGGAGGCCGTAAACAAACCTTTTTATAAGCAGAACAGCCATTCCACCCCCCCCCTGCACCGGAAGAAAGATTACCTTGCTATATAGGCCCACTTGAATTCCACGTCAAAGGCAAAGTTGGGATGAACGGCGTTTTTAACGTAGCTTTTTTCAAGATAAGGGCGCATCGGAAAATACAAAGGCGCCACCGGCATTTCTTCCATCAAAACCCGTTCCGCCAGGTGCAGGTCCGCCATGCGCTGCCGGTTATCACTGGTATTCCTGGCACTGCTGATCAACTCATCATATTTATGATCAACCCACTTCCCATAGTTATAAGGGCTGGCGCCCAGCCACAGATCGAGAAAAGTCATCGGGTCGCTGTAATCCCCGTTCCACCCTCCCCAGGCTACCTGAAAATCGCCTTTGTCGAGGGAGTCCAGGTAGGCTTTCCACTCCTGCTCCCGGAGCACAACATTTATCCCCAGATTCTTGCGCCACATCTCGGCCACTGCCTGGGCGACCATTTTCACATTCTGGTTGTTGGTGGTAAGCAGTTCCATCCGGGGAAAACCTTTACCTCCGGGGTAGCCTGCTTCAGCCAGCAGCAGGCGGGCGCTTTCCACATCGTTATCTTTAAGATAGTCCCCCCCTGTCTTTCTGAAATCCGCTTCGCCGGTATCGGCCACTCCTGGAGGAACAAAGGCCAGGGCCGGTATGGCCGCGCCTTTTTTAATTTCTTTAGCTATCACGGAGCGGTCGATGGCCAGGGCCAGAGCCTTGCGGACCTTCTGGTCGTCAAAAGGTTTGCGCTTTAAGTTGAACATGAAGTAATCAACCGACAGTTCCGGGCCGATTCTGGCTTTACCTTCCTGAACCAGGCGTGCCAACTCCCCGAGGGGCAGGTTGCCGCCCATATCAATCTGGCCGTTTTCAAACATGGCCAGGGCCGTGTTGGGGTTATCCACCATGGTCATGACAATCTTTTCGAGCTTCACCGTGTTGCGATCCCAGTAACCGGGATTTTTTACCAATGTAATTTTACTGTTGTGTTCCCAGGCCGCCAGTTTAAACGGCCCGTTGCCCACCAGCGTATCCGGCAGGGAGGCCCACGTGGTTTTGTTTTTTTCCACCGTTTCCCGGTACACCGGAAAAAGAGTGGGAAAGGCGGTCAAAGATAAAAAATAAGGGACGGGCTGCTCCAGTTCCACTTCCAGCACTTTACCGCCCAGCGCCTTGACCCCGACCAGCCCCGCCTCTTTAATCTTCCCCTCGTTAAACTGCCGGGCGTTTTTAAGGTAATGCAACTGGTAGGAATAAGAGGAACCGGTTTCCGGCGCCAGCACCCGCCGCCAGGCATAGACAAAATCTTCCGCCGTGACCGGCTCGCCGTTCGACCACCGGGCCTCCCGCAGGTAAAAGGTATACTTCAGCCCGTCCGCCGAAACCTCCCACCGCTCCGCCATTCCCGGCGCCGGCTTTCCTTCGGGGTCCAGCCTGACCAGACCCTCAAAAAGGGTGTTTTCCACCGTCTGCTCGATGATCCCGGTGGACAGGGCCGGGTCCAGCGTCTCCGGATCCACGGCCAGGTTGTAGGTAAGAACCTGTTCGGTACTATTTTTATCCTGGAATCCACTACAGCCGGCCCAAAAAAACACCGATAATAAAATAGTTAGAAGGATAAACCGCTTCAGCAAATAAAACAGCCCTTTCTCCATAAAGGAATGTACTTTTATCCTTTAATTTAAACAAAATTCTCCAAAATCCTCTTAAACGGCAGTAAAAATTGTCGAAAAAGTATTGCCTTAAAGTTAAAGCCATTGATATACTGTAGTTGATATTTCCTGGTTATTATGGCAAACTCTTAATTTGTTTCAGGAGAAAAATAATGCACTTAAAAGCAGAAAAAGTCCCGAAAACACCGGTTTCCCTCTTACCATTAAAAAGGTCAAATCCTGACGGGTCAACTCTTTTTTACCTCTCCCTGGTATATATCTGCGGCCTTTTTATCCTGGCAACCGCCCTGCGCAACCTGCCGGCGGGGCTCATTCCTTCACTCATCATCTGGAGCCTTTTAAACATAGCGGCAGAATTAAAGCCTCTAAACTTCACGCCTCGACTAAGTTTGACAACATCCATCGCCATCCACATGGCCGTAATCATTTTATTCGGTACACCTGCTGCCGTTTTAATTTCAACCATCGGCAACTTTGCTACTGATCTAGTTAACAAGAAAGGCATCAAAAAGCTGCTCTTCAATGTCAGCCAGTACGCTATTTCCGTTTATCTTGCCGGGGTGGTGTTTCACAATTTCAAACAATCCCCGTCCGCCATCGACCTGGGCAGCGATCTCCCGGCTATAATTCTTTCCTCGATCACATTTGCCGGGCTGAATCTCTTTTTGGTTTGCACCGTAATCGCCCTCAGCGAAAAATTAAACTTCTTTAAAATAATAGAGGATAGTTTTAAAACCGAACTTCTTCATTTTGCCACCATGATACCCCTGGCCCTGCTGATTGTAATAGTCTACTCCCAGGAACCCGCCGCCCTCGTATTTCTGGTTTTACCCTTTGTACTGGCCCACTTCAGTTTTGACAGCTACATCCAACTGCGCCGGGAAACCAGGGGAACTTTTGAAATTCTGGCCGATATCATCGACCAGAAGGATTCTTACACCGCCAGTCACTCTCGCCGGGTGGCCGGATACGCGTCCGCCATTGCCAGGGAAATGAACCTGCCCATCCGCCAGATCGACGAGATTTACGACGCCGGGCGCATCCACGACCTGGGCAAGGTAGGGGTGGGAGACCAGATTTTAAATAAAAGCGCGGCGCTTTCAAAAGATGAAGTTGCCTTAATCCAAAAACATCCTGCAATCGGTTACTCCCTCCTCAACCGCCTGCGCACGTACAGACAAGGCGCTTCATACATCCATTACCACCATGAAAGAATAGACGGCAAGGGATACCCGCAGGGTTTGAGCGGCAGCCGGATCCCTCTCGGCGCCAGGATCCTCAGCGTGGCCGACAGCTTCGACGCCATGACGACCGACCGCCCTTACAGGCGGGCCCTGACCCGCCGGGAAGCCGTTCAGGAGCTAAGAAAATGCAGCGGGAAACAGTTCGACCCCGAAATAGTAGAAGTATTCATAAAGGCCCTGGAAGAAAACAAAATCTGCGTGGAGGACAGGCTAAAACCATGATTTTAATTTTTTTCGGCTTACTTTCCCTGACAATTGCCCTGCTCAGAACCAGAAACGTCACCTGGCTGAAAAACCTGGAGCTAAAACAGCCATGGCTGATCCTGACTGCGCTTTTGCTGCAGGTAATGATATTTTCGCCGCTCGGCAGCAGGTTCTCACTTCCTGTACCATATATCTATATCTTCTCATACTTTTTAATAATTTTTTTCATCATCTTAAATATTAATATTAAAAGCTTCATCATTATCGGCACCGGTATGCTCTCTAACTTTCTGGCCATTACCGCCAACGGCGGCTACATGCCGGCAAAAATCGAACACCTGCAGTACTTCAGCTCCCCGGAAACAATTGAATTGCTAAAAAAAGGCATGGCGTCAAATAATTCCATTATGTTGACAGAACACTCAAAATTAAGCTTTTTAGCCGACATTTACTACCTGCCCCCGGATTTACCGCTGGCAAACGTCTTCAGCATCGGCGATGTTATTATCGCTGCCGGCGCATTCATATTGTTCCAAGAACTGAGTTTCCGGAAAGAAATTTAAAACAAATTCCGCAACATTTCAACATTATTGATAAATGCTTTAGACAAAGCATTTATTTTTTTGTTTTTTTATTATAGTTATTGTCGAAAACCGTTGGAAATAATTTCAGACAAATAACAAAAAAGTGTGGTAATATGGCAGAAAATTAATAAAAATATCTGGATGTGATGAAATGTGGTTAAATCTGGGCACTTTAAACCACAGGGAGCAGGTAGTGCAACCGGCCAATCAAAAGGCCGGTTTTTTATTTTTACGCATACAGGTTTGCTAAAGCCTAGCTTTAGCAAAAAAAAATAAATTCAAAGCTTAAAGGAGGGTTTTAGATGCGCTGGTTCTCCATTTCTCTTGCCGTAACAGCCCTGCTTTCCCTGATTCTGGTCAGCGGCGCCGGCTGGCGTTGGACCTAGAATTATTGCCCGCAGAAAGCATCTGCTTGTTTTTAAGCAGGTGCTTTCTTAATTTGCTCGCCCCACGCTTCTTCGTATACCCGCAAGTCCTTTTCACTGAACAGGACAAACCGCACTTCTGCAAACTGATGCTCCCGGCAGAAGTCGCGTACCGCAGCCAGGGCTATGCGGGCGGCCCGCTCAATTGGAAAGCCGTAGGCGCCGGTGCTGATGGAAGGAAAGGAAAGGGAAGAAATACCCCTCTCCCGGGCCAGAGAAAGGCTCGAATGGTAAGCGCTTCTTAAAACCTCGTCTTCCCCCCGGCCGCCGCCGGACCAGATGGGTCCCACCGTGTGAATGACATACCGCGCTTTCAGATTGCCCCCGCCGGTGATCACCGCCCGGCCCGGGCGGCAGCTTGCCCTGCCGGGCCACAATCTCCTTGCACCCGGCCAGAATTTGCGGTCCCCCGGCCCGGTGGATGGCGCCGTCCACCCCGCCGCCGCCCATCAGGCTGGAATTGGCCGCGTTTACTATGGCTTCGGTCTCCTGTTGGGTAATATCACCCTGCATAAGGGTAAGCAAAGTACCGCCGACCTTTACTTGCATCAGCCCGAACCCCCAATCTTTTTAAAATCAGATGGTGGTGTCGAACCTGCGGCAGAAGCAGGTTCGGAAGGCTGGCTTAACTTCTCCAGTTCGCTTTTTAAGCCTCGCACTTCTCCTTCCAGCCGGCGAACTCGCCGGGTTTTTTCGAAATACTGCCCGAAGCCCAAAAACAAAACCAGCAGCGCACCCACTACCGTAGAAACAAGAATTACCAGCACCTTCGAGATGCCGCCGAAATGCCAGAAAAGAAAAGTAATGTCCACCGGGTCATTGTTCTGGACGGCAAACACCGCCACCAGCACGGCACAGAACAGCGCCAGGATAAAGTAGAACTGTATTCTACTCATTTTTTTCATCCCGTTTCATTTAATATTACAAAGCAATAAACAATCCCCCACCAGGCATACAACCCCCCCAACCTTATGGCTGCAGGAGCACCTTTCCTTTAACTGAAAGCATTGCAGCCGGCTTAAGCCAGGTAAAAAAGCTTCAGCCCTTCCAGCAGGTTCTGCCGGGTTACAACTTTAAGCCGGTAGATACCGTCCCGATGTTTCAATTCCCTGACAACAGCTGCAAGCTCAAAAGGTTCAAGGCCGCTTTTTTCACAAACATTTTTCTGTTTTCTCAAGTCAGTTATTAAAGAACCGCACCCCGCTAAAATTTCCTCCCGCTGCTGCGGCGCCTCCGCCGCCAGGGCTTCCCCAGCGCCGTTAGCCAGGCAGACGGCGGCGACTTCCTGTACAGTACTCTCTACCTCCACAGCAGAAACACCTCGTATATTAAACATAACATAAACACCTTCCTCTCCTGACGGTGAAAGGTACCTTTTCAAAAAGTCCGCTTCCAGAGGAAAAGAACCGCTTTCAACAGCCACAATTTCCCCGCAATGCTCCAGTTGTGCGGATAGCAAAGAAAGGCTCCTGAGAACATCGTCAAATCGGTTAAATAAAACCAGCAATACGGTGTGAAAAGTCTCCGGCGGCATTATTTTCAAATGAACGCCGGTAATCACAGCAGGCTCTCCCGTGTAACCGGACAAAAGGTAAGACAAATCATAGTTATGCACCTCCCGGACACAGCTTCCGCCCAGGGTAACCGCTTCACCAGTAAGAAGAACCATTTCCAGGCCGCACAGGCAAGCGTTAAGGCATCTGAAATCAGGCTCACCACCCGCAAAACAAACGGCAACATTTTCCCCTATCGTCTGCCTTTCATTCCGGCACTCTTTTGCCGGGAAAATCAGGTTCTCTCCAGCAAGCAACTCTTCAATACCCTCGACGGTAGCCGCCGGTTCCGCATGCACCCAAAAACTTTCCCGGTCAAAACGGATTACCCTGTTCATCCGTTCCAGGGAAAGGACGAACCTCCTCCCCGAAACATGGTTTAAAGTTTTTCCAATCGTGTAACGCGGGGCTTCAACGGCAATCTTCTCTTCAGCGGCCAGTTGCAGCACAGCCAGAACTTCTCGGGCATCAGCCGGTTTTATAAATATTCTTTCGCCCTCAATGGCAACATCCGGATGATCCAGCAACTTGTCGAGGCAACCCACAATTTTCCCAATTTGCATCAAGTCATAACACCTCGCCGGGATTGTTTTTTATTTTCTTTATTACCTCCGTCAGGCTCTTCACTGTTGCCGGAGCATCAGCAATAATGCCCAGGTCGGCTACCTTAAAGATTTGCGCTTCCGGGTCCTCGTTAATGGCAATAATATA
>JAGUVT010000088.1 GCA_020062745.1 Deltaproteobacteria bacterium
AATCGTCGCCGTTTAAGATCACCTCGTCACGTCCCGGGTCGCCGCCGGTGGACCAGGTGCCGGCAGCACCGGGCACACCTTCGTTCAGGTCGTTGTCGTGGGGCACGTTATCGCCGAAGTTGACGAGAATTTTCTTTGCCCCGGGACGCCACCCCACGGCCGGATCGGCATAGCTCTCATACATCATCCGGGTGTAGGCCTCCGGGCCGTCAGCCCCCCAGCCCAAAGTCAGGCCGTTTATCGCCGCAGTTACCGCCGTTACGTCGTCTGTTATTGCCTGACCAAGCTGATAGGCGTAATCAGTATCTCCTCCATACATAGCCGCATAGCCGTAAGAATCATAGGAATGCGGGTAGTCCATGTAGGACATGACTCCGTACTGGATGTCGACACCCGTCGCCTCCAGCGCCGTTATAATTTCCCCCGTCCTGGCTTTCGCCGTATCCAGGATGCTGCCCATGCTCCCCGTCAGGTCGAAAGCGAAGACCACGTCGGCCGCAGGTGGCAGCGCTGGTATATCTACCGTTTTGGTCTCGGTAACAGATTCTCCCGGAGCCAGCGTGGCCTCCAGCGTCGGCGGCGAAATGGAGGCACTTGCCGACACCGCAAAAACCAGCACCAACAATACCGCCGCCTGCATGCAGGCAAGAGCTTTCCAGACACGCTTTCTTTTCAAACTCATCATCAATTAAACCTCCTAAAAAACTTTCTTTAATATCTCCGAATCAAACCGGCAGAAGCATCTTAAACTATATCAATTGTCTCTATTATGCCGTTTACCCTCCTCCTTTCCGTGCCTCTCTGCCCGACTTTATATTTTAAGCCCCCGATGGCCAGGTTCCGGCAGCGGGAGGGAATTCTGGTCCCTCCTGCTGCCGCCCGGTCATAGCGGGCAGGACACCTGCTTACGGACAATCCGCAATGGTGGTATCAGCGGCCGCCTTCGCAGCCTTGGGGTCGGCGGGGGCTACCGCCGTGCCGTCATCGTCAAAAATAGCCACGTCGTCGCCGCTGTTGTTATAAGCGTCGAGAGTTTCGCCCAGCGCCCGGATCTTACCTATGTCCGTACCGCCCAGGATTTCGGCGATCTCCGTCTTGCTCACCGGCAACGGTGCGCCATTAGATAAACCACTGTTAAGGATGGCGGCCACCGCCTGGAAGGAAGTGATCACCCGCGCCTGGCAAAGTTTAGAGCGTTTGGTACCATCAGAATGGCGGGAGACATCGGCCCAGAACATCCCGAAAACATCCGCCGGGCTGTCCAGCTTCTTCCAGCCCAGATCTATAACGCCGCCCAGATGCACCTCAAAGACGTGGATGGTGTAGTCGTAGTGGGTCTGCCAGAAGCCCGGGGTGCGGGTAGCCTCGCCGCTGATGATGTCCACTTCAGCCGAGGCTTCGGCGGTGATGTTGTTTGGCAGCCCCGCCGGGTTGGCGTGTACTGTAACTGTGTTCACCAGCGGGTCGGGGTCGGTATCTTTAATGGTGTAGGTGAAATCGTGCGATTCGCTGGCTCCCGCTGCCAGGGTGTCGGCATAGGAGGCCGACAGGTCGCCCAATATCGTGTCGTTTACTGTGATGTTCACCAGTTCACAGTCGCCGGTGTTTGTTACGGTGATGGTGTAGGTTACCGGGTCACCCGCTTTGGCGGTGGTGGGGTCGACTGATTTGGTGATGTCAACAGCCGGGTGCACCAGGTCTACTTCGGCTGAGTCAAGGTCGCTGACCGTGCCGCCGGTGACGTCGGTGCCTGTTACGGTGACTTCGTTGACCAGCGGGTCAGGGTCGGTATCCTTAACTACATAAGGGAAGGTGTGGGTTTCGCTGGCTCCCGCCGCCAGGGTGCCGGCATAGGAGGCCGACAGGTCGCCCAATATCGTGTCGTTTACTGTGATGTTCACCAACTCGCAGTCGCCGGTGTTTGTTACGGTGATGGTGTAGTTAACCTCGTCGCCTGCTTTGGATAGCTCAGGATCGGCTGATTTGGTGACGTCAATGGCGGGGAAAATGATCAGGGAAGACTTTTTAACCGTCAGATCCACCGGATCGGGCGGTACAGAGTTTTGCACACCTTGCGCACGCAAGGTGTTTATAACCACCTTATAGCCGCCAACTTCCTGCACGTCACTTTCCTGTACTACATAATCGAGGGTATAGTTTTTGGTACCCCCGGCCGGAATCGTAACATCCGACTCCAGGACAACCTTGGTTATACCGTCCGGAAGAACGTCCCAAACATCCACCGTCATAGAAAACGAAGGACTGGGGTTCGTCACAGACATCTCGTAGTGGATGGTGTCTCCCACACGGTAGGTATTAGGCGTCTTCGGGCTCACGTCTTTGGAACCGGAAATTTCGGCGGCATCCACGGGCAGGGCCAGCGATAGAACCAAGCCCGCCGCCAGGACCAGCACAGCTAAAAAAAACAGCGCTTTCTTCATTTTCTGCAACCTCCTAACATTCTAGGTTCTCAAAACAGGGTTTTTAGCCGACGGTAATCAGGCACGTCCCGGTTACAGCAGCTTACTACCCATCTCACTGCTTCATCACCCCCTTCGCAAAGGGATATGGCCGCTGCGGCACCCTCTTCGCAAGGGCGCCACTTCTTTTTATATGTGCTCCCTAAAAACAAAATGCTTACCACTTACCGGCAAGCATTTTATTTAGCTGCTTCTTTTAACAACAATATTAGACATTTTTTATTCCTTTTTTATTCCTTTTAGTTTCTTAGTTTTACCATGAACCTTGTACTTTTTGATAACAGGATTCACCTCTCCTATGCAAAAAGAATACCGCCATCCACAACCTCGTCTGGCAAAAATAATAATGCTCGCCTCTTGTCGGACAAACATTATGTTAACACAAATATGGTTCCTTTCCCATCATTCTCCGGTTGTAAAAAAGCCCTAATACTAAAGGATGAAAAAAATAATAGTTTGCAGTACTTTCCATCCCTTTAAGCTCCCCTTCGGACTTCACGCACTACTACCTCTGTCCTCCTGGTAATCCCCAGCTTGCGGAAGATGCTGCTTACATGAGACTTTACCGTCGCCTCGCTGATAAAAAGGGAAGTTGCAATTTCTTTATTGGAGCAAGAAGAAGCAATCAGACGGTAAACTTCCTTCTCGCGGGAGGTAAGAGAAATCCCGTTCTTCGCCGATTCCTCCCCATTGTCACCGAATTCCTGCATCCCATCCGCCGCAGAAACTGCCCGGTTTTCTTCAAGCAAAAATCTCAACGAACGCGGCAGGCAGAAAACTCCCGCCCGGCATACTAGTTCCACCGCCTTCACCAGTTGACTCGGCAGCATATTCCTGGGCAGGCATCCGTCCGCTCCTGATAGAATGGCCGCCCACAACAAACGGGAGTCTTTCAACCCGGCAATCACGATTACCCGCGTATAAAGGCACACCTTTTTTATCTTCTTAACAATCTCAAATTTCTTTTGCCCGCTTTCAAAATCATATAATACAACATCCGGCTGGTCCCGCAGGGCCAAAGTTACGGCATCTTTCTCGCTTCCAGCCGCACCAGTCACCACAAAAATTTTCTCGGCTGAAAAAACATTTACCAGTCCCTGCAGACGCTCCCCGTGACTGCTCACCACCAGCAACCGTACCTCATGCAACTTTCCTTCACCCCTTCCACCTTCCCGCCTTCACACCACTTACCACCTCATCCAAATTACCACCACCTTTTCTTTATCTTTTTTTAGAAAAAAATAAAGGGTTTTAAAACCCCTATCTTCGGCAACCGGACAACAACTTCCCCTGATGCTTTAACCTATGCTGCTCATGCCCCGGCTTTGCGCTTTACCCTTGCAGGTAAATAGCCTTTATCGGTACAGGTAAAAGCTACAAACTGTATTTTAAAGCTATTTATAAGAGTGTACAAGTAAATGTATATCATACTTTGGTATATTTTTCAACCCATACTAAAGTATGAAATGTTTTTCGACAACATTTTTACAGCAAACCTAAGAACTCTCTTTTGCGCCCGGTG
>JAGUVT010000066.1 GCA_020062745.1 Deltaproteobacteria bacterium
AATTTTTTAGTATCTTCAGGCTTCTGATACTCCGACTCCGGCTGTCCGCCAGCAGAATTCTGATTCCATACTTTCGGTTTAGCCTCAACCTTACTGGTACTCGTAGCCCCAACTGCAGCCGGGTTAAGCGGCGTCGTCAACACCACGTTGGTAAAAGTCTCCCCTTTTAAAAACCGCGCCGCCAACATCCTGGCCTCGGCCGGGTCCACCCCCCAGTAACTGCCGCCATTGATATTGATCATGTGCCCC
This sequence comes from Deltaproteobacteria bacterium, assembly GCA_020062745.1. Classification (GTDB taxonomy): domain Bacteria; phylum Bacillota; class Desulfotomaculia; order Desulfotomaculales; family JAGUVT01; genus JAGUVT01. Next base: position 250 of record JAGUVT010000066.1, read on the forward strand.
GGCAAGGTCTGGGTAACAACATCGGTTTGCTCCAGCCCCTTCGCAGCTCTGGCCAGAGCCAGCAGATCCCCCATGCCCAAATTGGTATGAACATAGCGCATGATCTCCGGGATCAACCTGGGCAACTTGGGAATAGAAGCCGGCTTGAGCATCTCCCTGGCCAGGGCCGTCAGAAACCTTTGCTGGTGTTGAGCCCTGTCGATATCACCGTTTTCGTAGCTGCGAAAACGCACGTACTGAAGGGCCTTTTCGCCATCCAGGCGCTGGACGCCCTTCTTCAAATTGATAGCATAAGCGCCGCCGGCCTCAGGGTCGTTATGCTTCATATTCATATCCACGTCAATAGTCACGCCACCCAGGGCATCTACTATTTCCTTAAATCCGCTGAAGTTGGTAAGAACATAATAATTCACCGGTATGCCCAACAGATTGGAAACCGTCTGCATAGCCAGCTTCGGCCCCCCGAAAACATTGGCGCTGTTAATCTTTTCCCAACCATGGCCGGGAATATTCACCCTGGTATCGCGGGGAATGGAAAGCAAAGACAGGCGGTTGTTCCTGGTATCCACACTGGCCAGGATAATGGTATCGGTACGGGCGCTAATCCCTTCCCCCCGCCGGGCATCCACTCCGAGCAGGAGAACATTTAACTGGCCGGGTACGTTTTCTTCATACCCTGAATTAAAAGAGCCCGGCAGCAAAAAATAATTCTTTGCCCACAGGTATCCCCCGCCAAGCAATACCGCCAACAGCAGAAATAAAACAATCAGGGGCGTTTTTCTCTTTAATTTGCGCTTTCTTTGTCCTTTTCTCACCATCACACATCATACCCACCTGTTTTTTGTCACTGCGGATAACGGCTTCCTACTGTATCTGCCCACCGCTGCGATACATAACCACAACTCCTTTTTGAGCTTTTATTCCCCTTTTATCATCCCGGGGGAAAATCAGCAGGTGATTCACTGGAACCGGCTTGCCGGCAGTAATATCCTGACCTCCGGTAAGATCCGGAATGCCGTTGCCGGTAGGATCAACCGCCACCGCTGTACCCCGCCGCAGGATCAGTTCAGTGCCGGCACCGGCTATAAACGATTGCCCCGGGGTTAATTCGGCTACCTGCCATTGCACATATCTGTCAACATAACTCCGGGTAACCAGCGGGTCGTCACTACTGCCGGGGTCCGGGTTGCCCGCAGCACCGGCCAGAGAATAATAGTACCCGCCCCCCGTCAGGGCCAGCAATAAAATAACAGCCGCAAAACCAAGCTTTTTAAAATCAAAACGCATTCAACACACCCCTACCCAGCAACAAGCTATAAGCTATTTTATTATTATTCGACGCCTTATATTATTTTCCTACCGTAACAAAATTAAGATTCACCGAAGAATTTTTCATTCCGACTCCTGCTTCCTGAATTCTGACTTCCGATTTTTATTTAACAAATCTGCCGCCAGTTCGGCATTACGCAGCGCCTCCCGGCGCAAGCCCGCCAACCACTCCTGCATGCCAGCCAGCATTTGGGTCCGGCCGGCAAGAACCTGTTGAACCCTCCGGGAAAGCCCTTTGTGGTCGAGGCTTTCCACCCTGATACCGGCCTGCAAACCGAGCAGTCCCAAGAACCGGTCCACTTTCGGGTCATAAGATATACCAACCAGCGGCACGCCAAAAACCGCCCCAAAAATCAAAAAGTGCAGCCTCATCCCGATTGCCAGGTCTAAATTAGCAGTTACAGACAATATATCCAGAAAGTCTTCCGGCCGTTCAAAAAGAAAGCTGCGGTTTTTCATCAGCCCGGCAACTTCCCGGCAGGCGCCAACATCATCCGGGTAATGCATCGGTATCAGCAATACCGCCCATCCCTCACCGCTCAACTCGTCAGCTACTTCCGCCACTGCCTTTTTATACTCCCGGAACTCCTTCCAGGACCGTACCGAAATGCCCGCCACCGGCCGGCCTTTCACACCCATCCCGGCCAGAATGGCCCACCCTTTTTCCCGGTCTACCAGCGCCGGGTCAAGACCGAGAACCGGGTCGGCCGTAACAAGGAGAGATGGGCGGGTCACGCCCATTCCCAAAAGTTCCGCCATCGAATCGGCATCCCTGACTGTGATCAAATCAACCCGGTTCGCTACCATTTTTACCAGCATCCGGCCCAAAGCAGTGCGTACCGGACCGACACCCTGACCGTAAAAGAAAACCGGTTTCCTGAAAAGCTTGGCTAAAATAACTACCCCCAGGTAATAAACAATACTCTTCAAACTGGTGACATCCTGCAAAAGGCCCCCGCCGCCGCTGATTAAAAGGTCGGCCCGCCTGATTGCCCCGGCCGCCCGGCACAGGCTATCCCTGGGAACGGCTGTAATGCCGAACTTTCCGGCAGTACCGGCCGGGTCCCGGGAAAGCACGGTGACCTCCAGGTCCGCTATTCTACTACGCAGCGCCGGCAGCATGGCATACAACATTGCTTCATCGCCGCTGTTGCGAAAACCGTAGTAACCCGAAATAACCACTCTCGGCAACGAAAACCCTTCTCTCTATAGTTAGACGTATTTACCCCCCAAAAAGTTCCCTTCCCTCTTATTCCGACTTCTGACTTCTGACTCCTGTATTCCCTTAACAGCCGTACTTTTATATTCTCAATTTATATTTTTTCAAAACAAGCCAGGCAAAAAGAGGCAGCACCAGCATCCGCCGCCAGCGGGCAGGTTCTTTTAACAGTCGAAACAGCCATTCCAACCGCAAACGCTGTATCCAAAAAGGCGCTCTCCGTATTCTTCCAGCAACCACATCAAAGCTCCCGCCCACTCCCACAGCAACCGCGGCGCCGAGAGCAGCCCGGTTCCGGGCAATCCAGTATTCCTGTTTTGGCGCTCCGAGAGCGACAAATAGAAGATCGGGCCGGGCTTGCCGCACCAACTCCACCACCGAAGGCTCCTCTGCCGGGGAAAAGTACCCGTGATGAGTACCGGCCACCACCAGGCCGGGATAAAGGCGCTTTAAACGAGATGCAGCCTCCCCGGCCACTCCGGGCGCCGCCCCCAGCAGGAAAACGCGCCAACCTTCTTTAGCAGCTCTGGCCGATAAACGAAGCATCAGATCGATGCCGGTAACCCGTTCCGGAACCGGCCGTCCGGCCATCCGGCAGGCCCAGACGATCCCCACCCCGTCCGCCGTAACCAGATCCGCCCTGTTAATCAAGTTTAAGAGATCCCTTTCACTCCAGGCCCGATACAAAAGTTCCGGATTCAAGGTGATTATCCAACATGACTGCCGGCTCCCGACAAAGCCGGCCACCCGTTCTACTGCCTGTTCCAGCCTGATCCCGTCAACCCTGGCTCCCAGGAGTTCCACCTGCAACTCCGGCAAACTCCCCTTTCACAAGAAAGAAAATCCCTTCTCTGCTGGCACCTGCAAATATTTAACCTTATTTTAACACATTCTTAAAATTTTCTACACCATTGAAATTTTTTCGCTACGCACTGGTTTCCAGCAAAGAAACATCTATGGCGTAGATCTTCCACTCTGCCCCAATTTTCTGCAAACCGTACCGCCCGTTCACCCGTGTTGTAACCTCAGCCGGCTGAGCACCGGGAGAAGCTGTGATTTTTACTTCCAGCGTATACATGATCTGCGCCAGGCGGCTGCTCTTAGCCTCTACCACCGGCGGGCCTTCCGGGTAAGACACTTCCACTTTCCCGCCGGGCGGCACACTTTCCCAGATGCCGGCCCCTCCTTTCTTCAAAGCCAGTTCCGCTTCACCGGTAAGGTAATTTGCCAGCACCTCTTTATCGCCGCCGTTCATGGCATCCTTCACTTTTTCTTCAAACTCCGCCACCAAAGCAGTTAAATCCTCGTCCCGGGGTAAAACGCCGGCATCTTTGTCCAAAAACCGGGCCAGCATGGCAAAAGTCTCCACCCTGGTAGCCGTGCCGTCCGGGACAAAAGCATCCGCCGTGCGGCCGTTCACTATCCCCAGTTTATTGGCCTTCAACACCGCCTGATAAAACCACCGGCCTTCTTGCACATCTTTAAAAGGATTGATCCCCGGCAGGCCCGGATCTGCCGTTAAAGCCCTGGTCAGCAGGGCGACGATTTCGGCCCGGCTAATATTATCGGCCGGCCGAAAGCTGAATGTGCCGTCCCCGTTCGGGTTCCCCTGCACTATACCGGCCCCGTGCAGCGCCGCCACCGGCCCCCTGGCCCAGTCCGGAATAGCCTGCCGGTCGCTGAAGGGAGGCGGCTGACTGCCGTCCTCCATTCCCAGGGTACGGGCCAGGAGGGTGGCAAATTCCGCCCGGGAAATCAACTTTTCCGGCATGGCGTAATACTTATCTCCTTCCGGGTATCCCAGCAGAACGCCCAACTGAACCATTTTCTTCATGTCGGCGGCGCCCCAGGAATGATTTTCAATATCGGCAAACTGGGCACTGAAAACCACAGCCTGGTTGGCCCAAACCGGCTGACTCCAGAGAAGAAAAGCCAGAAGCAAAACTGCTGACAAAAAAACTTTTTTCATTAAAAAAATCCCCCTTAAAAAATTGGTAAAAATTCATTTTTACCATAATAGTTCGGCAGCAGTTGAAGCATCCCTCCAGGAAAATAATCCCATGTCTAAATCTTTCCCTCCGGCGTTGCCTTATTGCCGGGCATGAGATGGGCGTACCGCCGGTACTCCGCTTCCCGGACAGCTTCCACCTTTTTCTTGCCCAGGAAAAATACAAACGGCAGAGCCGCCAATAAAATAACGGTGCTGACCACGAAAGAATCGGCGATCCCGGCCGTAAAAGCCTGTTTTTGGATAAACCCGTAAAATAAACCGGTCACCCCTGCGGCGCCGGCCTGGGCGGAAAGTCCGGCTTGCGCCAGAATACCCTGCGCCTCCTGTTGCGCAGCCAGCGCCGCCGGCGAAGACCAGCTTACCGCTTCCGCCATCCGGACCGCGTGCTCGGCCTGCCGGTGCAGCATAAAGTAAGTAAAGTAAGCGATACCGAAAGACGCGGCAACCTGGCGCACCAGGTTACCCATCGCCGAGGCCCTCCCTACTAAAAAGGGCGGCACGGTATTCATCCCGGCAATGCTTATCGGCATCATAGCCAGACCGAGGCCTACGGCACGTTCCACCAGCATAAACTGAATTTGCCGGAAACTGGTTTCTAACGTAATGGTATGCAACTGGTAGGTGGCAGCGGCAGCGATAACTAACCCTGCCAGGCAGAGCGGCAGCGCGCCGATTTTGTCAAAAAGACGGCCGCTGACCGGCATTAAAATCCCCGTCGTTACAGCCATGGGCATCAACATCAATCCCGTCTGTGTCGGCGTATAATCCTGGACAATCTGGGCAAACAAAGGAATCATGAAAATAGCCGCAAAAAGCCCCACCGTCAAAATACTGGTACCGATCAGGCTGATGGTATAAATTTTATTCTGCAAAAGCCGGAGGTCCAGAAGCGGTTCCGGAACAGACATTTCCCAGAGGACAAAAAGAACAAAAGAAAAGGCCGCGGTAACAAACAGGTTCACAATATAATGAGAACCCCATCCCCTGTCCTGTCCCTGGCTCAAGGCCAGGAGCAGGGTAAAGCAAGCGGCGGCAACCAGAATCATGCCCGGTATATCAGGCTTCAGGTCTCTCCGCCGGGGTGTCTCCTTTAAACCCGTTAACGACAGGTAAATCGCCGCTATGCCGATTGGAATATTAATTAAAAAGATAAACTGCCAGCTCAAATTATCGACCAGGTAACCGCCCAGGGTCGGCCCGATGGATGGGGCGGCCATCGCCGAAATCCCCCATACCCCCAGCGCCATGCCAATTTTCTCTCTCGGCACAATAAAAAAAATCATAGCCATACTCACCGGCATGATCATCCCGCCACCGATAGCTTGAATAACCCTGGCAGCAATCAGCGAATTAGTGTTCCAGGCCAGGCTGCAAAGAGCCGACCCGACAATGAAAAGAGCCAGGGAGAAGATATATATTGTTTTATTACCGTAACGGTCACCGAGATACCCCGTAACCGGGACGATTACACCGGAAACCAGCAGGTAGGCAGTCATCACCCACTGAATCTCATCGGCGCCGGAGCCAAAGAGTGACATAAACCTGGGCAAAGCCACGTTTACAATACTGCCGTCCAATATGGCCATAAAAGCGCCGACCACCAGAGTTAACAAGGCCACCCAGGGGATACTGCCCGCATTATCAGCACCACTAGAAAAAACGTCTTGCTGTTCAGACAAGAAAGCTGCCCCCTAACCTCAGCTAATAGCCACCTGCATCGAGATTGCTTTGCTGCCCGCCACAGTACCGTCAATAATTTTCTACTGTTTGATGTGAATTCTCACTATGGCATTCATGCCCGGCAGGAGACGGCGTCCCTGATAATTATCGAACTTAATTTTTACTGGAATACGCTGCGCCACCTTGGTAAAATTGCCGCCCGTATTCTGCGCCGGTAACAGGGAAAAGGTAGAAAGAGTGGCTTCTCCAATGGATTCCACCCGGCCCGTATATTTAACCCCCGGCACAGCGTCAATAGTGAAGTCCACCAGTTGGCCGGGCTTTACCCGGGAAAGCTTTTTCTCCTCGATATTAGCCGTAATGTACAGCCCGTTTAAATCGGCCAGCATAAGGACGGGCTGCCCCGGAGCGCCGACCTCACCGATATTGCCGATCCTCTTTACCACCACGCCGCTGATCGGCGCCTTGATTACAGCCAGATCCAGGTTTGCGCCCGGCGGCAGGGTTAAATCGGCCTGCCGGGCCAGTATATCCCCTGCTTTTACAAGATCCCCTTCATCAACGTTCAGCTCCATAATCTTCCCCACCATCTGCGGACTCACTCTTACAATGGCGCCGTCCACTTTAGCGTCTTCTGTGTCCACGTAAAGGTTGTTTTTCTGCCAGTAGTAATAAGTTGTTCCGGCCAGGGTCAATACCATCAGCACTGCGACAACCCAGATAGCAATTTTCTTCCCCATTTTCAGCTCAACCTTTCTACCGGAAGTTTCTAATTTTTGACATCAACGCCGACCCCGTCGGTCAGATACTCCTGGCCGGAAGTAATCACTTCTTCGCCAACCGTCAGGCCGGTATTGATAATCACCTTTTCCCCATCCGATTCGCCTACGGTCACTTCTTTCTTCCTTGCCACCCCCTGGCTCACAACCCACACTTCATTATTTTTACTCAAAGCCTGCCGCGGCACGAAAACCCCCTCCCTCACTTTGCCGGGCAGTTCCACCTCCGCAAACATACCGGGCTTTAAAACATGCTGCGGGTTGGGAACCTGAATTTTTACCAGGTATGCCTTGGTAACCGGGCTGGCGGCCAGCGCTATATTGGTAACAGCGCCTTGAAAAGGCTCCTCTGAAACTGCCCCAACTTTAACTTGAACCTTCTGGCCGGTCTTCAAATTATTTATCTGATCCTCAGAAACACTGGCCTGTACTACCAGCTTATCCAAATTCACAATGGTCAGCACCGGCTGGGTTGGCGAGGCCATCTCACCGGGGTTGATATTGCGAGCCGTGACCACCCCGCTAATCGGCGCCGTGATCTTGCTGTTGGCGAAAGCGACCCGGGCCTGGTTCAACTGGGCCTCAAACAGACGAATGGTTTCCGGAACGGTATTTTTATTTACAATATTTGCATTGTTCTCTGCTGTCTGCAAGTTGTTCTGCGCCGTTTCATAAGCAGTTTTTGCCAGATTAAACCCTTTTTCCGCCTGCTCCAACTGCTGCTGGGGAATGACGCCGGCGTTAAAAAGTTCTTTCATTCGCCTGTAGTCCGTCTCGGCATTTGTAAAGTTAATACGGGCACTCTCAAGAGCGGCGCGGGCGTTTACCACCCCGGCCTCGGTCTGGCTTTGCAGCGAGGGCAGGTCGGCATTTTTAGCCTTGGACAGGCCGGCCTCGGCCAGTTCCACTGCCGCCGCCAGTTCGGGCGCATCAAGACTCACCAGAAGCTCTCCCGCCCGCACTGTGCTGCCCACATCCACCGTAACTGAAGCTGCCTTGCCGGCCATTTTCGGCACTACATTGGCCGACGCCACTGCTTCCAGCTTGCCGCTTACGGCAGTTGTACCGGTCAGCCGGCCGTACTCGACCACGGCGGTGGCCACTGCCACATCTCCCGCCGGTTGATCCCCTCTAGACCCACCTTCGCCTTTGGAACCACATCCCGATACAAGCAATGCAACAAGGAAGACCACTCCTAAAATAATCGCCTGTTTCTTCACGACCTTACCTTACCCCCCGTTTCCTAATCATCGGTTGCTCTTACCATGGTTAAAAGTTTTTCAAAAACGGCAACCAGCTTTTCCAGATCCTCATCAGGCAGTTGCCCGAAATACTTCATCGCTACCTTCTGTCGGCCTTCCTGGCATAATCCCAGTACCCGCCTGCCCTCCGGAGTCAACTCCAGCCATACCAGACGACGGTCCTTTTCATCCCTCCGGC
>JAGUVT010000001.1 GCA_020062745.1 Deltaproteobacteria bacterium
ACAAGTATCTAAAGTCAATACAAAACGGTGGCTATGCATTTTGACCATTTTCAAAAAGGTTGTTTGAACGAATATCCTACAAAAAGTTGACACCGTCCCTGGTGTTCTAAAATTTGCATAAAACCAAAATACTATGTTAAAATTATTTTTACCGGGATTTTCCCCGGTCGTACGATGAAACGGGAGTTAAAATAATGACAATATTTAGTGAATTCGGCTTGACCGAACCGGTAATCCGATCCCTTAATAATATGGGATTTGAAGAAGCGACACCCATACAAGAGCGGGCTGTTCCTGCAGGTTTAAAAGGCAGGGACCTGATCGGGCAGGCCCATACCGGAACCGGTAAAACGGCAGCCTTTGGTATCCCTTTGGTTGAGTTGTTACAGATTGAACAGGAACAGATACAGGGGCTTGTCTTGACACCCACCCGGGAACTGGCCGTCCAGGTGGCCGAGGAATTAAACAAGATCGGTCAGTTTAAGGGTATCCGCACCCTGCCGATATACGGCGGTCAGGATATTAGCCGTCAGATCAGGGCGCTTAAGAACAGACCCCACATTATCGTGGGGACACCGGGCCGTTTGATGGACCACATAAGGCGAAGGACAGTCCGCCTGAGCCAGGTCGGAGTTGTGGTTTTAGACGAGGCGGACGAAATGCTGAATATGGGCTTTATCGAGGATATAGAGACCATTCTTAAAGAAATTCCCGGGGAGCGCCAGACCCTGCTTTTTTCTGCGACAATGCCCGGTCCGATCCAGAACCTGGCCCGGCAATTCATGAAGAGTCCGGAGTTTATCGGGATTGAAGCCAGGCAAGTTACTGTCCCGAACCTTAAGCAAAGCTACATTGAGGTCGAAGAGAAACAAAAATTTGATGTTCTCTGCCGCTTGCTGGATACCCAGTCACCGGACCGTGCCATTGTCTTCGTCCGGACCAGGCGCCGGGTAGACGAGCTTTTTGAGGCTTTGAACAAACGCGGCTATTCAGCCGAAGGGCTCCACGGGGATATGACCCAGTCCAAGCGGGACCTTGTGATGCGGCAGTTTAAGGAAGGCACTATCGATGTGCTCGTAGCCACCGACGTCGCCGCCAGAGGCCTGGATATCACCGGGGTGACCCATATTTATAACTTCGACATCCCCCAGGATCCGGAAGGTTATGTCCACCGCGTCGGACGCACCGGACGTGCCGGTAAACCAGGTGTGGCCATCACTTTTGTCACGCCAAGGGAAATCCGTCACTTGAAAATTATTGAAAACATGACCAGGGGGGAAATAGCACGCAAGCCCGTCCCATCGATTAAGGAGGCTTTTGAAGAGCAGCAGCGCCTGGCAGTGGATACACTTTTGCTTGCCATAGAAAAGGAAGATATAAAGGATTACAGGGGGTTGGCCGAGGGTTTGCTGGAGAAAACCGACCCGGTTACCCTTCTTGCCGCAGCATTAAAGGCACTCACCAAAGAAACCGATTGGACCCCTGTTGAACTAACCGAGGAGAGGCCGATCAGGATAAAAGAGGATAAAAGTGCAAGCCACGGGCAAAGAAGATACCCCGGAACCGGAAGTGGTAATAAAGGCTCCGCCCGGGGTGGCGGTTTCAGGGGAAAAAGCCGGTTTAAAAGCCGCCCTTTCTAGAGGTTTCAAAATCCTTAACCCCCCTCAAAGAATGACAGGATGTAAACATAGCCTGGAAGCAACTCTATCCTGCAGAATCGAGGAAATTAAATGAAAGCGCTTGTGCTGGCGGAAAAGCCCAGCGTGGCCCGGGAAATTGCCAGGGTCTTAAAATGCAACGTAAAAAACAAGGGTTTCCTGGAAGGACCTCAGTATGTGGTAACCTGGGCGCTCGGGCATCTGGTCACCCTTGCCGAACCGGATGATTACGATCAAAAATACAAGGAGTGGCGCCTGGAGGATTTGCCCATGCTGCCGGCCGGCATGAAATTAAAAGTGATCAGGCAAACTTCCCACCAGTTTCAGGTGGTCAGGAATTTAATGAAACGGGGAGATCTTAAAGAGCTGGTCATTGCCACCGACGCCGGCCGCGAAGGGGAACTGGTGGCCCGCTGGATTATGGCCCTCGCCGACTGGAAGAAACCGTTCAAGCGCCTGTGGATCTCCTCTCAGACCGACGATGCCATCAGGGATGGTTTTGCCAGTTTAAAGGCCGGGACCGCCTACAACAACCTGTATGACGCGGCTGTGTGCCGGGCGGAAGCGGACTGGCTGATCGGGCTGAACGTGACCCGGGCGCTGACTTGCAAGTTCAATGCCCAGTTAACTGCCGGCAGGGTGCAGACCCCCACCCTGGCCATGATTGTAAACCGGGAAGCCGAAATAAAACAATTTGTTCCGGTGGATTATTGGACCATCCGGGCGGATTTCGGGGACTACTTCGGTGATTGGCGGAACCAGGCCGGAAACAGCCGGATTTTTGACCATGCCCGGGCGGAAGAAATAGCCGCCAAAGTAAAGGGGCACCCGGGGGTGATCAAGGAGGTCCATACGGAAGGCAAGAGTGAGCCGGCGCCCCTGGCCTACGATTTGACGGAATTACAAAGGGATGCCAATAAGCGGTTCGGATTTTCAGCGCAAAAAA
>JAGUVT010000097.1 GCA_020062745.1 Deltaproteobacteria bacterium
CATGAAGAGCATAATTGTTGTATTTGTCTTAATACTAACTTTGGTAGGATGTACCAGGGTGAATGAACAAGCAGTAAGTAGTTTAGCTGCTGAAGACGTTATAAAAAATCATTTTAAATATATAAATGAAAAAGATACTGAAAAACTAGAGAAAACCGTAACACATGCAAAAAAAGGAGTAACATGGGAATTTGAAAAACTAGAGTATTTTAAATTGATTAGTATTGAAGAAGATAAATCTGAAAAAATGAAAGATGCATACATGTCTCAAGGTAGAGGTAGTGTGATTAAACCATTTCAAGTTAAGGTTTTTAAAGTTAATTTTGAAGTAAACTATAAAGGTGGGGGTGGTTCTGGTTTTAGCAATGGAAATTACTCATGGTATTATTTTGTTATAAAAGAAAAAGAGGGATCAGACTGGTTAATCGATGATTGGGGTGTTTAAATAAAACAAAAGCCCTAAAAATGATAAAGATCGGTCCATACTTATTTCCTCTCGTTTCTATTGTGTTTGAGTTATTGGACATTTTTAACATAACATGCATGTAGGATTATTCACACGATTCATGTTGTCTTCAGTTTGCGATAAAGCCGAGGGTAGCCAGGGTCATTACGATCACCATAGTATCATAAACGGGAAGCCGGGCATTTAGAAGGTTCACAAGTGCTTTCAAGGAAGCCAAAATAAGAACAACCCATCCAAGGATAATCATATAGAAGACCTCCCTTTGTTTTCCACGTAGCCATTGACATTTGCGAAAGATGTGTGTAATGTAATTGAAACGGTAAGACTGGCAAGCAAGAAGGGTTGTAGTACCCGGGGTTCCACATCATATTACGCATTGAGGGAAAAGGAGAGATAAGTATTGTGTCCCCATAATTATGACCGGTCGGTTGCCTTTTACGAAGAGGCCGTCCGTTACATTCCGGGCGGTGTGAACAGCCCCGTCAGGGCCTTTAAGGCGGTGGGTTTAACTCCCCTTTTTATATCCCGCGGCGAGGGAAGCTTGATATACGACGCGGACGGAAACGGATACATCGACTACGTCGGCTCCTGGGGGCCGCTGATCCTGGGACACCGCCACCCGGACGTGCTGGAAGCCCTGCGGCGGTGCCTGGAGAACGGTACCAGCTTCGGGGCGCCGACCGAACTGGAAACCGTTCTGGCGAAGATGATTGTAGATGCCGTGCCTTCGATAGAAATGGTGCGGCTGGTCAACTCCGGCACGGAGGCCGCCATGAGCGCCCTGCGCCTGGCCAGGGGCTATACCGGCCGGGATAAGATCGTGAAATTTGCCGGCTGCTACCACGGCCACGCCGATTTTCTTTTAATCAAAGCTGGTTCCGGGGCCCTTACCACAGGGGTGCCCACCAGCCCGGGAGTGCCCGCCGGCACGGCGAAAGATACTATTGTGGCGCCTTATAACGACCTGGATATTTTAAGCAGTATTTTTGAACGGGAAGGGCGGAACATCGCGGCGGTTATCGTGGAACCGGTGGCAGGAAACATGGGCGTGGTGCCGCCGGCCCCCGGCTTTCTGGCCGGGCTGCGGGAGCTGACTGCGGCTTGCGGCAGCTTGCTCATTTTCGACGAGGTGATGACCGGCTTTCGGCTGGCCTACGGCGGAGCACAGGAACTATACGGGATCAATCCGGACCTCACCTGCCTGGGCAAGGTCATCGGCGGCGGCCTGCCCGTCGGGGCATATGGGGGGAAAAAGGAGATCATGCTGCATGTGTCGCCGGCGGGACCGGTTTACCAGGCCGGCACGCTGTCGGGCAATCCTCTGGCGGTAAGCGCCGGCGTTGCTACCCTGGAAGTGCTGCGTCAGCCGGGTGTTTACGCGGCACTGGAAAGAAAATCGGCCCGTCTGGCTGCCGGTCTGGCCGAAGCGGCCCGGGAGGCCGGGGCGAAAACCTACTGCACGCGGGCCGGCTCCATGCTGTGCACTTTCTTTACCGGCAAGGCGGTGGTGGACTACGATACCGCCTGCACGGCGGACGCTGGCAAATACGCTGCGTTTTTCAAATCCATGCTGGAGCAGGGCGTCTACCTGGCCCCGTCCCAGTTTGAAGCCGTGTTCGTATCTCTGGCCCACACCGATGAACAGATCGACTGCACGGTGGAGGCGGCGCGGCGCGCCTTCCGGGCCGCGCAATAATCCTTTATATTGCCCGCCCGTCATTGCAAGCAATAGCAAAGCAATCTCACCTGTTATTTTTTAATTGTATGAACTGCTGAGGTCCGTAAAATGAGGAACTTGATTTTCAGGGATAAGTATAAAGTTTTATTTTATGCCGTATTGTTTGGCGGACTTTTGGCGCGGCTGCTTTGGGTGTCGCTGGTGGAAACACTACCCATGTCGGATTTCTTGTTGTACCATGAATCTGCATTGTCGCTGGCAAACGGGCAGGGATACAGGATTTACGGATACATTTCCGCTTTCGAGCCTGTCGGCTATCCGGCATTTCTGGCGCTTTTATACTATGTTTTTACCCCCGGCATCATCGTACCCAAGCTGGCAAACATTCTATTATCCTGCCTGACGATGATAATGACATATGTTATTGCAAAGCGCGCTTTTTCAGAAAAGGTTGCGCTGATTGCCATGCTGATCATGGCCCTCATACCAAGAAACATATCTTTTACAAGCGTTCTGAGCACGGAAATAACCTTCACCGCCCTGTTTGCGGCGCTCAATTTGCTTGTCTTCCTGAGGCCGGAAGGAATGCGGGCTGCTGCGTTAAGGGGGGTGCTGACGGGCGTACTTGCCTTAATAAAACCTTATATGCTGGTTTACCAGTTTGTTATGTTCGCCATGGATTATATCCATACCGGGAAACTGATTCCCTCCCTGAAGTCATTTTCGTTAACGACAGCTTTAATGATTCTGTTGATAAGTCCCTGGACAATTAGAAACTACATTTTGTTTGATGCTGTAATTCCCGTATCGACAAACGGCGGGATTAATCTTTTCACAAACAACAACGATTATGCAACCGGGGGCTGGCAGGATCCCTTCAAGATTCCGGGCAGTCCGCTGCTTGAGTACAAGCACGGCAACGACGAGTTTTGGAACGAGGTTGCAGTAGACAGGCTTGGTAAAAAACTGGCTTTTCAATGGATAATAAACCACCCCGGTGATTTTATCCGGGTGGGTTTTATAAAACTGTACAGGACGTTCATCATGTGCAACGATGTCGAATGGGCGATATATGCGATTGAGGGGGGCGGAGAGTTCAAGCATATAAAACTGCTGAACGATATCGCCGGAACCGTTCATTATATCCTTTTAACGCTTATCGCTTTTTACTTCGTGTTTCTGCTAAGACACGCCGTCAGAAACAGGAAAGTGGATTATATACACCTGATCATCCTGTTGAATATAGCTTTCTACATGGCAATTGTTTTTGTGTTCGAGGGACAGCCCAGGTACAGCTTTCCTCTGGTGCCCTTGTACTCCGTAATGGCGTCATGGGCCCTTGTCAACGGTGTTTCCCTTCGGATGAACTGCGGCCCTGGTGAAAGCGGCAGGAAAGGTATGAATCCATGCTGAGAAAATTTCCGTGATGCAGCCATACTTGCGATGCGATGACCAGGAGAATTATTTGTATCAGCAAATGAAGCCAGCTGAGCGGCCAGCTTACGCCGCCGAGACAGCCGCAGTCCGGTATGCCGGTTTTCAGCCAGTAAAGGTTGACGCTCGTTGCGGTAATAAAAGTGCCGGCCATAGAAATAGCGGCCAGGGGGAATATTTTCAGACCCAGGCCGGCAATAAGACAGGCCCCGGTAATGACTTCAGCCCAGGGCAATACGGTGCCGTAAGCGCGGGCGTACGGTTCGGGGAGAACATTGTAGCTCAACACCGTACCTGTAAAGGCATCCAGGTGAGGAATTTTGCTGGCGCCAAAGACCAGGAATACACCTCCCAGCAACAGCCGGAGGGCAAATGTCAGTATGTAGTTGTTAATTACTAACTTGTCGAGAGTTTTTGTAACTGACATAAGTTCGCCTTTTTTTCAAGATAGATGTCCATGCCGCTGAAGCGGCACCAGCAGTGGAATGAAAATGTCTTCTCATTGTCATACCGGCAGGAAAAAGATAGGGAGGTTTCCTGCACTCCCTATCTTTTTTATTCAGCCTGTTTTTGCTTTATCACGTTTTTCATTTTACCGGGCCGGACTTACTGGATGTTGGTTTCTACCCCCGGGTAAAAACGGAGCTGGGCGATTTTAAGGCCGTTGTTATCGTACTGCCAGAAGTAGTCTTCATACGTGTCGTCAAAGATGTTGATGCGTTCGAGATCTCCGTCACCGTCGATGTCCAGGTACATGGTAGTCAGTTCCCTGGTTACATTGGTAAAGTTCTGCTTGCCCTTGGTGCGGATCAGGACCACGTTTTCCGTGGAACAGTATTCAGTTCCTGTTTCGTCTATGGCGCAGGTGGTCATTTTGGCTTTGCCGCCCGGCTTGCCGAGCGGGCGGATATAGACGGAATACTCGCTGATGCCGTCACCGTCTGCGTCAGGCGCCGGCAACTGGAATTTGGCGCCGTTTTTGTCTGTGCCGTTGGCGTCAATAACATTGAATGTATCGCCTTCCTGGAGCCAAATGTCTGACCTGCCCTCAAGTTTGACAAAAATACGATGCCCGTTGTTATTGTCCATGTCAGCGGTCTTGTCCATCGGCACGCCGATGATGTTCAGGTTATAGTGTTCGCCGCTGGGAGCACCGTTGCCGGCAAGCGCCGCGCCTGTGCCTATCGCCAGCAACATTACGGCGACGACAACTAAGATAAGCTTTTTCATTTTCTTTTTCACCTCCCCCTGTTTGATTTTTATACCCTCTGCTCGACCGACAGACCCATAAGCATTCCTTCAAAGCAGATTGCAGACGGCATGTTTCCCTGAAGAAATGAGTTAGTGATGGGTATGGCTTATGAAATGTTGGTATTATATACCAACGGCTAGCTTAGCATAAAAGCACTTGCATGTCAACAAGAATTGTTTAAATTTGTGTTCATTCTGTGATAATCCCATATTTATCGTTGACCATTCCAGGATTGTCGGCTACGCCGGCTCCGCGCCGCATAAAATTTACTGGAACGTAAACATGGCTTATTCCATCAACCAGGACTTCTTCAACGACCGCACCGGGTTGATTGACGAAGAAGAAAGACCGCAAGTAAAGGAGTGGCTGGATACCATCAAGCCCTATACTTACGAAGCAAAATGCGAGCGCTATTTGAGCCGCCGGCAGCGGGTAATGGTAAAAACATCCCAAACCTTCACCGGCGCCGATCATATTGAAGGCCAGACCTATTGCACGCCCCATTTCGAATTTTACATTCAGGGCTACAATAAAATAATTGAGATGATTGACCAGAAGATTGCTGAGGCGGAAGAGTTTTTGTACGGAATAGGGAGCATTCCTGATTTCAACAGGGAGTATGACTACCTGAAAAAGCTGGACAACTGGAAAGCCATGAAGATTGTCGGTGAATCGGTTATCCGGTGGGCCAAGCGTTACAGCCGGCTGGCCAAGGTCATTGCCGAAAACTTCGAGACCGACCCGCAAAGAAAACAGGAACTGCTGGAGATTGCGGAAAGATGCGAGAGGGTGCCGGCCGAGGCGCCGCGCAACTTTGCCGAAGCTCTGCAGTTTGAGCAGTTCAAGACGATGGCCCAGAAGCGCGAAAGAGGAGACGGGGCCTGGCCGACCAGGCCGGATCACTGGTTCTGGCCCTACTACAAGAAAGATGTTTTGGAAGACAAGAGCATGACCAGGGAAGATGCGCTGGATTATGCAAGCGAGTATCTGATCCGGGCTTTTGAATACGGCAACCCCCGGAACCGGCAGTACCGGGAGCTGATGACCGGCGACCCCGGCCCTTACGTCTGGACGATCGGCGGGGTGAATGTAGACGGTTCCGACGCCTGCAACGACTGCACGGATCTTTTCCTGGACGCGGCCAGGTTGGTGCGGGTGGTATCACCGACCTTTGCCTTCCGCTACCACCGCAACGCCCGCATTTCGACCTTGAGAAATGTGTTTGAGTGCATCAGGCACGGTCTGGGTTATCCCAACATTCGTCATGATGACGTGCTGATTGCTTCCAACATGTACTGGAGCGGTACCCCGCTGGAAGAAGCCCGTACCTGGACGGCCCAGGCCTGCATCGTGCCCTGCCCCAACACCAGGAAAGGCGTGATGGCCAGCCGGTATTCATCCAGTTCCACTTTGGGCTCGAAGGCAGTGGAGCTGGCTCTGTGGAACGGCCACAACCCGGTTTTCGGCATGCAGATCGGCCCCAAAACCGGTGACCCGGCCAATATGACCTTCGACGAAATTTTTGACGCATCCATCGAGCAGTTCAAGGTAATGCACTGGGAGGCTACCAAAATCCGCAATATATCCAGGTATATCGAAGAACAAATAGGTCGCCCGCATCTTAGCTTTACCTGGGAAGACTGCGTGGATACGGGGTTGAACTGCTTCCAGCGGCGGGAATACGGCAACAACTGGCTGACCGCTTTTATCTTCATGGACGGCTGGGATTCCCTGGCAGCTTTGAAGAAGCTGGTGTTTGACGATAAAAAGTACACCATGGAGCAGGTGCTTACAATGCTCAAGGCCAACTGGGAAGGTTACGAGACCGAAAGGATGGACTTTGTGCAGGCACCCAAGTGGGGCAACGACGACGACTATGTGGATGAGATTATAGTAAAGGCTTACGCGAGAATTCGTGATGAGGTCTGCCGGCCGATCAGGTGCTGGGGTGCTACGGCCAAGGGTGTTCCAATGGTACCGCAGAACGTCGCCGCCTACTCGGTGGCCGGCGTGCTGCTTGGCGCTTTGCCCAACGGGCGGCGTTTGGGCGACACCTGCTACGACGGCGGCTGTTCGCCGGGAGCCGGCCTGGATAAGAAAGGGCCGACGGCGGTACTGCGGTCGGTAGCCAAGCTGGACCACCGCACCATGTTCCGGGCCAACCTGCTCAATCAGCGGCTTTCGCCCGCCCAACTGGCCGGTGATAAAGGGTTCGAGCTGTGGCACAACTACATCAAGACCTGGCACGACCTGGGCATCAACCACGTTCAGTTCAACATGGTCGATAACGAGACCCTGTTTGCCGCCCAGAAGGAACCGGAGAAATACAGCGAGCTGATCGTGCGGGTGGCCGGTTACAGCGCTCACTTTGTCGACATGAACAAGAAGACGCAGGATACCATCATCGCCCGCAACGTGCAGTCACTTTAGAGGGACTGTGCATGTATAATCTCCATGCTGACGGCTGACAGCTTTAAAAAAAGCCCGTTGGGCATTGCTCGCTTGCGAGTTTTGCCCGGCGGGCTCTTTCTTAGAAAGAGGAAGGAGTTTACAGAATTATAAGTAAAATTTTATTGACAGTTGAACGGGAGAGTGTTATATTTTAATTAATTGTTGAGAGAATTATCTTCTTGCCAGCACTTTGTTTGATGGCGTTTGGTATATACAGTTGCAGTTGCGGACTTATGTTGTGAGGGGGGTGATATTTTAAGGGTTAGTTGGTTTGCCGTTTTAAAAAACGGTGGTGTAGGAACAGGTGTTTTAGAGTAGAAGGTGTGAATTGACTGATGCAGGATGTATACCAGGTTATATAGTCAGCTGAAACCAGTGAATAAGGCAAGGGTCGAAATGGTGGATGAGAATGAAGAAAGTCCTAAACAAGGAGGCCAAATAAAAAATGACCACGGGAACCAAAGAAAAAGAATTACAGGAATCTTTAGAAAAGAGAGAATACTGGTGGTGGGCGGAGAAAGCCCGCTCGCCCAGGGTTGATTATTTGAGAAAAGCCGTCTGGTCCAAGGCCAGCAAGGGCTCGTCCTACCTGCCGGGGACCAAGGCCGATACCCATCCGGTTAAAGTATATGCCGAGGTATTCAGCCGGGAAGAAGCCAAGACCGAGCCGTACGTCATCACCTGGGCCAGGGCGCAGGCGGAGGTAAACGACACCATACCCATCTTTATCCTTGACCATTCCAGGATCGTCGGCAACAACGCTTCCGCTCCCCATAAGATCTTCTGGAACAACAACATGAGTTATTCTCTCAACGAAGATATTTTCAATGACCGCACCGGTTTGATTGATGAAGAAGAGAGAGCGGAAGTCAGGAAATGCCTGGATTTCGTAAAGCCGTATACTTACCAGGCCATGACCGAGAGGGTTTTAAGCCGGCGGCAGAGGGTGATGGTAAAGACTTCGCAGACCTTTACCGGCAGTGACTCCATGCTCGGCGCCACTTACTGCACTTCCCAGTGGAGTTACTACATTAAAGGTTTCAACGCCATACTAAAAGAGATCGATGAAAGAATTGCGGAAGCGGAGGAGTTTCTGTACGGGGTGGGGAGCATTCCCGATTTCAACAGGGAGTATGACTACCTGAAAAAGCTGGACAACTGGCGGGCCATGAAGATTGTCGGCGAGTCCGGTATCCGCTGGGCCAAACGGTTCAGCCGGCTGGCCAAAATCGTTGCCGAAAACTTTGAGACCGACCCGCAGCGCAAGCAGGAACTGCTGGATATCGCCGAGAGATGCGACCGGGTGCCGGCGGAGCCGCCGCGGAACTTTCCGGAGGCTCTGCAGTTCGAGCAGTTTCAGACCATGCTCCGGAAACGGGAAAGGGCCGACCGGGCCTGGCCGACCCTGATCGACCGCTGGTTCTGGCCTTACTACCAGAAAGACGTGCTGGAAGAAAAGACCCTGACCAGGGATGATGCGCTGGACTATA
>JAGUVT010000145.1 GCA_020062745.1 Deltaproteobacteria bacterium
AAAAGCCTTCAGCTCCCGGAGCAGTTCTTCAATTAGAACGGTAGCCACCGGGTCGAGGTTGGAACAGGGTTCATCCATCAAGACTACCTCCGGCTCCACCGCCAGCGCCCGGGCAATGCAGAGGCGCTGCAACTGACCGCCGGAAAGCCCGGTGGCGGACTGATGGAGGCGTCCGGCCACTTCTTCCCACAGGCCGACCCGGCGCAAACTTTCTTCCACCCTCCCCCGTACTTCCTGCCGGGCGTGCTTTCCGTTCAACAACAAGCCCACCGCCACATTCTGATATATGGTCATGGCGGGGAATATGTTCGGCCGCTGGAATACCATGCCGATTTTCCGGCGGATTCCCACCGGATCGTCCAGCGCATATATTTCCTGCTCGTCCAGCAAAACCCGGCCGGCCACCCGTGCGCCCGGAACCGTTTCATGCATCCGGTTCAAGCAACGGATGAAAGTAGACTTGCCGCAACCGGAAGGGCCGATGACGGCAGTAATGTGGTTTTCCTTGATGGCCAGATTGATTTCTTTCAGCACCAGGCGGGAATAATACCAGGCCTGCAAATGATCAACCACCAGCTTCCAGGCCATTACCGTTCACCACTCCTTCGGCCTCTGTCCCCAGAATAGAATCCGCGCCAAAACCATAAATATTAAAACTATGGTTACCAGCACCAGGGCGCCGGTCCAGGCCAGTTCATGCCAGACTTTAAAAGGAGATATGGCATAGCGGAAAATCTCCATGGGCAGCGAGGCAATCGGCTCGTTTAAACCGGCCGGCCAGAAATCGTTATTCAAAGCCGTGAAAAAGAGGGGGGCGGTCTCACCCGCCACGCGGGCCACGGCCAGGACGATCCCCACCCCGATTCCCCGCGCCACCGTGGGCAACATCACAAAAGCCACCACTTTCCAGAAAGGGATGCCCAGCGCCAGGGCGGCGTCCTTGAGCTCCCCCGGAACCATCCGGAGCATTTCTTCCGTATTTCTGGCCACCGTAGGAACCATAATTACGCCCAGCGCCGCTCCCCCGGCCAAAGCGGAAAAATGCCCCATTTTGACGACCATGACGGAATAAACAAAGATACCGACGATAATCGAAGGTATGCCGTTTAAAACATCCGCGCTGAAACGAACCAGCCACCCGAAGGTTCTGCTGCCGTACTCGGCCAGATAAACGCCCACGGCCACACCCCAGGTAATACCGAGCAGGCTGGCCAGCCCGACCAGGATCAGGCTGCCCACCATGGCGTGCGCCATCCCCCCTCCGGCCAGGCCAACCGGCTGCGGCGTTTCCAGAAAAAAATTAAGCGTCAGGCCCGGCAATCCCCTGGCCAGGATATACCCCAAAATACTGATTAGAACCGCCAGAATCACCACACTGGCCAGGCCGCACAAAAAAATCATGCCCCGGCCGGCCGCCTGCTGCTTTTTAGCAACTACCATTATTTCTACCTCTCCAGCCAACCATGTAAATCAGAAGACGGGCCAGGATATTGAACAGCAATGTAACGCCAAAGAGAAACAGGGCAACATGAAAAAGGGCCGCCAGATACATCGGCGCCGCCGCTTCGGTAAACTCGTTGACAATCACACTGGTCAGGGTGTGAGCGGGAGCAAAAAGCGAGAGGGAAATCTCCGGCCGATTCCCAATCACCATGGTGACCGCCATCGTTTCCCCGACAGCCCGCCCCAGCCCGAGGGTAAAGGCGCCGATAATCCCCGACCGGGCGTAAGGCAGCACCGCCACCTGCACCACGTCCCAGGGAGTGGCCCCAACAGCAGCCAGTGCCTGGCGCTGCTCGGCCGGCACCGCCTCCATCACTTCCCTGCTGACCGAAGTTACGGTAGGAATGATCATAATGCCCAGAATAACCCCGGCCGCCAGCATCCCGACGCCAATCGGCGGCCCCTGAAAGAAAGGCAAAAAACCCAGATTCTCCGCCAGCCAGGGTTCTACCGTCCGGCCCAAAAAAGGCGCCAGCACGAAGCTGCCCCACAACCCGTAAACAACGCTGGGAATAG
>JAGUVT010000055.1 GCA_020062745.1 Deltaproteobacteria bacterium
ATCAACAGAAAACAAAAAAAGGGGATGTATTGGGTGTCTTGTCGTTATTATTGCCATTATCGCAATCAGTACTTTTTCCGGGCTATTTAATTCTAATTCCAAAGCTCCCGAGAATGAACCTGCCGCTACCCCAAGCCAAAAACAGATCGACGACTTCAACAAATGGTACAGTGAAATCATGGAAATCCACAAAAAAGCGGATGTTGCTATGCAAAAATATCAATCAATTGCGAAAAAATTAGAACAAAGCAGTGATTTATACTCTGCTTATTCCTCTGTTTCCGACATAAAAGAAACCGTACATAATTCATGGACGGCAATGGGAAAAATAAAAACACCATCTTCATTATCAAAAGCTCACCAAAACACATTGAGCGAAGCAAAAACCGAACTACAAACCGGGCTTTTTTCCAGAAAGCAAGGCCTGGAAAAAATATTGCAATTCTTAGATGATCCCAAGCCAAGTTCTCTGGAAAAAGCCAAATCAGAGTTCCAGTCGGCAGAAACATTTATGTACCGTGGAATAGCAAAAATTATTAGTGTTCAAAGCGAACTTGGCATCACGCCAGAATAATTTTTAAAGCACATTTCTACCCGCTTTCCCACCTTTTTGCCGTTCTGTCCACCAGAGCGCCGCCGCCTCATCAAGCCAAAAAGCTTTAAGCCCCGTCAGATTAAGATATTCTGACGGGGCTTTCTGCCATGTTACCGCTACCGCTATCAGCCGCCCGAATTCCTCGCTGGCCGCGAAAGGACGCAAGGTCTGTCACGTCTCCTATCACATACCCGAAGATTGCCATTTTCTGCGTTAAAGTCAGCGGGGCAACAGCCATGACGTCCTCATATTTCGGCTCCACCAAAGCCTCCTTGATAATGGCATCAAGAACCTTTAGTATTTTAGCCATCGACAATTCCTCGCCGAACTCAATACCGCCGGTCTGCTCGAATCTCTTGGAAATAACCAGCGGATTGCCAATCCCCGCCTCCAACATATGCGGCGTTAAATCCACCGGTTGAACAGCCACATTGATTACCGCACCTGGCTTGAATCCGGGTATATCGATTATTACCGGCTCTGTCTGCTTTTTTATTTCCGCCAGACTGGTTACCTTTCTGCTCATACTTTCACTCCTTAACTAGTCAATTCAACCGGCAGGCTCGCTACAAACTCTTTTCTGTAACAGGCTGCTGCAGTAGACGGGTTTTCACGGCCCCGAATTTCAAACTCCGGGGCGCTCCATTCCTTGTCAGAGTGCTCCACTGCGGGCAGTTTGCCTTTGCAAAACGGGAATGAATACTTAATATAGCCGTCTACCCCACCCTGAGCGTTGTAGTTTGCAGTATAAAGCTCAGCAGCAAACGGCAGCGGCTCATCGTCGGTGGTCTTGGGTGCTTCCCAACCGGTGATTTCCTCACCGCTGGTCAGCAGAGTGCCGCCGCCAATAATTTTAGTGGCTTTTGCGTCAAACCGGGCATCTGTAAATTTTACATTAGCCCCGGTAATTGTGTCCCTGTCTTCCACCTTAGCCAGTACCTTATCGCCACCCCGCAGAGTGGACTTTTCGCCTTCTTCGTATTCCACCTCTACCGAAGCCTTCTGCGATGTCTTTATCCCGTATCGGTCGGGAGTACCTGGCATTGAGCCGTCGGCATTAAGCTGCGTAATTACCAAGCCCCGGCAGCCGTACAGGTACCCACTTTTAATTTGTGTCGCCATTTACCTCCCACCTCCTACATTTTCACTGCCGCTACAGTAACAGAAGTAACCCCGGAGTAGCTTACAGCAACCCGGTTGTTAGAATTATTAAACCGTCCCGGTTCAAACTTACCTATGATCCTTTCGCCGCCGGCGGGAACGACCACCGCGACATTATGATCATAACCCTGGTTACACGGCGCAACTGAATCAAAAGTTACTGTAACGTCACCCGCGCTGGCGTTTTTCACATGCAAATATTCCCTGCCCGTATTAGCAAACTCATCGCCCCCGGCTGCGGCAGCCGCAAAAGCAAGACTTAACCCGGTCAGAGAAACTTCCTGTACCGTCAGAACCGCCAACTAAATCAACCCCTTTCATAAAGTAAAGCCGCCTCGAACATCACCAACCGGCCAATCAAATTATATTCCTCATCCACAAAGTCCCCCC
>JAGUVT010000021.1 GCA_020062745.1 Deltaproteobacteria bacterium
CAGCTATCAGCTATCAGCTATCAGCTATCAGCTATCAGCTATCAGCTATAGCTAATAGCTGAGAAACCGGGGGGCGTCTGTGATGCGGGTAAAATCCACATATTACTGCCATGCCTGTGGCCAGCATTCCGCCCGCTGGATGGGACGTTGCCCCGGTTGCGGGGAATGGAATACGCTGGTGGAGGAACCAACCAGGCAGGCGCCCAACACCGGCGCCGGCCTGGCCGGCGCTCAGCCGCCCTGTCCGGTTACTCTTGTTTCGGCCGGAGCGGAGGAGCGTTTTACTACAGATATGGCGGAAGTAGATCGGGTGCTGGGTGGCGGAGTGGTACCGGGCTCTTTGATTCTGGTCGGCGGTGACCCCGGTATCGGCAAGTCCACCCTGCTCTTGCAGGTAGCCTATCTGGTCAGCCGGGCACTAAAAGTGCTCTACATTTCAGGCGAGGAATCCACCCGGCAGGTGCGCCTGCGGGCAGAGCGTCTGGGAGCGCTTTCACCCGATCTTTTTCTGGCTGCCGAGACCGATCTTGGTTTAATCGAACAGTATCTGCAAGATCTTACTCCTCAGCTGGCTGTTGTTGATTCTATCCAGACCGTGTCTTGCAGCGAGATAACATCTGCTCCAGGCAGCGTGGGGCAGGTACGGGAATGTACGGCCCGCTTGATGCGGCTGGCTAAAAGTACAGGCATTTCACTTTTTTTGGTCGGTCATGTGACAAAAGAAGGAATGCTTGCCGGGCCACGGGTGCTTGAGCATATAGTAGACACCGTCCTTTATTTTGAAGGGGACCGTCACCATTCATACCGTATTTTGCGAGGAGTTAAAAACCGGTTTGGTTCGACCAATGAGATAGGCGTATTTGACATGCAGAAACAGGGGTTGGTAGAAGTAGCCAACCCGTCTGCCTTGTTCCTTTTGCAACATCCTGACGGGATAGTGCCCGGTTCGGTGGTGGTAGCCGGTTTGGAAGGTACGCGTCCTCTACTGGTGGAGGTTCAGGCTCTTGTTTGCCCGACTGGTTTTGGGGTGCCCCGCCGGATGACTGCCGGTGTGGATTATAACCGGGCTGCGTTAATTACTGCTGTTTTGGAAAAGCGGTTGGGGCTCAGCTTGAGCAACTGTGACGTTTTTGTCAATGCGGTGGGCGGGGTAAAACTGGATGAGCCGGCGGTAGATTTAGGTATAGCTCTGGCCCTGGCGTCCAGTTTCCGGGACATTTCTGTTCGTCCCGGACTGGTGGCAGCCGGGGAAATTGGCTTAACCGGGGAGATAAGGCCGGTAAGTGGGATTGAAAAACGATTGCATGAAGCAAGCAAACTGGGATTTACTTCCTGCCTGGTGCCCCGGCAAAACCTGCCCCTGGCTTTGATTGAAGAGATGGAAGTTATAGGTGTGGAAACGCTGGCGCAAGCCATGGAATCAGCCCTGCAGAGGTGAAATTGTGAAAGAAGAAAAGATTGAAGACAGGTTGTTAAAGGTTTTACGTATTGTTGCTCCGGGTACTCCGTTGCGGGAAGGGTTGGAAAATATCTTACGGGCTAAATCCGGCGGACTGGTTGTGCTTGGGGATTCACCAGAGGTGATGGAGATTACCGAAGGTGGTTTTACCATTAATGCCGAATTTAATCCGGCTAATCTTTATGAACTGGCTAAAATGGATGGGGCTATTATTTTAAGCGGCGATGTCCGGCGAATCCTGGCGGCTAACACCCAACTCGTACCTAACCAGAACATACCTTCCAGCGAAACCGGCATTCGCCACCGCACTGCCGAGCGGGTGGCCAAACAAACGGATACTCTGGTTATTGCCATTTCTCAGCGCCGGGAAGTGATTACACTTTATAAAGGAGCTTTGAAATATGTTTTGCGGGATCTGGGGGTGATCCTGACCAAGGCCAACCAGGCTGTCCAAACTCTGGAGAAGTACCGGTCGGTGCTGGAGCGGGTGTTGGTAAATTTAAGCATTTTGGAGTTTGAAGATACGGCCTCTCTCTTTGATGTGACAAAAGTAATTCAACGGCTGGAAATGGTTTTGCGGGTGGTCAAGGAAATTGAAAAATATACCAGCGAACTGGGCCAGGAGGGGCGCCTGATTACCATGCAAATGGAGGAATTGGTGGTTGACGTGAAGGATGAAGGGCTGCTGGTGATTCATGATTATGCAACCACTATTGGCGAGAAAACACCGGCTGACATTCTCGGAATTATCGGCAGTTGGCCGGCCGAGGATTTATTAGATCTTTCGTTAATTGCCCGGGCCTTGGGTTATCCGGGCAGCGCCGGCATTCTGGAACAACATGTGGCGCCTCGAGGGTACCGTATTTTAGAGAAAATCCCTCGCCTGCCGCTGCCGGTTATCGATAACCTGGTTAAAACTTTCTCCAACCTGAATAATATTTTAGATGCCTCTATTGAAGAACTTGATGAGGTTGAAGGTATTGGTGAAGTTCGGGCCCGTTCCATCAAAGAAGGCTTAAATCGTTACCATGATCAGCTTTTGCAGGAAAGGCATGGCGGAAAAAATATTATTGACAGATGATCTGAGATTATGTTAAAATATCTGCTTTTTGACAGCAGATTGTTCTTATGCTATAATTTAGATGTATAAAAACTTTTAGGAGGGTATGGTCTTGTTTAAAGTGGGTGATAAAGTGGTGTACCCGATGCATGGGGCAGGGGTGATCGAGACCATTGAGGAGAAGGAGATTTTAGGAGAGAAGCAATATTACTACGTTTTGAGACTGCCGGTTGGTGATATGAAAGTTATGGTTCCGATAGAAAATAGAAGAGAAATAGGTTTGCGGGAAGTTATTAACCGGGAAGAGGTACAGAAAGTTTTTCGTATTTTACGCGGCCAATGCACGGTTATGTCCCAAAACTGGAACCGTAGATACAGAGCCAATCTCGAAAAAATAAAAAGCGGCAACATTTTTGAGGTAGCCGAAGTGGTACGGAACCTGGTCAACCGGGATAAAGAGAAAGGTCTTTCCTCAGGCGAACGAAAAATGTTGGATAGTGCCAGACAGATTTTAATCAGTGAGTTAGCTCTGGCCATAGAACTGGCAGAAGATGCAACTAAATCTCTTGTTGATCGCGCTTTTGCTTAAAAATGAAATCAAGCTCATTCAAGCATGAGCGTTTGATTTATCACTTTCCATATAAAAGTATTGCAAAAATCTTTATTAATTGGCCTGAATGGACTTGCATCCGCAGATGCACGTAAACCAGGTGTTGCGTCCGCAGGATGCATTTAAATCAGGTGCTTTTTTATTTTGATCGGAATAAGGAGGTGAGACGATAGATGAAAAAGGTAGTTTATGTTTTACTTATCTTAAGCTTTGCCACCGCTGGCTTTGCTTTCGGTCTTTATTTGCTGAGAGGTTCTCTGATTGTTTTTCCAGGAGGTTTTGCCGAGCATTTGCGGTTTGGTGTAGTTGGTTTGACCACCTTGATTGGTCTGGTTATGGGTATCTTTTTGGCTCCATGGCTTGTGCTCGGTACGGTGCGCCTTACCGTTTTAATTGAACAGTATTTAAATAAAACACCGGCCCAGGATCTTTTAACGGGATCGGTAGGTTTGATAATCGGACTCATAATTGCTAATTTATTGGGCTCTATTCTTGCTTTTCTGGGATGGTTTGGCAAAATACTCTGGCCGCTTGTGACAATTATGCTCGGTTACCTGGGTTTGAGTATCGGAATTAAAAAGCGGGAAGATATTATGGGTCTTTTCGCTGGTTTTCACCGCTTTAGTAAAGAACGGTTGGCGAAGGTTGAAAATCGTCCGGGCAGTTGCAAAATTCTCGATACCAGCGTAATTATTGATGGCCGGGTTGCTGATTTGGGCACCAGCGGTTTTATTGAAGGAGTGCTTTTGATACCGGCTTTTATCCTTGATGAATTGCGGCACATAGCCGACTCCCCTGATCTGCTTAAGCGCAACCGGGGACGGCGCGGTCTGGATATCCTGAATAAGATGCGCAAAGATAAGGATGCCGAGGTAAAAGTGCAGATTTATGATGACAACAGTGGTTTGGAGGATGTGGCCGAGGTTGATACCAAGCTGGTGAAACTGGCTCAGAAACTGGGCGCCAAGATAATTACCAACGACTTTAATTTAAATAAGGTAGCCGAACTGCACGGCGTAAAGGTATTGAATATTAATGAACTGGCCAATGCGGTAAAGCCTGTAGTGTTGCCGGGTGAGGAGATGGTGGTACAGGTGGTCAAAGACGGCAAGGAAATGGGGCAGGGAGTGGCTTATTTGGATGACGGCACGATGATTGTGGTGGAGAGCGGCAGGCGTTTTATCAACCAGACCATTCCCGTGCTGGTAACCAGTGTACTGCAGACCGCAGCCGGACGGATGATTTTTGCCAGACCGAGATTAGATCGAAAAAGCGACGCTCATTACGATGAGGTGAAGGTTATTGGCTAAGGTGGCGGCTGTTATTCCGGCGGCGGGACAGGGCAGGCGAATGGGTACGGCAGTAAAAAAGCCTTTTCTTCTTTTAGGTGGTTTTCCAGTAATTTATTATACGTTGCGGGTAATGGAAGAGAGTCTGCTGATTGATGACGTGGTCCTGGTGGTCAGCCCGGATGAAAAAGAACAGTGCCGCACTATGGTTTTAAGTGATTTCAGTAAGGTGAAAATTATAGTAACCGGCGGAGAAAAGCGTCAGGAGTCTGTTTATAACGGACTCCTGGCGCTTTCCGCCGATACCCGGCTGGTGGTTATTCACGATGCGGTCCGTCCCTTTTTAGGTTTGGCAAATCTGCAGGCGGTGGTGAGAGCGGCGGAAACCTTTGGGGCAGCTACGCTGGCAGTGCCGGTAAAGGATACGGTAAAGGTGGCCGGTGAAGGCGGCTTTATAAATCAAACCCTGCCCCGCAACTCTCTCTGGCTTGCTCAAACACCCCAGGCTTTTCAGTACTCCCTGATTGTGGCTGCCCATCGGCGGGCCAGGGAGATAGGCTATTCCGGTACCGACGATGCCGGTCTGGTGGAGCTGGCCGGGCAGCCGGTAAAGCTGGTTTTCGGTTCCTATGAAAATATAAAAATAACGACACCGGAGGATTTGATTACGGCGGAGGCGCTGCTCCGCCGTAAAGGGGAGTAATTATGCGGGTGGGAATTGGTTACGACGTGCATCAACTGGTGGCCGGCCGGCCCCTGGTTTTAGGGGGGGTAGAAGTACCTTATCTGATGGGCCTGGACGGCTATTCCGATGCTGATGTGCTGCTGCATGCGGTCATGGATGCCCTGCTTGGGGCTGCCGGAGCGGATGATATCGGCCGGCATTTCCCGGACAGCGACCCCCGGTATAAAGAGGTTTCCAGCCTTTTTTTGCTGGGCCGGGTGGCACAAATTTTAGCCGGGCAGGAGCTGGCGGTGGGCAATATCGATGCCGTTATCGTGGCCCAGGCTCCTCGCCTGGTTCCCTACCTTCCGCAAATGGAGCTGAATATTGCCGGTACCCTGGGTATTGCCCCGGAGCAGGTCAATGTCAAGGCCACCACTACCGAATGGCTCGGTTTCACCGGGCGTGGCGAAGGAATTGCTGCTTATGCCATATCCTGCCTGTTGAAAGCCTGAAAAATTTGCCTTTGATATTTGAGGGATGTTATAATTATCACCTAACAAGCATATAAAGAAACGTTTTTCTTAGATCTTGTTTTAGGTGGGGAGGATGAGTTTTGCCTGGTATTAAACAAGAAACACCGGCCGGCGGGACGGTACGGGTCAGGTTTGCGCCCAGCCCGACCGGGCCGCTGCATATCGGCGGGGCTCGGTCGGCTCTTTTTAACTGGCTTTTTGCCCGCCGTTACGGCGGTGTCTTCCTGGTACGGATCGAAGATACCGACCTGGAACGCTCGTCTAAGGTGTCGGAACACAGCATTCTGGATGACTTGCTGTGGCTTGGTATAGACTGGGATGAAGGAATCAGGGTGGGGGGCGCCTGCGGGCCTTATCGTCAGACAGAGCGATTGGAGCTGTACCGTAAACATGCCGGGGAACTTCTGGCGCGTCGTTACGCTTATTATTGTTATTGTAGTGAGGAGGACCTGGCAGCCGAGCGGGAGTCTTTGCTGGCGCGGGGTGAAATGCCCCGTTACCTCGGCCGGTGCCGCAGCCTTGACTCGGCCGGGCGTGCCCGGCTGGAAGGCGAGGGGCGTCGGCCGGTAGTACGGTTTAAAGTGCCTTCAGACCGGATCGTCAACATAAATGACCTGGTGCGGGGTGAAGTTTCTTTTGAGTGCAGTGGAATTGGTGATTTCATTATAATGAAGTCGGATGGAATCCCCACCTATAATTTTGCCGTGGTAGTGGACGATCATACCATGTCTATCAGTCATGTCATCCGGGCGGAGGAACATCTGTCCAATACGCCGCGGCAGGTTTTGTTATATGAGGCTTTGGGCTGGTTGGCGCCGGATTTTGCCCATATTTCCTTGATTCTGGGCAGGGATCGCAGTAAAATGAGTAAGCGGCACGGCGCCACCGCTATCGGGCAATACCGGGAAAAGGGCTACCTGCCTGAAGCGCTGGTAAATTTCCTGGCCCTTCTAGGATGGTCCCCCGAGGGTGAGGAAGAAATCTTTTCCTTGGAGCAGTTGAAAGAAATGTTTTCCCTTGACCGGGTGGCTAAAAGCCCGGCAGTTTTTGACCTGGACAAGCTGAACTGGCTGAACGGCCACTATATTCGCCGGTTACCGGTTGAAAGGCTTACCGAGTTGGCCATCCCTTTTCTGGAGAGAGCGGGTTATATAAAGCCGCCGGTTTCACCGGAACGGTATAACTGGCTGAAACTGGCGGTCTCCTCCGTACAGGAATACTTAAGCTGCGTGGAAGAGGTTGTTGCCCATGTGGGGATTTATTTTACTGATGAGGTGACTCTCGAAGGAGAAGAAGCCGGGATAGTAATGGCTCAGGACCAGGTACCGGCAGTGCTGACGACATTGCGGGATAAGTTGTCCGGCGCCTGTGAACTGACCGCTCGATTAGCCAGGGAACTGCTCAAGGAAGTGGGCAAAGAAACGGGCGCTGGTGGTAAAAAAGTTTTTATGCCGGTGCGGATAGCCCTCACCGGGCGTACGCACGGCCCGGAATTAAACCAGGTTATGGCTATTCTGGGCCGGGAAAAAGTTGCCGCCCGCCTGACAGCCGCCCTGGAAAGGGATAATAAGGATTTATAGCTATTAGCAGTCAGCGCTCAGCTTTTCAGCTTCATCCTCCTGCAGGCGCTGCTTTAGTGGCATGAATGTTTTTTCTTGTTTTTGCTGATTGCTGACGGCTGATAACTGAGTGCTTTAATCAAAGGAGGGCTTTAAAACAGTGTTTGGCCGGTTACGCAGGGATATTCAGGCAGTTTTTGACCGGGATCCGGCTGCAAAGTCGGTTTTTGAAGTGTTGCTATGTTACCCTGGTTTACATGCCATCCTGATCCACCGGGTAGCCCATGCCCTTTATAAAAAACGCCTGTTTTTTTTGGCCAGGCTGATTTCCCATTTTTCCCGTTTCCTCACCGGCATTGAGATTCACCCGGGGGCGAAAATTGGAGAGGGACTTTTTATCGACCACGGTGCCGGTGTGGTGATTGGCGAGACAGCGGAGATAGGAGATAATGTAACCATCTACCAGGGAGTTACTCTGGGTGGCACCGGTAAAGAGAAAGGCAAGCGGCACCCCACGATCGGTGATAATGTAGTGATCAGTACCGGCGCCAAGATTTTAGGCTCTTTTACTATTGGAGCCAACTCGAAGATCGGTGCCGGCTCGGTTGTATTAAAACCCGTTCCGCCCAACTGCACGGTGGTCGGTGTGCCTGGCCGGGTGGTGGCAATGGCCGGACAGCCGCTGGAAGCTGTTGATGACTTACGCCATGATCTGCTGCCCGACCCTGTTGCCGAAATGTATCAGTGTATGCGGAAGAACATTGAGGAACTGGAAAGACGGGTGCAGGAACTGGAGCGGCAAAAGGCGCCGACGGTAACACAGCAGGCGGACTGCGAAGTTCGCTAAAGAGTTTGAGGTGCAGGTCTTGCAGCATGGTGGTCTGACACCTGAATTCTTAAAAAATTTTGTTTTTCTCTCCATATTCTCGGTGTCCTCTGTGGCTAAATTTCTTAAAGCTTTTTCCGGGGAGGAGGATTTCACAAGTTGGAGTTGTATAATACTTTAACCAGGCGAAAGGAAACCTTCAGCCCGCGTGAACCGGGTAAAGTATCGATGTATGTATGCGGCCCTACCACTTATAACTACATCCACCTGGGCAACGCCCGGCCGCTGATTTTTTTCGACACGGTGCGCCGCTACTTTGCGTACCGGGGTTACCTGGTTGATTATGTGCAGAATTTTACGGATATAGACGACAAGATTATTAACCGGGCCGGAGAAGAAGGAGAAGACCCCCTTGCGCTGGCCCAGAAATATATAAATGAATATTTTCGGGATGCCGGTGCCTTGAATGTACGGCGGGCTGATACTCATCCCAGGGTATCCGGGCATATGCCGGAGATTATTGAGATGATCGATACCCTGATAAAAAACGGGAATGCTTACGTGGTTGAAGGTGACGTTTATTTTGAAGTGCGTAGTTTTTCTGCTTATGGCAGGCTGTCGGGGCGTTCTCTGGATGACTTGCGTGCCGGCGCCAGGGTTGAGGTAGATTCGCGCAAGCGTGATCCGTTGGATTTTGCTTTATGGAAGGCAGCCAAGCCGGGCGAGCCATCCTGGGAAAGTTCCTGGGGCCCGGGCCGGCCGGGCTGGCATATTGAATGTTCGGCCATGTCGTTGAAATACCTGGGAGAAGGCTTCGATATTCACGGCGGCGGTTTCGACCTGATTTTTCCCCATCACGAAAATGAAATTGCCCAGAGCGAGGCGGCAACCGGTAAGCCTTTTGCCCGTTACTGGCTGCACAACGGGTTTATTACGGTAAATGAAGAGAAAATGTCTAAATCGCTGGGAAACTTTTTCCTGGTAAGGGATATCCTGGCCCGGTTTCCCCCTGAAACGGTACGCTTCTACCTGCTTTCGACCCATTACCGGAGCCCTTTGGATTTTGACGACCAGAAACTGGAATCGGCTGGCCGGGGGCTGGAACGGGTTAAAACCAGTATCCGGCTCCTGGCGGAAGCCTTAGCCAGGCCGGAAGACGGGCGGGCAAGCGTAGAATGTAAGGATCTGCCGCCGGTGTTGGACGAACTGCGGGATTCTTTTGAGAAAGCCATGGATGACGACTTCAATACCGCCCTGGCGATAGCTGTTTTATTCGATCTGGCCCGGGAAGTTAATACTTGTGTGCAGCGCCTGGGAGTTGCCCCGGCCCCAGCCGACCGGGAGGTTTTGTTGAAGGCTGAAGTCCTTTTTAAAGCTTTTAATGAAGTGCTTGGTATTTTTAAGGTGGACAGGAACGGAAAAATGTCGTTGGACGGCATGCCGTCACCTGGTTTGGATCTGGCGGACGGGCTGTTGGAACTGATTATCGGGTTGCGGCAAGAAGCTCGCAGCCGCAAGGATTGGGCCGTCGCCGACCGGATCAGGGAAGGTTTGAAGGGTTTGGGAATAATTATCGAGGACACCCCGCAGGGGGTCCGCTGGAAGAAGCAGGGGTAAGGTTGTTTTTATCATCAATTACTGAACCGGAACAGTTGTCACCGTCGGTACTGGCTTATATCGGTGATGCTGTTTACGAGCTGGCGGTGCGTAGTTTTCTGGTCGGTTCCGGCATGGCCAGGGTTAACTGCCTGCATAATGAGGCCGTAAAGTACGTCCGGGCGGAAACCCAGGCTAAAGTTTTGCATGCCCTGGAGGGACAGTTAACCGATGAGGAAAAGGCAGTGGTGCGGCGCGGTCGTAATACGCATTCGGCGCATCCCCGCCGTACCGGGGTGATGTCCCATCGTTACAGCACCGCCCTGGAAAGCCTGATTGGGTATCTTTACCTGAAAGAAGACAGCGGCAGGCTGGAGGAGATCTTGAACCTGGCCCGCCGGGTAGTGGGAGACGGGTTGTAAGGGGGTTCATTATGGCAGCCAGGACTTTGAAGGTAATCCTGTTGAGCCATACTCCGGTACCTCAGGAAGTGGTAGCCATGGGGGCCAGGCTTTGCTATTCGTCATCAGACATCGGAGAGTTGCAGGAGGGCATTACCGGACGAGAGCAGGCTTTTTTTCTGGAAAAGCTGCTTGGTTCCGGCCATCTTTCGCCAATCGAACATGCCTCCTTTACTTTCGGCATCGAAGGAGTTTCGCGAAGTCTTATGGCCCAGATTACCCGCCATCGCCTGGCAAGCTTCAGCGTAAAGTCGCAGCGTTATGTTTCGGCGGCCAGCCCCGGGAGTGAAGACCGGGTTTTTGACTACATTATTCCCCCTCGCATTGAAGCTCTGGGCCCGCAGTATGTGCAGGAGTTTGCCAGGCAGATGAAGCAGATTCAGGAGTGGTACGATTTTTGGCATGCCAAGTTAACTGCGGCTGGCGAGACGGCCAGTGAAGATGCCCGTTTTGTTCTACCTAACGCTACCGAAACAAAATTGTTGGTTACCATGAATGCACGGGAGTTGCGCCATTTTTTCTCTCTACGCTGTTGCAACCGGGCCCAGTGGGAAATTCGGGCCCTGGCGATCACAATGTTGAAACTGGTAAAGGCAATAGCGCCAGTTCTTTTTAAAGAGGCCGGGCCGCTATGTCTCAGAGGGAATTGCCCCGAGGGGAGGATGTCCTGCGGCAAAAGCATTGAGGTGCGGCAGTTTTTCCAAAATTTATCCGTAGGGGTGCAAGGAAATAATAAAGGACATTGATCCGGAAGAGGTTATTGCTGGTCGCAACCCGGTGCGGGAGGCCCTGCGGGCCGGCCGGCCGCTCAATAAAATTATGATAGCCGAAGAGGCCTCTCCCAGTTTTTTTAGGAGTATCTTTACCCTGGCCGGGGAGCGCGGCGTGCCGGTGCAAAAAATTAGCCGCTCTTATCTGGATAAGCTTGCTCCCGGCATTGTTCATCAGGGAGTGTTAGCCATGGTTGCAGCCAGGGGCTACGTGGAAGTTGATGACTTGCTGGCGGGGATAATGCCGGGAGTGGAGCCGTTTTTAATTCTTTTGGATGGCATTTTAGACCCGCAGAACCTGGGAGCAATACTGCGGATTGCTGATGCTGCCGGAGCGCACGGTTTGATTATACCCCGCCGGCGGGCTGTACCGCTTACCCATACGGTAGGCAAGGTCTCGGCCGGCGCCGTTGAGTACGTGCGGGTAGCCAGGGTAACCAACCTGGTCCAGACCATCGCCCGGTTAAAAGAGAAAGGGCTTTGGATTGCCGGGGCCGACCCGGCCGGCCCGCATCTTTTCTGGGATGTTTCTTTAAGCGGCCCTTTGGGCCTGGTTATCGGCGGTGAAGGTAAAGGGTTGGGGAGGCTGGTTAAAGAGTGCTGCGATGTACTGGTGAGTCTGCCCATGGCCGGACGGGTGGAGTCGCTCAATGCCTCGGTTGCTGCTGCCCTGCTGGCATATGAAGTGGTACGGCAGAGGAGGCTTTTGAATAGTGGAGTACCTCATAATCGACGGCTATAATATTATTTATACCTGCCCCGAACTGGAACGGCTGGAAATGGAGCACGCCAGGACCAGGCTGGTGGAGATCATGATCGATTACAGTATTTTAGCCGGTCAGCAGATAATGGTGGTTTTCGATGCTTACGGCGCAAAGGGGCCGGGTGAACGTTCCCTGGTAGTAGGCGGGGTAGAAGTATTTTTTACCCGTTTTGGGGAAACGGCCGATTCTTTAATTGAGCGGTTGGTCGGTCAACTTTCCAAAAAAGGGACAGTTTATGTGGCGACTTCCGACTGGACCGAACAGCGAATTATTTTCGGCCGGGGTGGGTATCGCATTACCCCGGCGGAACTTTGGAATCAGATTAAACAGGCCAGGCGGGAGGGGGAGAAATATTACAGCCGTGACTTGCCGGCTGAAAAGTATTTAGAGAACCGGATGCTTGAAGAGATAAGGTTGGAATTGGAGAAATGGCGCTGTGAGAAGGAATAGAAATTAAGACTATTTTCCTTGACGAGCTTGTACCCCTCCAGTATAATAAGTGTTGGGCAGGAGGCAAAGAACCACGTTTCAGATCGAAAAAATGCCAGGGAAAAGGCGGGGATGTTGTGAGCCTGCAGGCCCAAAAGGAAGTAGTTTGCGGTTATCAGATAATGCTTGATGAGGACATTGTGGAGTTTGCCCGTGAGGGTGATGATGGTGCGCTGGAGTATTTAATCAACAAATATAAAAACTTTGTCCGTGCCAAAGCCCGTTCTTATTTTTTAATTGGCGCAGACAAAGAAGATATTATCCAGGAAGGGATGATTGGTCTTTATAAGGCTATCCGGGACTTTCGTTTGGACAAGCTTTCTTCTTTCAGGGCTTTTGCCGAGCTATGCATTACCCGGCAGATTATTACGGCCATCAAAACAGCTACCAGACAGAAACATATTCCGTTGAATTCTTATATTTCTTTAAACAAGCCAATTTATGAAGAAGAGTCTGATCGCACCTTGCTGGATATCATTTCCGGATCTAAGGTTGCCGATCCGGAAGAGTTAATCATTAACCGGGAAGAATTTGATGATATTGAGGATAAGATGGGGGAACTCTTAAGTTCCCTGGAATGGAAGGTCTTGATGTCTTACCTGGAAGGTAAATCATACCAGGAGATTGCCGAAGACTTAAAGCGCCATGTCAAGTCTATTGATAATGCTTTGCAGAGAGTCAAACGCAAATTAGAAAGATACCTTGAAAAAAGGGAAGCTTTATAAAACAATTAGTCAATTATATTTTAAGTCCTCTTATTTAAAGTTTGGTATAGGAGACTTTAGGTAAGAGGTTTTTTTAAGTTTTTAAAGCAGTTGACACAACTGATCTTATTGCTTATAATAAGTTTTGCCTCCTTTGCCGGCGTAGCTCAACTGGCAGAGCAGCTGATTTGTAATCAGCAGGTTTAAGGGTTCGAGTCCCTTCGCCGGCTCCAGAATGAGATTGGGTAGGGGAAATGGTTTTGAAATAAGCTTGCGCGTTTATGGTATAATAGAATTGATACCGCGGGGTAGAGCAGCTGGTAGCTCGTCGGGCTCATAACCCGAAGGTCGTAGGTTCAAATCCTACCCCCGCAACCAGTATGCCACTATAGCTCAGTTGGTAGAGCGCATCCTTGGTAAGGATGAGGTCACCGGTTCAATCCCGGTTAGTGGCTCCACCAATATGGCGGCGTAGCTAAGATGGTTAGAGCATACGGTTCATACCCGTAGTGTCCGGGGTTCGAGTCCCTGCGCCGCTACCACAGGTTTATCCAGGTGCCGGTGGCCAGCCACCGGCGTTTTCTTAACTTTAAATTGACATCTAAAAATAAATATGGTAAGTTTGATTGGATAAATTTCTGGCCAATAGCACTAACAGGAGGTGGCCGCAGGTGCGGGTGGGGGTTACGCTGGCTTGTACCGATTGTAAACGCAGGAACTATACCACTACAAAAAATAAGAAGAATGACCCTAACCGGATTGAGATGA
This sequence comes from Deltaproteobacteria bacterium, assembly GCA_020062745.1. Taxonomy (GTDB): domain Bacteria; phylum Bacillota; class Desulfotomaculia; order Desulfotomaculales; family JAGUVT01; genus JAGUVT01. The sequence goes on from JAGUVT010000021.1 coordinate 13,556, forward strand.
AAAAGTACTGCCGGTTTTGTCAGACTCATACGCTGCATAAAGAAACCAGGTAGAAGTTAAGGGTCAGGGCGAGTTGAAGATGCTTGCTCTGAATTTTAGAAAGGCGTGTCGGTTATGGCTGTTATGAAGAAACGGGATCATGGGGACCGTAATAGAAAAGAACAGGGAAAAAAGGAAACCGGCAGGAAAGAATCCGGTAAGAAAGATGTTTTACCTAAAGAGCCGGTTAAAACAGTAAAAAAGGAAAAAGTTAACCGCTTCGAACAGGTTAAGAAGTTTTTTAAGGGAGTATTCTCTGAGTTAAAAAAGGTGCATTGGCCAAACCGGCGCGAAGTGATTATTTATACCATAGTGGTGTTGGTGGCGGTTGTTTTTGTTGGGGTCTTAATCTGGTTGTTTGATCTGATTTTTTCCCAGGCTGTGCTTTTGATTAGATAACTTTTACCTGGCAAATGAGAGTGCGGTTTTTAGGCAGAAGGGGTTTTTTAATTTTATGGATAAACAGTGGTATGTTGTTCATACCTATTCCGGTTATGAAAATAAAGTTAAGGCAAATCTGGAAAAGCGTATTGATTCCATGGGCATGGAGGAAAAAATATTTCGTATCCTTGTGCCAATGGAAGACGAGATAGAAATAAAAGATGGTAAGAAAAGGATTTCCAAGCGCAAAGTTTTTCCGGGGTATGTATTGGTAGAAATGATCATGACTGATGACTCCTGGTATGTGGTTCGTAATACCCCTGGCGTAACCGGTTTTGTCGGTTCTGGCTCGAAGCCGATTCCTTTAACTGATGTCGAAGCCAGGCAGATTGTCAGACAAATGGGCTTTGATGAACCACGGAGACGTATAGATTTCAACCCTGGCGAGAGTATCAGGGTGGTTAACGGTCCCTTTGAAGATTTTATTGGCGTAGTAGAAGGAATTAACCTTGAGAAAAACAAGGTAAAAGTGGCGATTTCCATGTTTGGCCGGGAAACACCAGTAGAATTGGATTTTGCCCAAATAGAGAAAATATCCTAGCAGGAGGTGCTATTATCAGTGGCCAAGCGAATAAGTGCCATTGTCAAACTGCAGGTGCCGGCTGGCAAAGCTACACCGGCTCCTCCCGTAGGTCCGGCATTGGGCCAGCACGGAGTTAATGTTATGGCTTTTGTTAAGGAGTATAACGAACGCACGGCGGCTCAGGCGGGCTTGATCATCCCGGTTGAGATTACTGTTTATGAGGACCGGTCTTTTTCTTTTGTTTGCAAAACTCCCCCGGCATCTGTGTTATTAAAGAAAGCGGCAGGTATTGAGAAGGGATCCGGAGAACCTGATAAGAAAGAAGTGGCTAAGGTACCGCGCTCCAAGATACGGGAAATTGCCGCTTTGAAAATGCCCGACTTAAATACGGACTCGATAGATGCGGCTATGTTGATGATAGAAGGTACTGCCCGCAGTATGGGGGTTGAAGTTGTGGAAGGTTAGAACAATCAAGTGGGAGGGTTTTGAGGTAGATTTCGTACAAAGTCCGGTGGGGGTATTTTGTTGAAAACTGCCTCTATAAAATTTCCGTTATAACCACAGAGGAGGAAAAAGCAAAGGTATGTCAAAGAAAGGAAAAAAACTCAAGGACGCCTGTAAGCAGATCGACCGCAGTGTTTTATACGACCCGGTTGATGCTCTAGAGTTGGTAAGGAAGGTGGCTCCGGCCAGGTTTGATGAAACCGTAGAGGTGGCTGTGCGGCTTGGGGTAGACCCAAGACATGCCGACCAGCAAGTGAGAGGAGCAGTGGTGCTTCCAAACGGAACGGGGAAGGAACGCACGGTGCTGGTGTTTGCTAAAGGGGATAAGGCTAAAGAAGCTGAAGAAGCGGGCGCCGATTTTGTTGGGGCAGAGGATATGGCGGCCAGGATCCAGCAAGAAGGGTGGCTGGGTTTCGATGTTGCTATTGCTACTCCCGATATGATGGGTGCAGTTGGTAAACTGGGCCGCATTTTAGGTCCGCGCGGGCTCATGCCCAATCCCAAAACCGGTACTGTTACTTTTGATGTTTCCAGAGCGGTACGGGAGGTTAAGGCTGGTAAGATTGAATACCGGGTCGATAAGGCGGGTATTGTTCATTCTCCAATTGGAAAAGTATCCTTTGACGTTGAAAAATTGCAAGAGAACCTGAACACTTTGATTGATGCTTTAATTCGGGCCAAGCCGGCGACGGCGAAGGGGCAGTACCTTCGCAGTATAGCAGTGTCTTCTACCATGGGACCGGGAATAAAAGTAAACCTTCAGGTTTGGAGGTAACTCTTTATATAGTAATAATTTTAGAGAAGAAACAAAAAGTTTTGTCTAACGCTGTAGACTGCTGGTGCTTTGCTTAAAGGTTTTTACCTGCCAGCCGAGGCTTTTTTAAAACCTGCTACTTTAGTAACTTGCAGGGGTCTTGTATTTGTCTACAAGACCTCTTTAATTTTAGCAATAAGCTATCAGCTCTCAGCTATAACAAGGCAGAGAACACGTATGAATTCTTTCTTTATGCTGACGGCTAGAGGCTGAAAGCTGGTTGCTGACGGCTAAATTATCGAGAGGGGGTGTTTTGGGAGATGGGAGTGTCAACAAGGGAAGAAAAGAGCCTTATAATTAAGGAAATGACGGAAAGATTCAAGCAGGCTAAAGCGGCTGTTCTTACTGATTATAAGGGATTGAACGTTGCCGAAGCAACAAAGTTAAGACGCCGGTTCCGGAAATCGGATTGTGAATTCAAGGTGGCTAAAAATACCCTTGTCAGGCTGGCGGCCAAACAAGCCGGCGTGGAAGGTCTGGATTCTTACCTGGAAGGTCCTACTGCTATTGCTTTTAGCGAGCATGATCCGGTGGCGCCAGCCAAGGTACTCTTTGAGTTTATCCGTGAGTTTAAAAAAATGGAAATTAAGGCCGGTGTTCTGGAAGGAAGGGTTATAGATGCCGTGGTGGTTAGAAAACTGGCCGATCTGCCGTCGCGTGAAGTGCTTCTGACAAAAGTAGCCGGCGGGATGCAGGCGCCTCTCTACGGCCTGGTCAATGTATTGTATGGTACCTTATGCAGCTTCGTGTATGCTCTGGAGTCCCTGCGCAAACAGCGCGCCAGTGAAGCGTGAAAAGGTATTTAACTTTTCGTCCGCCAATGGTGTTGGCTAAAAGCCAAGAAAAAGAAGAAGACTTCCCTTTTTGCTGATGGCTGATGGCTGATGGCTGATAGCTAATAGCTAATATTTTAAGGAGGTAAATGATTAATGTCCAAGGTAAATGAGATTCTTGAGGCTGTGAAAGGGCTGACAGTTCTTGAATTATCTGAACTGGTAAAAGCGTTTGAAACAGAATTCGGTGTTAGTGCTGCTGCCCCGGTGGCGGCTGCTCCTGTGGCTGGGGCTGTGCCGGCTGCACAGGCGGCAGAGGAAGAAGAGCAAACTGAATTTGACGTTATTCTGTCATCTGTTGGCGACAAGAAGATTAATGTTATTAAAGTAGTCCGTGAGATTACCGGGTTGGGATTAAAAGAAGCGAAAGAGATGGTTGACGGTGCTCCCAAGCCGGTTAAGGAGAAAGTCTCCAAAGAAGAAGCCGAATCGATTAAGAATAAGCTTACCGAAGTTGGCGCCACGGTAGAAATTAAATAGTTTGCGTGACTATTCAGGGGGTAAGGAGGCAGAGTTTCTATTCTGGCTCCTGCTTTCTGACTACCGGGTACTGAAAATTACAATTTCTTTCTTGACAAATAAAATTAAATATGCTAACATAAAAAATTGTTATCTGAATTGTAATGTATTTTATGGTTAAGGAAGGAAATAATATTTTGGAAATTTGGTAAAAAGCGAGGTATAAAATTCAACGCCTTGCTTTTCTGTTATTTTTTAAATTAGCGGGGGTGGGATTTGTTCGATGGCTTACCCTGAAAAGTCAGGTATCAGAGAGCGTTGGAACTTTGGGAAGTTGAAGGAAGTACTGGAACTGCCCAACCTTATTGAGGTCCAGCGTAATTCTTACAGTTGGTTTTTAAAAGAAGGATTGCGCGAAGTGTTTCGGGATATTTCGCCGATTCAGGATTTTACCGGTCATCTGGTTTTGGAGTTTTTGGATTATAGTTTGGGTGGTCCCAAGTACACGGAAGAGGAGTGTAAGGAACGCGATGTAACTTATGCGGCTCCTTTACGGGTTAAAGTGCGCCTGATCAATAAGGAAACCGGCGAAGTAAAAGAGCAGGAAGTTTTTATGGGGGACTTTCCCCTGATGACAGAAAAAGGTACTTTTATTATTAACGGTGCTGAGAGAGTAATTGTCAGCCAGTTGGTTCGTTCTCCCGGTGTATATTTTGCCGATACGATTGACCCGAGCGGAAAAAAGATTTATGCTGCGACCATTATTCCAAACCGTGGCGCGTGGTTGGAGTTTGAGACAGATGTTAATGACCACGTTTTTGTACGTATTGACCGTACCAGAAAATTACCGGTGACCGTGTTGATCCGTGCTCTCGGGTACGGAACTAATGCCATGGTCGTCGAGCTTTTTAATGGAGATAAAAATATTCAAGAGACATTGGCCAGGGACAATACAGATAATGAAGAAGAAGCCCTGGTAGAAATCTACAAGCGCCTGCGGCCTGGGGAGCCCCCGACCATGGAGAGCGCCCGTTCCCTCCTGGAAGCCTTGTTTTTTGATCCCAAGCGGTATGATCTAGCCAGTGTTGGTCGTTACAAGATCCAGAAAAAACTTGGTCATGGTGTGCTTTACCATTACTTAAACGGTAGCGATACTGAGTGGGATCATTATCTTAAGAAGGAAGTGCCCAAAGAAAGGCAGTTTATCAGGGAGCTTACCAGGGAGGATATTATCTATACCGTAAAATATTTGCTCAAGCTTATGAATGGCGAAGGGCAGGTGGATGATATTGACCACCTGGGAAACCGGCGCCTGCGTTCGGTGGGAGAGCTTTTGCAAAATCAGTTCCGGATTGGTTTATCCCGGATGGAGCGGGTGGTACGGGAACGTATGACCATCCAGGATGTAGATGTGATTACGCCCCAGGTTTTGATTAACATCCGTCCAGTGGTGGCGGCAATTAAAGAATTTTTTGGGACCAGCCAACTGTCTCAGTTTATGGACCAGACCAACCCGCTGGCCGAACTTACCCATAAAAGACGCCTGTCGGCTCTTGGCCCGGGAGGACTTTCCCGGGAGCGGGCCGGTTTTGAGGTGCGTGATGTGCATCATTCTCACTACGGCCGGATGTGCCCGATAGAAACTCCGGAGGGACCAAACATTGGTCTGATTGGTTCATTGGGTACTTACGCCCGAATTAACTCTTTCGGTTTTATCGAGACTCCTTACCGGCGGGTGGATAAGGAAAAGAAAGTGGTAACAGACGAGATTGTTTACCTGACGGCAGATGAAGAAGAAGGTTATATTATGGCTCAAGCTAACGCTCCGCTGGGGGAAGACGGGAGGTTTTTAGAAAAACGGGTAAATGCCCGTCATGGAAGAGATATTCTGATGGTACCTGCCGAACAAGTGGATTTTATGGATGTTTCGCCAAAGCAGGTATTTAGCATTGCCACGTCTTTGATTCCCTTTTTAGAGCATGATGATGCCAACCGTGCCTTGATGGGCGCTAACATGCAACGTCAGGCGGTACCGCTTTTAAGAGCGCGGGCTCCAGCGGTGGGAACGGGTATTGAGTTCAAGGCGGCACGTGATTCGGGAGTGGTGGTACTGGCCAGGCAGGCCGGGGTGATAGAAAGGGTTACGGCTAATAATATTGAGATCAGGACCGGTGACGGCGGCCTTGACCGCTATAAGCTGTTGAAGTTTGCCCGTTCTAACCAGGGTACCTGCATCAATCAAAAACCAATAGTGAAAAAGGGTGAGCGGGTAGAGGCAGGCCAGGTTATTGCCGACGGCCCGTCAACCGATATGGGTGAACTGGCGTTAGGCCGGAATGTGCTGGTTGCTTTTATGCCGTGGGAAGGTTACAACTATGAAGATGCCATACTGGTAAACGAGAAACTGGTAAAAGAAGATTATTTTACTTCTATTCATATTGAAGAATATGAATGTGACGCCAGGGATACCAAACTTGGTCCTGAGGAAATCACCAGAGATATACCTAACGTAGGGGAGGAAGTATTGAAGGACCTGGACGAACGAGGTATCATCAGGGTTGGCGCCGAGGTGCGTCCGGGTGATATCCTGGTGGGCAAGGTTACTCCGAAAGGCGAAACCGAACTCACGGCTGAGGAGCGCCTGCTGCGGGCTATATTTGGCGAAAAGGCACGGGAGGTGCGTGATACCTCGCTGCGAGTGCCGCATGGCGAGTCCGGGAAAATTGTAGATGTAAAAGTCTTTTCGCGGGATAGCGGTGATGAGTTACCGCCTGGTGTAAACTATTTAGTGCGGGTTTATGTGGCCCAGAAGCGAAAGATCTCCGAAGGTGATAAGATGGCCGGGCGGCATGGCAATAAAGGTGTCATTGCCCGCATTTTGCCGGAAGAAGATATGCCATTTCTAGCTGACGGGATACCCATTGAAATTGTTCTCAACCCTCTGGGAGTACCGTCTCGGATGAATATCGGGCAGGTTCTGGAGTCTCATCTCGGCTGGGCAGCCAAAAGATTGGGACTTTATATATCCAGCCCGGTATTCAATGGGGCTTTGGAAAGTGACATCAAAGAAATTTTTGAACGCTCCGGCCTGCCGGAGAGTGGTAAGATGACCCTTTACGACGGGTGTACCGGAATGTCTTTTGATAGCCCGGTGACGGTAGGGTATGTATATATGCTCAAGCTGGCCCACCTGGTGGATGATAAAATCCACGCCCGTTCCACCGGTCCGTATTCCCTGGTTACCCAGCAGCCGCTGGGCGGCAAAGCCCAGTTTGGCGGGCAACGGTTTGGTGAAATGGAGGTATGGGCTTTGGAGGCATATGGTGCGGCTTATACTTTGCAGGAAATACTTACGGTCAAGTCTGACGATGTGGTGGGACGGGTAAAGACCTATGAGGCTATTGTTAAAGGTGAGAATGTCCCCGAGCCGGGCGTGCCGGAATCTTTTAAAGTGTTGATCAAAGAATTACAGAGCCTGGGGTTGGATATCAAGGTCCTTTCTGAAGATAACCGGGAGGTAGAAATTGAAGAAATTGAGGAAGATATTACTGAAACCGCCAAGGAACTGGATATTGATATTCAGCATGAAGAATTGCCGGAAGATGAAGATGAGGAATATGATTCCGATAGCGATGAGGATTTAGGCGAAGATTTTCTTAATGAGGATTTTAACCTGGACGAAGAATAAAAGCTGACAGCTATCTTGAGAGGAGGAGAGAAGCTCTTTGCTGGAGTTAAATAACTTTGACCGGATTCGTATCGGCCTGGCGTCTCCCCAGCAAATCCTGGAATGGTCCAGCGGTGAGGTTAAGAAACCGGAGACAATTAACTACCGTACTTTGAAACCGGAACGGGACGGGCTTTTCTGCGAGCGCATTTTTGGTCCTACCAGGGACTGGGAATGCCACTGTGGTAAATATAAAAGAGTCCGGTACAAGGGTGTTGTATGCGATCGCTGCGGGGTAGAAGTTACCCGCTCGAAAGTAAGGCGGGAGCGTCTGGGTCATATTGAACTGGCTGCGCCTGTTTCTCATATCTGGTACTTTAAAGGTATCCCCAGCCGGATGGGGTTGTTGCTGGACATGTCTCCCCGCGCTCTGGAAAAGGTGTTGTATTTTGTTTCTTATGTAGTTATAGATCCTGGTGAGACAGGGCTGATCAAAAAGCAACTGTTAACTGAAACCGAATACCGGGAATACCGGGAGAAACATGGGCAGGCTTTTAAGGCTGGTATGGGGGCGGAGTCCGTTAAAAAACTTTTGGAAGAAATCGACTTAAATGAACTGGGCCGGGAGTTGCGGCAGGAACTGAAAGAAGTTACTGGTCAGCGCAAGATACGGGCCATTCGCCGTCTGGAAGTACTGGAAGCTTTCCGCAAGTCAGGTAACCGGCCGGAATGGATGGTGATGGATGTGATTCCGGTAATTCCGCCGGAGTTGCGGCCGATGGTACAATTAGATGGCGGCCGCTTTGCTACTTCCGATTTAAACGATTTATACCGGCGGGTGATAAACCGCAATAACCGGCTTAAGCGGCTTCTAGATCTCGGGGCGCCGGATATTATTGTGCGTAATGAAAAGCGGATGCTGCAGGAGGCAGTGGATGCGCTTATTGATAATGGTAGACGGGGCCGGCCGGTAACCGGACCCGGTAACCGGCCGCTGAAGTCTTTGAGTGATATGCTCAAAGGAAAACAAGGCCGTTTTCGCCAGAACCTGCTGGGTAAGAGGGTAGATTATTCCGGACGTTCCGTGATTGTGGTTGGTCCCGAATTGCGTCTTCATCAGTGTGGCTTGCCTAAGGAGATGGCTTTAGAGTTGTTTAAGCCTTTTGTGATGAAGCGACTGGTCAACGATGGCTATGCTCATAATATCAAAAGTGCCAAGCGGATGGTAGAAAGAGTGCGTCCTGAAGTTTGGGATGTGTTGGAAGAAGTAATCGGCGAGCACCCGGTGCTTCTAAACCGTGCGCCTACCCTGCACCGCCTGGGGATCCAGGCATTTGAACCAGTGCTGGTCGAAGGCCGGGCGATCCAGATCCATCCTATGGTTTGTACGGCATACAACGCTGATTTTGACGGCGACCAGATGGCGGTACACGTACCGCTTTCTGCTGAAGCCCAGGCTGAGGCCAGGCTGTTGATGTTGTCGGCAAGCAATATTTTAAACCCCAAAGATGGCCGGCCGGTAGCCGTCCCCACTCAGGACATGGTGCTTGGTATCTACTACCTGACGATGGAAAAAGCAGGCTCGTTCGGTGAAGGCAAAGCTTTCCGGGATAGCGATGAAACCATAATGGCTTACCATAACGGGGCCGTATCCCTGCATAGCAGGGTAAAGGTGCGTATGCCTGATAATCAGCTTGTTGAAACGACTGTGGGAAGGGTCATTTTCAACGAGGCGATACCCGAAGAGTTGGGTTTTATTAATCAGGTTGTGGATAAGAAGTTGTTAAGCAAGATCGTGGATGGTTGCTATCGAAGGCTTGGTTTTGCCAAAACTACGGCTCTTTTGGATGGAATCAAGAAACTGGGTTTTACTTATGCTACCAGGGCCGGTATTACCATTAGTATTCAGGATATTGTGATCCCTGTGGCGAAGAAGACTATCCTGGCTGAAGCGGAACAGCAGGTTGAACAGGTGGAACAGCAGTACCGTCGGGGTTTGATTACTGAAGAAGAGCGTTACCGCAAGGTAATTACTATATGGAATGACGCTACCGAGCAGGTCACTGAAGAACTGCTGAAAACCCTGGATAGATTTAATCCCGTATACATGATGGCTAATTCCGGTGCCCGGGGTAATATTCAGCAAATCCGCCAGTTGGCCGGCATGCGCGGCCTGATGGCCGACCCTTCCGGCCGGATCATTGACCTTCCGATAAAGGCTAACTTTAGGGAAGGTTTGACCGTGCTGGAATACTTTATTTCTACTCATGGCGCCCGGAAAGGGCTGGCTGATACAGCGCTGCGGACGGCTGACTCCGGTTACCTGACCCGTCGCCTGGTAGACGTTGCTCAGGATGTTATCGTGCGGGAGATTGATTGTAATACTGCCCAGGGAATCGTGGTAGAGGAAGTCAAGGATGGCGCCGAAGTTATCGAAAGGCTGGAAGACCGGATTGTTGGACGGATGGTGCTGGAAGATATTTTACACCCGGTAAGTGGAGAAGTGTTGGTTAGCGCTGATACCGAAATTACCGAAGACGACGCGGCCAGGCTGGTTGAGGCGGGTTTAACCAGGGTTAGAATTCGCTCGGTACTGACCTGTCGTACCCGTTACGGAGTATGTATCAAGTGCTATGGCCGGAACCTGGCTACCGGGCGGATGGTGGATATCGGTGAGGCCGTAGGGATCATCGCGGCCCAAAGTATTGGTGAACCAGGTACGCAGCTTACCATGCGTACTTTTCATACCGGGGGCGTGGCCGGTGATGACATTACCCAAGGCTTGCCGCGGGTAGAAGAACTTTTTGAAGCTCGCCGTCCCAAGGGGCAGGCAGTTGTCACCGAAGTTGAAGGTACGGTGGAAATACGTGAAATTAAAGGCCGCCGGGAAATAGAGATAACTTCTGAAGGGGGCGAAAAGTTTTTTTACCTGGTTCCTTTTGGCGCCCGCCTGAAGGTAAAATCCGGTGACCATGTTTATGCCGGGGACGAATTAACGGAAGGCTCCGTTAATCCCCATGATTTACTTAAGATTAAAGGACCGTATGGGGTACAGGTGTACTTGCTGCAAGAGGTACAGAGAGTTTACCGCCTGCAGGGAGTCGACATCAATGATAAGCACATCGAAGTAATGATCAGGCAAATGCTGCGGAAGGTGAAGATAGAGGATCCCGGTGATACCGATTTGCTGCCCGGCGGGTTAATTGATGTTTTCGAGTTTGAAGACGAAAACCGGCGCGTTGCTGCTGCAGGAGGCGAGCCGGCCACAGCCAGGCCGGTACTGCTTGGCATCACAAAGGCTTCCCTGGCTACCGATTCTTTTCTTTCAGCAGCTTCTTTTCAAGAAACCACCAGGGTTCTTACTGAAGCAGCGATTAAGGGCAAGCTCGATCCTCTATTGGGGTTGAAAGAAAACGTAATCATCGGCAAGCTGGTACCGGCCGGTACCGGTATGTCCCGTTACCGTAACATTGAGTTGATAGAGTAGCAAAATCCGGTACCCGGTTAGAGAAGTGCCAGTAAAGTGCAAAATTAATGTTTTTGTGCTATTGACATTGGTTTTTGGTAATGATAAACTGTTAAAGTGTTTGGCCGGGGAGGGGTTTTCTTGACCCTTGAGAATTTGTTGAAGGCACGGAAAAAGACAGTAGGGACCAAACAAACGATAAAGGCCATTGAACGGGGTAAGGCTAAAGTAGTTTACGTAGCGCAGAATGCCGAACGTCAAGTGTTGGAACCGGTTTTGCAAATGTGTGCAGCAAAAGGTATCCCGGTAGTACAGGTAGATTCCGTGTTGACTTTAGGAAAGGCTTGCCGGATAGAAGTAGGCTGTGCTTCTGCAGCTATAGTAGAGTAGAGAGAAGGGATAGGATATGCCAACCATAAGTCAAATGATCCGCAAGGGCCGGGAAAGCGTTTTCAAAAAATCAGCAGCTCCGGCACTGAAGGAATGCCCCCAAAAGCGCGGGGTTTGTACCAGGGTATATACTACAACACCGAAAAAACCAAACTCAGCTTTGCGGAAAGTGGCACGAGTAAGGCTTACTAACGGGATTGAAGTAACTTCTTATATTCCCGGTATTGGGCATAATTTGCAGGAACACTCCGTTGTTCTGGTGAGAGGCGGCAGGATAAAGGACCTGCCGGGTGTCAGATACCATATCGTCCGTGGTGCTCTTGATTCCGCCGGTGTGCAAAACCGGAAGAGAGGACGTTCCAAGTACGGTTCCAAACGAATTAAAAAATAAGCAGTAAACAATAAGTTGTCAACAAAAAAGCTAAAAGAAGGGGGGGTAAACATGCCGAGAAGAGGATCAGTTGCAAAGCGGGATATTATGCCGGATCCGGTTTACCAAAGCAAAACTCTAACCAAGCTGATCAATCAGATAATGCTGAAAGGCAGGAAGAGTTTAGCTGAAAGTATAGTTTATCGTGCCCTTGATCTGGTTAAAGTCAAGACCGGCAAGAACCCCCTGGAAGTTTTTGAGCAGGCTATGAAAAATATAATGCCGATCCTGGAGGTTAAAGCTCGCCGGGTTGGGGGCGCCAATTACCAGGTGCCGATAGAAGTACGTCCGGAACGCAGGCAAACGCTGGCTATCCGGTGGATTACTAATTTTGCCCGGAACCGGGCTGGTGGGGTTATGGCGGAAAAGCTGGCCGCGGAAATTTTAGATGCGGCATCCGGTTCAGGGGGAGCGGTTAAAAAGAGAGAAGATACCCATAAGATGGCAGAGGCAAATAAAGCGTTTGCTCATTACAGGTGGTAGGGGGTTCTTGATGGTGCGTCAATTCCCGCTGGATAAGACCCGCAATATAGGCATTATGGCTCATATTGACGCCGGCAAAACCACCACTACGGAGCGTATTTTGTTTTACACCGGAAGGGTGCACAAGATTGGCGAAGTACACGATGGAGCGGCTACTATGGATTGGATGGTTCAGGAGCAGGAGCGGGGAATTACCATTACTTCTGCGGCTACCAGTTGCCGGTGGCGTGAGTGTCAAATAAATATTATCGACACGCCAGGCCATGTGGACTTTACCATGGAGGTAGAGCGCTCGTTACGGGTGTTGGACGGAGCGGTAGCCGTCTTTTGTTCGGTTGGCGGGGTGGAGCCACAGTCTGAGACGGTTTGGCGACAGGCCGATAAATATAGTGTGCCGCGTATTGCTTATATCAATAAAATGGACCGGGTAGGGGCAGATTTTTTTCGGGTGCTGAAAATGCTTAAAGAACGGCTGGGCGCCAGTCCGGTGGCTATACAGCTGCCTTATGGGATAGAAGATAACTTTCAGGGAATAATCGATCTAATCAGGAACAAAGCTATTATTTATTTAGATGATCTTGGCGTTAAAAGCGAGGAAATCGATATACCGGCCGGCATGGTTGATCAGGCGGCTGGCTTCCGGGACAGGTTGATTGAAGCGGTGGCGGAAGCTGACGAGGAACTGATGATGAAATACCTGGAAAACGAAGAATTGACTGAGGAAGAAATTAAGATTGGGTTGCGTAAGGCTACCCTGGCCGTGAAAATGATTCCCGTGTTGTGTGGTTCTTCGTTTAAAAATAAAGGGGTTCAGCCCCTGTTGGACGCCATTGTAGATTATCTTCCGGCGCCTGTGGATATACCGCCTGTGCGGGGCATAGACCCGGTTACGGGGGCAGGTGACGGGCGGGCGGCCAGTGACGATGAACCCTTCTCAGCCCTGGCTTTTAAGATTATGACCGATCCTTATGTAGGTAAATTAACTTTCTTTCGAGTTTACTCAGGCCGGTTGAAAACCGGTTCGTACATTTATAACTCTACCAGAGGGCGACGGGAACGGATCGGCCGCATATTGCGGATGCATGCCAATCACCGTGAAGATATCGACAATGTTTTCACAGGCGATATTGTGGCGGCTGTAGGTCTTAAAGTAACTGCTACCGGTGATACGCTTTGTACCGAGGATCATCCTATTATTTTGGAATCGATGGAATTCCCGGAGCCGGTAATTTCAGTAGCTATTGAACCTAAAACCAAGGCTGACCAGGAGAAAATGGGTCTTGCTTTACAGAAGTTGGCCGAAGAGGACCCTACATTCCGGATTAATACTGACGCTGAGACTGGACAAACGTTGATTTCTGGAATGGGTGAATTGCATTTAGAAATAATTATCGACCGCATGTTACGCGAATTTAAAGTAGAAGCCAACGTTGGTCGGCCGCAGGTGGCATATAAGGAAACCATTAAACAGAAGACGAAAGCGGAAGGCAGATTTATTCGCCAGTCGGGGGGTCGTGGCCAGTATGGACATGTTGTGCTGGAGGTGGAGCCTAGAGAACCAGGTGCCGGTTATGAGTTTGTGAATAAGATCGTAGGTGGTATCATTCCCAGGGAATATATCCCGGCGGTGGATGCAGGTGTCAGGGAGGCCATAGAAAACGGAGTTTTAGCCGGTTATCCGATGATTGATCTAAAGGTGGCCCTGATTGACGGATCTTATCATGAAGTAGATTCTTCCGAGATGGCTTTTAAAATTGCCGGTTCAATTGGCTTCAAAAATGCTGCCGTGAAATCCAGGCCGGTCCTTTTGGAGCCGTTTATGAAGGTGGAAATAGTAGTTATGGAGGAATATATGGGGGATGTTATCGGAGATATTAATGCTCGCCGCGGCCGGATTGAAGAAATAGAGGCAAGCGGTAAAACGCAGATTGTGCATGCTTTTGTACCGCTGGCTGAGATGTTTGGTTATTCTACTGATTTGAGATCCCAAACCCAGGGCCGCGGTACTTATACCATGCAGTTCAGCCATTATGCAGAGATACCGCAAAATATTGCCGGGGGAATTATTGAACGGCGGCAAGGGTTGGCGAAAAGTTAAAAGATAAGTTTTAAGGAGGAGAAGATAATGGGGAAACAAAAATTCGAGCGTACTAAACCGCATGTAAACATTGGTACCATCGGGCACGTTGACCATGGTAAGACTACACTTACAGCGGCGATAACCCTTTGTCTGGCTACTGTAGGCAGGGCTACGATTAAAAAGTATGAAGAGATCGATAATGCGCCGGAAGAACGTGAACGGGGTATTACCATTAACACCGCCCACGTCGAATATGAGACAGAAAAGCGGCACTATGCGCACGTAGACTGCCCGGGCCATGCCGACTATGTTAAAAACATGATTACCGGTGCGGCCCAGATGGATGGAGCGATTCTGGTAGTATCGGCGGCCGACGGCCCCATGCCCCAGACCAGGGAGCATATATTACTGGCCAGGCAGGTAGGAGTGCCTTATATAGTGGTGTACCTGAACAAGGCCGACATGGTGGACGATCCTGAACTCCTGGAACTGGTGGATATGGAAGTGCGGGAACTGTTATCCGCTTATGAATTTCCCGGCGATGAAGTACCGGTTATTACTGGTTCAGCCTTAAAGGCAATGGAGTGCGGGTGTGGTAAAAGGGACTGTGAGTGGTGCAAATCCGTATGGGAACTGATGGATGCCGTGGACGAGTACATTCCTACACCGCAGCGGGACATAGACAAACCTTTCCTGATGCCTGTGGAGGATGTATTCAGTATAACCGGTAGGGGTACGGTGGCCACCGGCCGGGTTGAGCGTGGTGTGGTAAAAGTGGGAGATGAAATAGAAATCGTCGGTTTAATGGATAAACCGCGCAAGACCGTGGTTACCGGTGTGGAAATGTTCCGCAAGATTTTAGATAGCGGTCAGGCCGGCGATAATGTCGGGTGCTTGTTGAGAGGGGTAGATCGCAAAGAAATTGAACGGGGACAGGTTTTAGCCAAACCGGGTAGCATCAAGCCGCACAAGAACTACGAGGCGGAGGTATACGTGCTGACCAAAGAAGAGGGGGGCAGGCATACGCCCTTTTTCAACGGATACCGGCCCCAATTTTATTTCCGCACTACCGATGTAACTGGTGTCGTCCAGTTGCCTGAAGGGGTAGAAATGGTTATGCCGGGCGACAACATTAGAATAAGTGTTAACTTGATTACACCGATTGCGATCGAAGAAGGATTACGGTTTGCTATTCGGGAAGGAGGCCGCACCGTTGGTGCCGGGGTTGTGACCGGCATTGTTGAATAGAAAGAAGGTTGGTACTTTAATGAATGGCCAGAAGATCAGGATCAGGCTTAAGGCCTTTGATCATCATATGCTGGACCGGTCAGCTCAAAAAATAGTAGATACTGCCAAGCGGACAGGGGCCTCGGTAGCCGGGCCCATTCCTTTGCCTACCGAGAAGAATGTTTACACTATCTTGCGCAGTCCCCATGTTAACAAGGACTCCCGCGAGCAGTTTGAGATGCGTACTCATAAACGCCTTATTGATATTATTGAACCGACTCCGAAAACAGTTGATGCGTTGATGCGTTTGGATTTGCCGGCTGGAGTAGATATTGAGATCAAGCTGTAGTGGGGGTGGAAAACGTTTGATGCGGAAAGGAATCCTTGGCCGTAAAGTAGGAATGACTCAGGTATTTACCGCTGCCGGTGAGGCTGTCCCGGTAACGGTAATCGAGGCTGGTCCATGTACAGTGGTGCAGAAGAAAATTCTTGCACGGGATGGCTACAGCGCAGTGCAAGTTGGTTTCGGTATGAAGAGGGAACGGCTTCTAGTTAAACCGGTCAGGGGGCATTTGAATAAAGCCGGAGTGCAGCCGGTACGCTTTTTAAAAGAATTAAGGTTGCAGAATGCGGAAACCTACCAGGTTGGTCAGGAAATAAAGGCAGATATTTTTACTGCCGGTGAGCATGTGGATATAACTGGGGCTTCGAAAGGTCGCGGTTTTGCAGGTGGGATTAAGCGCCATGGTTTTCACCGAGGACCGATGACTCATGGTTCGAAGTATCACCGGCGGCCGGGTTCACTGGCGGCCAAAGGACCGGCGCGGGTTTTCAAGGGCAGGAAACTGCCCGGCCATTACGGGGCGGAACGGGTGACGGTGCAAAATCTGGAAGTTGTCAGAGTGGATGCCGAAAGTAATCTGTTGGCAGTAAAAGGAGCGGTACCGGGTCCTGCAGGTGGTATGCTGGTGATTAAAAACAGCACAAAAAATTAGTGGAGGTAGACCGGTAGTCCTGGAAAGGGAGTATGTCTATGCCTGTAACAGCGTTATATAATACCAAAGGCGAACAAGTGGGAGAGGTTAACCTGAAAGAGGAGATTTTCGGTATTCCGGTACATGTGCCGGTACTGCATGAAAATATAGTAAGGCAACTGGCTGGCTGTCGCCGTGGTACTCATGATACAAAAACCAGAGCCGAGGTCAGGGGCGGCGGCAGAAAGCCCTGGCGTCAAAAGGGTACCGGGCGAGCCCGGCACGGCAGTATTCGTTCACCAATCTGGCGGGGTGGGGGGATTGTTTTTGGTCCTCATCCCCGTGATTATAGTTATACTTTGCCTAGAAAAGTCAGACGGCTGGCTTTAAAATCTGCCCTGTCGGCCAAGGTTAGTGATGGAAATTTAATCGTTTTAGACGAAATCTTACCGGATGACGGGAAACTTACCCATGATTTGCCTCCGAAAACCAGGGAAATGGTAAGTATTCTGAATAACCTGAAGGTAGAAGATGCCCTTTTGATCACTGCCCGGCCGGATGATCGGGTGAGAAAGTCGGTCCGGAATATTTCCGGCATAAAATTTTTAACTGTTGACCGGATCAACGTCTACGATATTCTGGCTTACGAAAAACTGGTAATTACCAGAGAAGCATTGGCCAGGGTAGAGGAGGTGCTGGCATAGTGAAGAACCCGCGGGACATATTAAAGAAGCCGGTAATAACGGAAAAAAGCACGGGGCTTATAGCAGGTAACAAGTATACCTTTTTGGTGAGTACAGATGTCAATAAAATGGAAATAAAGCAGGCCGTAGAAAATCTTTTTAAGGTTAAGGTAAAAAAAGTCAGTACTATGATGGTAAAGGGTAAAATGAAGCGGGCCCGCGATTTTTTTGGGCGTCCGGTGGGTGGCAATGTTTTTGGCCGGTCCGCCGATGTAAAGAAAGCTATTGTAACCTTGCGGGAAGGCGACAGGATTGAGATAATGGAAGGACTATAAATTGGGTTGGAATTGCAAATGGGTGCTCAAGAGTGGCCCTTTTACTTCATAGTTAGGAGAGTGTGGTTGTGGCAGTAAAAAAGTATAAGCCGACTTCGCCGGGCCGGCGGTTTGTAACCGTTTCGATGTTTGATGATATTACGGTTTCCAGGCCTGAAAGATCTCTAGTTGAACCTCTTAAGAAAAGCAGCGGCCGTAATGCCCGGGGCAAGCTGACAGTCAGGCACCGGGGCGGTGGCCATAAGCGCATGTACCGGGTTATTGATTTTAAACGGGACAAAGACGGGATTCCGGCTAAAGTGGCTTCCATTGAGTATGATCCCAACCGTTCAGCCCGGATAGCGCTGTTGAACTATGCAGATGGGGAAAAGCGTTATATCATTGCCCCGGTTGGTCTGGAGGTGGGGCAGACGGTAGTTTCCGGCGAAGGCGCCGATATAAAGGTAGGGAATACCTTGCCGTTGCGGAGCATTCCGGTGGGCACTCTGGTTCATAACATCGAGTTGTATCCCAAGGGTGGAGGAAAAATAGTCCGGTCTGCCGGCACATCGGCCCAATTAATGGCAAAAGAAGGAAAACATGCCCATATTCGGATGCCTTCAGGTGAAATACGGTTGGTTTTACAGGATTGTCGGGCAACTGTTGGCCAGGTGGGCAATCTTGATCATGAGAATATTACCATTGGAAAAGCCGGGCGTTCCCGCTGGCTGGGTTTTCGTCCGACTGTGCGGGGTGTGGTAATGAACCCCGTTGATCACCCGCATGGCGGAGGAGAAGGTCGCTCGCCAATCGGCCGTAATCCGGTGACTCCCTGGGGCAAGCCGGCTTTAGGCGCTCGTACCCGAAAGAAAAAGCCGGGTGACAGACTAATTGTAAGAAGACGCACGAAGTAAGTGCTTAATTTGGGACTTGAGGGGGTTTGAAGGTTATGGGCCGTTCGTTAAAGAAAGGGCCGTACTGTGAAGAGCGGCTGTTGGCGAAAATAGAAAAGATGAATGAGTCTGGTGAAAAAAGGGTGATTAAGGTCTGGTCGCGCCGTTCAACTATTTTTCCTCAAATGGTCGGCCATACCATTGCAGTACATGACGGGCGCAAACACGTTCCAGTATATATTACTGAGGATATGATCGGTCATAAACTGGGGGAATTTGCATCGACCAGGTTATTTAGAGGCCACGGTCATCATACTGAGAGATCTACAGCGTTGAAGTAGTTTTGAACGGTTTGGAAAGTAGCAACCAGTGGGGGGGATAGGGACTAGTGGAGGCTAAAGCTATTGCCAGGTATGTACGGATTTCTCCACGCAAGGTACGGCCAGTAGTAGATCTGGTCCGGGGCAAAAAAGTCCAGGATGCCCTGGCTATTTTAAGGTTTACACCAAAGCGGGCGTCAACTGTGATTTCCAAGGTGGTCAAATCGGCAGCAGCTAACGCTGAGCACAATTTTCAGTTGGATCGGGATGAGTTGATCATTACTGGTATTTGTGTCGACCAGGGGCCGACTTTTAAACGTTATCAGCCGCGGGCTATGGGTCGTGCCGATATTCTGCGCAAACGTACCAGTCACATTACTGTAACTGTTGGCGAAAAGAAAGAGGGCTGATTGAAATGGGGCAGAAGGTCAATCCGAAGGGCTTAAGGCTGGGAATTATCAGGGATTGGGAAGGCAAGTGGTTTGCCGATAAGAAAAATTATGCCAATTTATTGCTTGAGGATGTAAGGATAAGGGATTTTATTAAGAAGAAACTCTATACCGCCGCAGTTTCACGTATTCAGATTGAACGGGCGGCAAACCGGGTGAAGGTTTTTATTCATACGGCCAGGCCGGGTATTGTAATTGGCCGTGGCGGTGCTGAGGTAGAGCACTTGCGTAGAGACTTGGAGAAGATTACCGGACGGCAGGTAAGTATTAATATCGTTGAAATTAAGACACCTGAGTTAGACGCCCAACTGGTTGCTGAAAATGTTGCCGTTCAGCTGGAAAAGCGGATTGCTTTCAGGCGGGCCATGAAACAGGTAGTTTCCCGTTCGCGCAAGATGGGCGCCAAAGGGATAAAAGTAGCCTGCAGCGGCCGTCTGGCGGGAGCGGAGATTGCCCGTACCGAGTGGTACAGTGAAGGGAAAGTTCCGTTGCATACCCTTCGTGCTGATATTGATTACGGTATTGCTGAAGCAAAGACGACCTATGGTAAGATCGGGATTAAAGTATGGATTTACAAAGGGGAAGTCTTACCGGAGGCAGTTAAGGTTCCGCCAGTTGGTGCTGAGAGGAGCGAGTAGAACATGCTTTTACCGAAAAGAGTTAAGTACCGCAAGCAGCACCGTGGCCGGATGACGGGTAAGGCCAAGGGCGGCAAAGAAATTAATTTTGGTGAATACGGCTTGCAAGCACTTGAGCCGGCGTGGATTACCAGTCGTCAGATCGAGGCTGCCCGTATTGCAATGACTCGTTACATTAAACGTGGCGGTAAAGTTTGGATTAGGATTTTCCCAGATAAACCGGTTACGGCGAAACCAGCTGAAACCAGGATGGGTAGCGGCAAAGGCGCGCCTGAACACTGGGTGGCGGTGGTTAAACCCGGGCGTGTTTTATTTGAACTGGCCGGTATCGATGAAGAAGTAGCCCGGGAAGCGATGCGGTTGGCGTCTCATAAGTTGCCTGTTAAAACCAGGTTTGTTAAGCGTGGTGAAGTTAATGAAGAAGATTGAAAATTTGCGGGATTTAACCGATGAAGAACTGGCAAGGAAAGTCGATGATTCCAAGGATGAGCTTTTTAAGTTAAGGTTTCAGATGGCAACCGGGCAGTTGGATAACCTGATGAAACTAAAGGAAGTACGCCGTACCATTGCCCGGGTAAAGACCATTATGCGGCAGCGGGAGTTATCTAAAGGCAAGCTGTCGATATAGGCTTTAAGAGAGCATAGGGGGCTTAAGTATGAATCGTAAGTTGCGTAAAGTTCGTACCGGCAAGGTGGTCAGCGACAAAATGGACAAAACAGTTGTAGTGGCTGTGGAAACTCTGGTGAGGCACCCTCTATACCAGCGCACTATTAGACGCACGGCAAAGTTTAAAGCGCATGATGAGGATAACTCTTGCCATACCGGTGATAAAGTTAAAATTATGGAAACCAGGCCCCTTTCCGGAGATAAACGATGGCGGGTGGTTGAGGTACTGGAAAGAGTGGAACGGGTATAAGGGGGATAGCAGTTGTGATACAAGTCCAATCTTTGCTGCAAGTTGCAGATAACACGGGGGCACGTAAGTTGATGTGTATCAGGGTGTTAGGGGGGAGCCTGCGCCGCTATGCCAGCCTGGGAGATATTGTTGTATGTTCGGTAAAGGAAGCTACGCCGGGTGGTGCGGTGAAAAAAGGTGAAGTGGTGAAAGCGGTAATAGTGCGTACTAAAAAGGAAGTGGGCCGCCCTGACGGTTCCCGGATCAAGTTCGACGAAAATGCGGCTGTTTTAATTAAAGATGATAAAAGCCCGCGAGGTACCCGTATTTTTGGACCGGTCGCCCGTGAACTACGAGATTATGACTTTATGAAAATTATTTCTTTAGCGCCGGAAGTGCTTTAAGGGGTGAATTATTATTAACAAAGTACATGTTCGCAAGGGTGATACGGTTCTTGTAGTTACCGGTAAGAATGCCGGCAAAAAAAGTAAAGTGCTGTCGGTAGATCCAAAAAGCAAGCGGATAATAGTGGAAGGTGTTAACGTAGTTAAACGTCATAACAGGCCCACCCGGGCATTGCCGCAGGGAGGCATTGTGGAAAAAGAAGCGCCTATTCACATTTCTAACGCGATGCTTTTTTGTGGTAAATGTGATAATCCCACCCGTGTAGGCAAGAAGATTTTGGATGATGGCGAAAAGGTTCGTATATGCAAGAAATGTGGCGAGACTATTTAAGTTAGTTTCGATCCACCAATGGAGGTATGGTTCATGCCGCGTTTGAAGAATAAATACAACAGTGAAGTAGTGCCTTCAATGATGCAAAAATTTGGTTATAAGAATATTATGCAAGTACCCAGACTGGAAAAGGTAATTTTGAACATGGGTGTGGGTGAGGCCATTCAGAACGCGAAAGCTATTGATGCAGCGGTAAACGATTTAATGGTTGTTACCGGTCAGCGCCCTGTGGTAACGAAGGCTAAAAAATCCATCGCTGCTTTTAAGTTAAGGGCTGGGATGACTGTAGGCTGTAAGTTGACCCTGCGGGGGGACCGGATGTATGAATTTGTAGATAAACTGGTAAATGTGGCTCTGCCCCGGGTACGGGATTTTCGTGGAGTTTCATCTAAATCCTTCGATGGCCGGGGCAATTATGCGATGGGTGTCCGGGAGCAGTTGATCTTCCCGGAAATTGAGTATGAAAAAATCGACAAGGTGCGGGGGATGGACATTATATTTGTTACTACGGCTAGAACCGATGAGGAAGCCAGAGAGCTTTTAAGACTGATGGGGATGCCTTTTCAGGCTGCGTAATTTGGGGGTGATGAAATGGCAAAACAATCGATGATCAATAAAGCAATGCGTCCGCCCAAGTTTAAAGTGCGTCAACACAACAGGTGCAAGCTTTGCGGGCGTCCCCATGCTTACATGCGGAAGTTCGGAATCTGCCGTATTTGTTTCAGGGAACTTTCTTACCGGGGCGAGATGCCGGGAATCCGCAAGGCCAGTTGGTAGTAAGGGGGGTAGTTATATATGGTGATGACCGATCCGATTGCAGATTTTCTAACCCGTATTCGCAATGCCAATACGGTTTATCATGAAAAGGTAGAAGTACCTGCTTCCAGGGTCAAAAAGGAAATTGCCAATATTCTAAAACAGGAAGGGTTCGTCAGGGATTGCGAGTTTGTCGATGATGGCAAACAGGGAATTATCCGGGTTTACTTAAAATTCGGCGCCAGTAAAAAGAGGGTAATAACTGGTTTAAAGCGCATTTCCAAGCCAGGGTTGCGAGTTTATGCCAGAAAGGAAGAAGTACCCCGGGTGCTCGGTGGTCTTGGTATTGCTATTATTTCTACTTCCAGGGGAATCATGACTGACAAGCAGGCTCGTAAAGAAAGGCTGGGGGGAGAGGTAATCTGCTACGTATGGTAATTTTTGTAGGAAACTTTTCACTATAAGGTAATCTCTGTAACGAAATTTACCCCCAAATTTGATAGGAGGGATGAGAGATATATGTCCAGGATCGGCAGGCAGCCAGTTCCAGTGCCGCCGGGAACAGAAGTCCGGGTTAATGGTAATTTAGTTTCGGTTAAGGGGCCGAAAGGTCAGTTGCAGAGAGAGTTTCACCGGGATATGAAAATTGTGTTAGAAGATGGACGGCTGATTGTGGAAAGGCCTTCTAACAGTAAGTTGCACTGTTCGTTGCATGGATTGACCCGTACTCTTCTTCATAACATGATCGTAGGGGTAACTGCTGGTTTTCAGAAGAACCTTGAACTGGTGGGAGTTGGCTACCGGGCCTCAAAGCAAGGCAACAAACTGCTGCTGTCTGTAGGCTATTCCCAACCGGTGGAAATCGAACCGCAACCCGGTTTGGAGATTGAAGTTCCGTCACCGGTTAAGATAACTGTAAAGGGTATAGATAAGGAGAAGGTCGGCGCGTGTGCGGCGACCATCCGGGCAGTGCGGGAGCCTGAGCCGTATAAGGGGAAAGGGGTCCGGTACGGAGGAGAAAAGATCCGGCATAAAGCCGGTAAGGCCGGCGGCAAGGGCAAGAAGTAAAATAAAAAAGCCTTTATTAGCTATTTGCTATTGGTGTTTGGAAAAGGTATTCATTATTAATTGTCTTATTTCTACTGGATTCTGACTACTGACTACTGACTACTGAATTCTATCTTTATGCTGATAGCTAATGACTGACAGCTAGCTTTTTAGAGGAGGTTTAAGACATGCTTAAAAAACCGGACCGGAAGTTACTGCGGTCCAAACGGCGCCGCCGGGTTCGGAAAAAGATATGCGGTACTCCTGAGTGTCCAAGACTGAACGTATTCCGGAGCATAAATAACATTTACGCTCAGATTATCGACGATAGCAAGGGTGTTACTTTAGTAGCTGCTTCATCTCTGATGCCTGAATTTAGGGAGCTTCAGGTGACGGGCAACGCCAATAAAGCTTCAGCAGTGGGTAAGCTGCTGGCCCAAAAAGCCAGGGTTTTGGGGATTAATCAAGTAGTTTTTGACCGTGCCGGTTACCTTTATCATGGACGGGTCAAGGCTTTGGCCGAAGCAGCCCGGTCGGAAGGACTGGAATTTTGATGGCGGTGATAAGGGGGAAAATAAATGGCGAGAGTTGATTCGGCCAGGCTGGAGTTATCAGAAAAGGTGGTATATATTAACCGGGTGGCTAAAGTGGTTAAAGGTGGGCGCCGCTTTAGTTTTTCAGCCCTGGTAGTGGTTGGTGACGGCAATGGTTGTGTTGGGTTCGGGTTAGGCAAAGCCGGTGAAGTTCCCGAAGCCATTCGTAAAGGTGTTGAAGATGCCAAAAAGTCGTTAATCAAGGTACCGCTTGCCGGTACTACCATTCCGCATGAGGTGACAGGTGAGTTTGGCGCCGGAAAAGTTCTTTTGAAGCCGGCTGCTCCCGGTGCCGGTGTTATAGCCGGCGGCCCGGTACGGGCGATCCTGGAACTGGCCGGGGTGCGTGATATCCTTACAAAATCTCTTGGTTCCAGCAATGCTAATAATATGGTAAATGCCACTATGGCTGCTTTGAAGAGTTTGAGAACGCCTGAAGAGATGGCCCGCCTTAGAGATAAAACGGTTGAAGAACTGCTCGGCTAGAGGAGGATATTGTTGTTGGCAAGCATAAAGATTAAACTGGTAAAGAGTGTTATCGGTTGCCCGGTAGATCAGCGGATCACTGTGCGCACGCTGGGTCTTAAGAAATTAAATCATTCAGTGGTACGGGAGGACACCCCTCAGGTGCGGGGGATGATCAGTAAGGTAAAACACCTGCTGAAGGTGGAAGAAGTTTGATCAAGGAGGGGGTTTGGATTAGGGTGAAATTATCTGAATTGAAGCCTGCCCCCGGGGCAAGGCATAAACCTACCCGGAAGGGACTGGGCATTGGTTCCGGCCTGGGAAAGACGGCGGGCCGCGGCCATAAAGGACAAAAGTCCCGGTCCGGCGGCGGTGTACGGCCGGGGTTTGAGGGCGGGCAGATGCCTTTGCAGCGCCGGCTGCCCAAACGGGGGTTTTATAATAAATTCGGTAAAGAAATTGTATTCGTCAATGTGGACAAATTAAACCGTTTTGCCGATGGAACTACCGTAACACCGGAGGAGTTGCTTGCCGCCCGTGTAATTAAAAAAGTTGGGGATGGTGTTAAAATCCTTGGTGGCGGTAATCTGGAAAAGGCCCTTACCGTTTATGCCCATGCTTTTAGTAAGTCGGCAGTCGAAAAGATTGCTGCAGCCGGCGGCAGGCAGGAGGTTTTGCCTTCCGGGAGAGCTGAATCTGCCGGGCAAAATTTCCGTTAGGACAGAGGTGAGATAAATTGCTTGAGAGTTTACGCAGTGCTCTTCGGATAACGGAATTGCGAAATAAAATCTTGTTTACGCTGTTCATGATTTTCATTTTTCGATTAGGGGCGCATGTTCCGGTACCGGGTGTAAATGCCGATAAGTTTGCCGAACTGGTAAGAAGCGGACTTATTTTTGGTTTTTTTGATGTGATCTCCGGCGGCGCGTTAAAGAATTTTTCTGTTTTTGCTATGAGTATCACCCCTTATATCAATGCATCTATTATTATGCAACTGCTCACGGTGGTTATTCCTCACCTGGAGCGGTTATCAAAAGAAGGTGAAGAAGGGCGTAAAAAAATCACCCAGTATACCCGCTACTTTACCGTGTTGCTGGCCTTTATCCAGGGGTTGGGGATGGTTATCGGCGTTAAAGGGTCGCTTTACAATCCGAGCATCTGGTCCTACCTGGTAGTAGCCATTACGATTACGGCCGGTACGACATTTTTGATGTGGATTGGTGAGCAGATTACCGAAAAGGGTATCGGCAACGGGATTTCCCTTTTGATTTTTGCCGGCATTGTTTCCCGGGTGCCTTCCGGCGCGGTAAGTATATACCAGTATTTAGATGCCAAGACGATTAATATCTTTAGCATTATCCTGCTGGTGGTTATCGGCGCCCTGGTTATTGCCGGTATAGTTGCTGTTCAGGAAGGCCAGCGCCGCATCCCGGTGCAGTATGCCAAGCGTGTGGTTGGACGCCGGGTCTATGGGGGACAGAGTACCCACCTGCCGCTACGGGTTAACCAGGCTGGGGTGATTCCGGTCATCTTCGCCTCGTCGCTGATGATGTTTCCGGAATCTCTGGCGCAATGGTTCGCCGGCTCGAATATTTCCATGATGTACGTGAAATATTTCGGCTGGGGCACTGCTTTGCATACCATTGCTTATGCCCTTTTAATTATCGGGTTCACTTATTTTTATACTGCGGTAATTATGAACCCGGTGGATGTGGCCGATAACATTAAAAAATACGGCGGATTTATTCCCGGTCTGAGGCCGGGCCGGCCGACGGCAGAATACATCAGCCGGGTGATGAGCAAAGTAACTCTGGCCGGGGCAGTCTTTCTGGCGCTTATTGCTATTTTGCCTAATTTTGTGCTGGTTGCAACCAGAATCCCGAATATTTACTTTGGTGGAACAGCGCTTTTAATTGTTGTAGGAGTGGCTTTAGATACTATGAAGCAGGTCGAGTCGCATCTTTTGATGCGCAGTTACCAGGGTTTCATCAAATGAAAAAGGGGAGGATTACCTGCAAGTCGGAGCGGGAACTTGTCTATATGCGTGATGCCGGCCGGGTGGTAGCCCGTACTCATGCCGAACTGGCTAAAGCGGCCCGGGTCGGAGTAACTACCGGGGAACTTGATCAACTGGCGGAAGATTTTATCATTCGCCAGGGAGCCAGACCGGCTTTTAAGGGGTTGTATGGGTATCCGGCTACCGTTTGTGCTTCAATCAATGAAGAAGTGGTGCATGGTATTCCCGGTCCGAGAAAGTTAAAAGATGGTGATATCGTCAGCATTGATATTGGAGTGGAAATGAACGGTTACTATGGGGATAGCGCTTTTACCCTGCCGATAGGTGATGTCAGTATTGAAGCTCTTGTCCTTTTAAAGTCTACAGAACAGGCATTATGGGAAGGAATTGCCAGGGCCCGGGAAGGGAACCGGGTTTCGGATATATCTTATGCTATCCAGAGTTATGTAGAGAGGCAGGGGTATTCCGTGGTACGGGACTACGTAGGACACGGTATTGGCAGTAGTATGCACGAGGAACCGCAGGTACCCAACTTTGGTCTGCCGGGGCGTGGTCCCAGGTTAAATAAAGGGATGACGCTGGCCATCGAACCGATGGTAAATATGGGTACGTATGAAGTGCGAACTCTATTAAATAATTGGACGGTAGTTACCCTGGATGCCAAGCTTTCAGCGCATTTCGAACATACGGTTGCTGTTACCGGGGATGAACCGGAGATTTTGACCAGATTATAGGAGTTTAGCATGTGTTGCAAGTCTACTGGTTTACAGATTGGAAGTTTGGTTTGCTCTTTGCAGGGGCGGGACAAGGACAGATTTTATCTGGTGGTAGGAATTGATCGGTGTGGTATGGTCTTGATGATTGATGGGGAAAAACGTAAAGTTAATAGTCCAAAACGGAAAAACCTCAAGCATCTGAAAGTTTATAGCGCGGTTGCCACGATGCTGGTTGAGAAAATACAGGCTGGTAAGCGGATAGCCGATGCAGATGTGCGAAAAGCAATAAAAAGTTTGGTTGAATCTGTTTGGGAGGGTGGCTTGTGTCCAAAGAGGATGTTATTGAGGTAGAGGGTATTGTTGTTGAACCCTTGCCCAATGCCATGTTCAGGGTTGAGTTACAGAATGGTCATAAAGTGCTGGCGCATGTTTCCGGAAAGATCAGGATGAACTTTATCCGTATTTTGCCTGGTGACCGGGTGATGGTTGAATTGTCTCCTTATGATTTAACCCGGGGCCGGATTGTATACAGGTATAAGTAAACTGGGATAAAAGGGAAAGGGCTTTTTAAAGTTACCCTTGAGCCTGGAACCTTAAAGGAGGATTGACTGGTGAAAGTAAGACCGTCGGTAAAGCCTGTTTGCGAAAAATGTAAAACTATCCGTAGAAAAGGCAAGATAATGATTATTTGCGAGAATCCTAAGCACAAACAGGTACAGGGATAAAATATTCGGGAGGTGTTAAAGCATTGGCAAGAATTGCAGGCGTGGACTTACCAAAAGACAAACGGGTAGAAATAGCCCTTTCTTACATATATGGTCTCGGCCGGTCTGCGTCTCAGCGTATCCTGGCTCAAACCAGGATCGACAGTAATACAAGGGTAAAAAATCTAACCGAAGAGGAAATAACTAAGTTACGGGACGTAATTGAGAAGAATTACAAGGTAGAAGGTGACTTGCGCCGGGAAGTAGCCCTGAATATTAAACGGCTGATTGAGATTGGTTGTTACCGGGGACTGAGACACCGTAAAGGGTTGCCGGTACGCGGCCAGCGTACCAAGACTAATGCCAGAACGCGCAAGGGACCGCGCCGGACGGTGGGCGTCCGCAGGAAGAAGTAGGAGAAAGGCTGGAATTTTTGAGGAGGAGGGTTCGGGTATGGCCCGTCGCACAACCAGAACAAGGAAACGAGAACGCAAGAATATTGAATCTGGTGTAGCGCATATTAAATCAACTTTTAACAATACTGTTATAACCATTACTGATACCAGAGGCAATGCTATTTCCTGGGCAAGCGCGGGGACGGCAGGTTTTAAAGGCTCCCGGAAAAGTACTCCTTTTGCTGCGCAGATGGCGGCTGAAGCGGCTGCCAGGGAAGCTATGGAACATGGCCTTAAAGAAGTTGAAGTAATGGTAAAAGGCCCCGGAGCTGGCCGGGAGGCGGCTATTCGCTCCCTCCAGGCAGCGGGTCTGGAGGTTAACATGATTAAGGATGTTACACCTATTCCGCACAACGGTTGCCGGCCGCCTAAGCGCCGGAGAGTTTAAGGGGGTGCTTTGTAGAACGTGGCGCGCTATACGGGATCGGTTTGCCGGCTTTGTCGCCGGGAGGGCTTGAAACTTTATCTCAAAGGTGACCGTTGTTATACTTCCAAGTGTGCTGTGGATCGCCGCAGTTATGCTCCCGGTCAACACGGTCAGTCCCGGAAGAAAGTATCCGAGTACGGGCTGCAGCTCAGGGAAAAGCAGAAGGCTCGCCGCATATATGGTATTCTGGAAAGACAGTTCAAGAGGTATTTTGAGCGTGCTGAAAAGCAGCAGGGTGTCACCGGGGAAAATCTCCTCCGGCTTTTAGAGAGACGTTTGGATAACGTTGTTTACCGTTTGGGGCTGTCCACTTCCCGGATTGAAGCCAGACAACTGGTACGGCACGGCCACTTTACAGTAA
The DNA here is from genome assembly GCA_020062745.1 of Deltaproteobacteria bacterium. Lineage (GTDB taxonomy): Bacteria > Bacillota > Desulfotomaculia > Desulfotomaculales > JAGUVT01 > JAGUVT01. Next base: position 42,355 of record JAGUVT010000021.1, read on the forward strand.
ATGGCCGGAGGGTAAACATTCCATCCTTTTTAGTTCGCGTAGGCGATGTGGTAGCTGTTCGGGATAAGAGCAGGGAGTCACCACGGATCAAAGAGTTGTTGGAAAGAGCGGCGGACAAGGCTCTGCCGGGCTGGCTGGAGTATGAACCGGGACAGGCCAGGGGTCGGTTGGTAGCCCTTCCGGTACGGGATCAAATTGATGTTCCTGTACAGGAGCACTTGATTGTAGAATTATACTCCCGGTAGGTAAAGGTATCAACGGTTTTCCATAAGAAGTTTCAATCTTTTTGATTTAAGATGATTTTGGATGAAATATTATCGAGTAAAGGAAGGCTTTACGCGAAATTTACCTCCAAAAAGCCAAGGAGGGAGAGTATTTTTGCTGGAAATTGAGAAACCGAAGATTGAAGTTGTTGAGATGAGTGATGACAACATATATGGCAGATTTGTAGTAGAACCTTTAGAAAGAGGTTATGGGATTACGCTGGGTAATTCATTGCGCCGCATTTTGCTTTCTTCGTTACCTGGAGCAGCGGTTACCTCTGTTAAAATTGACGGAGTTTTACATGAGTTTTCTACAGTTCCGGGAGTGGTAGAGGATGTCACTGATGTTATCTTAAATTTAAAAAGCCTTTGTTTAAAATTGCACCGGGATGAAGAAAAAGTTTTGCGGATTGAGGCTGCCGGAGAAAAAGAAGTACGGGCGGGAGATATTATTGCCGATGCTGATGTGGAAATTTTAAATCCGGATTTGCTTATTGCTACTGTTGCCGAGGGCGGACGACTGTTTATGGAAATAACTGTGGCGAAAGGAAGGGGCTATGTTTCAGCGGAACGGAATAAGAAGGGCGAACACATAATTGGTGTAATACCGATAGATTCAGTATTTTCCCCGGTACGTAAAGCTAACTTTACCATTGAAAATACCCGTGTGGGTCAGATAACCGATTACGACAAGTTAACACTGGAGGTTTGGACTAACGGAAGCATTCGGCCGGATGAAGCGACCAGCATGGCGGCTAAAATATTGAGCGAGTATCTGCGTCTTTTTATCGGACTTACCGAAACAGTCGGCGAAGTAGAAATTGTGGTTGAGAAGGAAGAAGAGAAAAAGAGTAAAGTTATGGAAATGACTATTGAGGAACTGGACCTGTCCGTGCGCTCTTATAACTGCTTGAAACGGGCCGGTATTAACTCGGTGGAAGATTTGATCCATCGCAATGAAGAGGATATGATGAAGGTGAGGAACCTGGGGAAAAAGTCTTTAGAAGAAGTTATAAACAAAATGCATGAACTGGGTCTTTCATTGCGCAAGATTGATGAAGCGTAGAAAGGGGAATAAAGATGGGTTACCGCAGACTGGGCCGTAACACTGGTCACCGGCGGGCGATGTTGAGGAACCTGGTAACATCTCTCTTCCGTGACGAAAAAATTCATACTACGGAGCCCAGGGCGAAAGAGGTAAGAAGCATTGCTGAAAAAATGGTTACCCTGGCCAAGAAGGGAGATCTGGCTGCCCGGCGCCAGGCACTGGCTTATATCTGGGAAGAGGATGTGGCAGGCAAGCTTTTTGATAAAATTGCAGAGAAGTATGCTGATCAGAATGGTGGTTATACCCGCATTATCAAGACCGGTTACCGCCGCGGCGATGCTGCAGAAATGGTAATCCTTGAACTGGTATAAATGGGTAATATAAAAATTATCCTGGCTTACGACGGGACCAATTACCATGGTTTTCAAGAACAACGGGGCACGAAATTTGTAACTATCCAGTCGGTATTGGAAGAACGGCTGGCCAGATTGACCGGGAGAGAAATCAGGATAATTGCGGCCAGTCGCACGGATGCCGGTGTACATGCCCGGGGCCAGGTGGTAAATTTTATTGCCGATGACTGGCCAATTCCGGTGGAGCGCCTGGTGAGAGCCTTAAACGGGATTCTGCCTGAAGATATTGTTACCCTATCGGCCGAAGAAGTGCCGGGTGATTTTCATGCCCGTTTTTCGGCAGTAGCAAAGACTTATTGTTACACAATTTACAACAGTCCAGTGCCTTCGCCTTTCTGGCGGCTCTATAGTTTGCATGTTCCGCATCCGCTGGATATTGAGGCTATGCGGGAAGCGGGCCGTTACATTTTGGGAAAGCATGATTTTGTGGTTTTCCGTGCGCTTGGCACGCCGGTACAGTCAACAGAACGAACTCTTTACACGGTAGCGGTAAACCGCAGCGGTTTGCTGGTACGGCTTGAGTTGAGGGCGGACGGTTTCCTCTATCACATGGCCCGCATGATTGCCGGTACCCTGTTGCGGGTAGGGATGGGAAAAGTTCTGCCGGGATCTATGCCCGATGTCTTGTGCGGCCGGGAAAAACGGTTGGCCGGTCCTGTTCTGCCTGCCGGCGGCCTTTGTCTTGAACGGGTAGAATACGGACCTTGACAGTGCCGGTTGGTTTGTATTAGAATAGCTCCGTTGCATTTTTCGAAGGAGGAGATTTTTTGAAGACTTTTATGGCCAGGCCAAAAGATTATTTAGGAAAACGCCGGTGGTATGTTCTGGATGCCGAAGGAAAAATTCTTGGCCGGCTGGCGGTGGAAGCAGCCCGCGTTCTAATGGGTAAACATAAGCCTGACTATACAACGCATGTGGATACTGGTGATCACGTGATTGTAATCAATGCCGAGAAAGTGATTTTAACCGGGAGCAAGCTGCAGAAAAAACAGTATATAAGGCACACTGGTTATCCGGGCGGGTTGAGGGTGACTGCTTATGCTGATTTAATGAAGTCCAAACCGGAGAAGGTTGTGGAGAAGGCTATTATTGGTATGCTTCCGCACAACCGGCTGGGAGCGGCTATGGCCAGGAAGCTTAAAGTATGCAGGGGGCCGGAGCATCCCCATCGGGCACAACAGCCAACCAGGCTAGAGATTTAAAAGGTAAGGAGGAGTTTGCGATAGCTTATACGCAATTTTATGGCACCGGCCGGCGGAAAAATGCTGTTGCCCGTGTTTTTCTAGTACCGGGTGAAGGGCGGGTAATGGTAAACAGCCGGCCGGTAGATGAATATTTTGGCCGCCGTACTCTGGAGATGATTGTACGGCAGCCGCTAGAGTTAACTGGTCTAACCGGACGTTTTGATATCCTGGCTAAAGTGATGGGCGGCGGTGTAACCGGTCAGGCCGGGGCAATCAAAATGGGTATTGCCCGTGCTCTGGTGCAAAGCGATTCCAATCTGCGGTCTACCTTGAAGCGGGCCGGTTTTTTGACCCGGGATCCACGCATGAAAGAACGCCGGAAGTACGGTCTCAAAAAAGCCCGCCGGGCTCCCCAGTTTTCCAAGCGCTAGGAGAGACCCAGTTCACCTTTTTCGTTTACTGTTGTACTTATTTGCTGCTCTGATTGACTCAACTCTTTAAAAGCTCTGCCCACCTGGAGGTGTACTCCGGGGCAAGCATGATTTATTTTGATCGATTTTCCTGCCGGTACCCTGATTATTGTGCTTATACCAATATCAGAACCGGCAGTGCCAACTGTAACATTTCCTTCGGAGATAATTTCGCCACCCCGCATAACGCCCCGGATATTCACATCGCCGCCGGCGTCGATAAATGAATTATAACAACCTGCTCCGCTCACTAAAACGCTGCCGGAAGCAGTAATTTTACTGTTTAAAGTGTAACTCAGCAAAATAGCGCAGGCCTTTTCGGCAGTGTTTTCTAAAAGCAGCTTTTCTAAAAGATCTAACTGAGGGAAAAACATCATTATTTCCGTAATTTTTTTTAGTTTCAGCGGGTTTAGGCCGGTAAAAGTATTAACCATGAGGTTGATGAAATGGATTAACTCCTGGTGCAATTCAAAATCGGCATTTCTCTCCAGTTCCTTTAAGCGGTTTATGAATATTGGTATTTCTTTGAATTTCATTTCTTCCAGGACAAGTAACAGTTGGCCGAAATTAAGTTCTTGTTTTTCAAAGAAGCGGTGGTGAGTCAAGAAGTTTAAAACTTCTGTCAGCTCCCGCAGTTTGTTTTTTAATTCTCTTAGCAGGGGCAGAAATTTTGTGTAGTATCTTTCATGTCCGCCTGCTTTTATTTTGGTGTTGATAACATTATTCCGGACCAGAACATCTCCGCCGGTGTTAATAGTAGCTTCGTAAACCGCTCCGTTTATTTCGGTTTTTCCGGTAGAGGCAATGACCATGCCGGCTTTGACGTCGCCCAGCACTTTGATATCGCCTTTGAATTGGATGTTGCCGGAAGCCAGATCCACGTTCCCATGTTGGACGAGTACCGGTAGAACGTCAAACCAGTAAACATTGCCGGTTATTTTTGCTACCGGATGGCCGCTTATAACAGCTTTTACCTCCTGTTTTTCAGTATCGATGGCCACCCCCTTGCCGCCTTTTAAGAACAGGTGTTTCTGATTGGCGGGCGGAATTAGCCTGCCGTTTACATCTTTACCGGGGATTCCTTTTGTTCCCGGGAACCTGCGCGCCAGGATAGTTTCCTGTTCGACCGATGGAGGAAATCTATTCAAGGTGCGGAAATCTACGCTTCCGTCAGGCAGTATTTTCGGCTTGCCCGGTACGGTACCGGCAAAATAAATTTCTACCCGGTCGTCAGCCGGGGCCTGCGGCTCAGAGCCACTGGCTACCAATTCTTCTGCAAGGCGGGGGTTTTTGACCAGATCATCGATCAAGTCATAATTAATCCCGTATACCACGTTATTTCTGGCCAGTTCTTTTTTGATTGAATCGGCAGAAATATTCCAGTATTGTTCTACAAAGGGATTTACCTTTAGAAACAGGTCTTCCTGCGCATTCTGGTCGACCAGGCGGTAGCAAATTTTTGTGACCGGTGAGATTTTTATAAAAGCCTTTAGTTTATCCGGTGAAACACTGACCGTGATTTCTCCTGGTGTTTCCTCGCATTCGGTTTCAACAAAAATTTCGTTATTTTCATCAACGGCAACTTGCTCGTAGACTGGCATTTTATTGATATAAAGAGTTGCGTGTTTGCATGGTGTTATGGTCGGTTTTCTTTTTTGCTGCCGGTTTCTGACGTAGATTTTCCCTTTTTCCACCCATACATTTCCGTTCTGTTCCGCATCGCCAGAGACATTATCCGGCTTACTACCATTTTTTGATTTTTCTTCAAGACTCTTCCGGATCAGCTTGCGCAGGACCTCTTCTTTGAACATGGTTTGACCTGCTCCTGTTTTTTTGATAATATTTCGTCAAAACTAACTCTTAACTTTATTAAGAGGTGAAGAAATGATCAATGCCGCTATTTTTCGCCAGTACGATATCCGGGGTGTGGCCGACCGCGATCTTACTTCTGATGTAGTTGAGTTGCTGGGGAAGGCGCTGGGTACTTTTTTTCAGTCCGGTACGGTGCTGGTCGGCCGGGATAACCGGTTGAGTTCCGGCCGCATTCATGATGATCTGGGGCGCGGTCTGCTGGCGACCGGCTGCCGGGTGGCCGACGTTGGACTGGTGGTGACTCCGGTTGTTTATTATGCGCGGGTTTGCTTTGGTATAGACGGGGCGGTCATGATTACCGGCAGTCACAACCCGCCCGATGAAAACGGCTTTAAAATCTGTCGTGGGGCCGGAACGATTCACGGGGAAGAAATCCAGAAGTTAAAAGCGATGATGCTGGGAAATAAATTTGCCGGCGGCCGGGGAGAAGTCGCCGGAAAAGATGCGGTTTTACCTTACCTGGCCATGCTGCAGGAAAAGATTCGTCTCGGACCGCGCCGTTTAAAGGTGGCGGTGGACTGCGGCAACGGAGCGGCGGGTTTCTTTGCTGAAAGGCTCCTGTCCGCGTGGGGTTGTGCGGTGGTACCGCTTTACTGCGAGCCGGACGGCAGCTTTCCCAATCACCAGCCGGATCCGGTAAAAACGGCGAACCTGGCCGATTTGCGGGCCGCGGTTCTTTCCCGGGAGTGTGACCTGGGGGTGGCTTACGACGGGGACGCCGACCGGATCGGGGTGGTGGACGACAAGGGGAACGTGGTTTGGGGCGATCAGTTGATGATCCTGTACTGGCGGGAGATTTTGCCGAAGTATCCGGGCGCTGCGGCCATTATCGAGGTAAAATGCTCTCAGGCCCTGGTGGACGAGGTAAACCGGCTTGGCGGCAAGCCGCTTTTCTACAAAACGGGACATTCGCTGATCAAGGCTAAAATGAAAGAGGTCGGCGCTGTTTTTACCGGTGAGATGTCCGGTCACATGTTTTTTGCCGATGAGTATTATGGTTTTGATGATGCTTTTTATGCTACCGGCAGGCTGCTCAGGATCTTGTCGCACGTGGATGTCCCGCTTTCGTCGTTATTGGCCGATATTCCCCGTTATTATTCAACAGCCGAGACGCGGGTACCCTGCGCCGATAGAGAAAAGTTTGCCGTTGTTGCGCAACTGGTCGATGATTTCAAACGGGAATACGAAGTTATCGACGTTGATGGGGTGCGGGTTTTATTTCCCGGGGGCTGGGGGCTGGTGCGGGCGTCCAATACCCAGCCGGCACTGGTAGCCAGGTGTGAGGCCAAAACGGAAGGGAGATTGAAGGAAATCTGCGATATCGTGCAGAATAAGTTAAGGCGTTTTCCGGAAGTCGGCGATTTCCAGTGGGAGTATTAGTATGTTGTGAAAAAGACTTTTTTACAACGTTTTTAAAGTAGAGGAGAGGTAGGAAAGGGGCATGGATTTGATCGAAGGAGTGCAGGTGAAGAAGCTGCGCCTGATTCCGGACGAGCGAGGCTACCTGATGGAAATGTTGCGCAGCGACTGGCCGGAATTCATGCGGTTCGGCCAGGCATACGTCACCTGTTGTTACCCGGGGGTATACAAGGCGTGGCATTACCACAAGCTGCAGTGGGACTTTTTTGTCTGTGTCTCCGGTATGGCCAAGGTTGTACTCTATGACTCCAGGGACGGCATCTCGACGGGAGGAATGGTCAACGAGTTTCACATCGGCCATTTAAACCCGTTGCTTTTAAAAATTCCACCCATGGTGTATCACGGTTTTACCGCCGAGGGCGGGCAGGCGGCGCTGATCATCAATATTCCGACACAACTGTATAACTATCAGCAGCCGGATGAATACCGCCTGCCGCATAATGATCCTTCCATCCCTTATTCCTGGGAGGTCCGTCACGGATGAGGATACTGGTAACCGGTGCGAGCGGTATGCTGGGGCAGGACGTGGTGACGGAGTTCAGGCAGCGCGACGTAACGGTGGCAGCTTATAAGCGGGAGGGGCTGGACATCACCGACCGGGTGGGGACGCTCCGGGTGGTGGAACGGGAGAAGCCGCAGGTGGTGATTAACTGTGCCGCTTATACTGATGTGGACGGAGCCGAGGCGGAGCCGCAGCGGGCCCTGCTGGTCAACGGGCTGGGGCCGAAAAACCTGGCTTTAGCCTGCCGGGAAAGCGGGGCAGATCTCGTCCAGATCAGTACGGATTACATTTTTGACGGGGTAAAAGACAGCCCCTACGGAGCATACGATCAACCGGACCCCGTCAATGTTTACGGCAAGAGCAAGCTGTGGGGCGAGAGGGCCGTTTCTTCTTTGCTGCCGAATGCGTATATAGTGCGCACGAGCTGGCTTTTCGGAGCCGGCGGGCGGAATTTTGTCACTACCATGCTTCGTCTGGGGCGGGAGCAGAAAACTTTGCGCGTGGTAGATGACCAGTGCGGCTGTCCGACGTATACGGCCGACCTGGCCCGGGCTCTGGCCGATCTGGTAGGTACCCGGTGCTACGGCATCTACCACGTTACCAATACCGGCGCCGCTACCTGGTACGGATTCGCCCGGTCCATCTTCGCCGGGGCCGGCCTGGCGGTGGAATTGAACCCCTGTTCCACCGGCTCCTTCCCCCGCCCGGCCCGGCGCCCGCCCAACTCGATGCTGGATCCCTTCCCGCTGGCAGAAACCCTGGGCTACTTACTGCCGCCGTGGGAAGACGCCTTGGAGCGATTCTTAAAAAGTTTATTTTTTCCCAAAGGGGGTTGATTTGTGAAACTGCTGGTTACCGGCGGGGCCGGATTTATCGGCTCCAACTTTATTCATTACGTGCTGCAGCAGCAACCCGGATGGTATATTACCAACCTGGATAAGCTGACTTACGCCGGCAACCCGGAAAACCTGGCGGCGGTGGAGAAAAACCCCCGCTACTGTTTTGTCCGGGGTGATATTGCCGATATTGCTCTGGTTGATCGACTGTTTACCGGTGGTTTTGACGCGGTCGTTAATTTTGCTGCCGAATCCCACGTTGACCGCAGTATTCTGGACGCTTCTCCTTTCATCGAGACCAACGTGCGGGGTGTCCAGGTGCTCCTGGAGGCCGCCTGCAAGCACGGTGCAGCTAGATTTATTCAGGTTTCCACTGATGAGGTTTACGGCTCCCTGGGCCCGGATGACCCGCCGTTTACGGAAGAAAGCCCCCTGGCTCCAAACAGCCCTTATGCCGCCAGCAAAGCAGCGGCAGACTTGTTTTGCCGGGCGTATTTTCACACCCATGGCCTGCCGGTGGTAATCACCCGCTGTTCCAACAATTTTGGACCATACCAGTTTCCGGAGAAACTCATTCCGACAATTATTACCAGCGCTCTGCAAGATAAGCCCGTGCCCGTTTACGGCGACGGCCTTAATGTACGGGACTGGCTTTATGTGGAAGATCACTGCCGCGCCCTGATCATGGTACTTTTACACGGCAGTCCCGGCGAGATCTATAATATCGGCGGCGGCCGGGAACTGCCCAACATAGAACTGGTCAGAACCGTTCTGGCCTTGCTCGGCAAGCCGGAGAGCCTGATTAAAATGGTGCGGGACCGCCCCGGCCACGATCGGCGTTACGCCATCAACCCGGCCAAAATCAAAGAAAGACTGGGCTGGGAGAGCCGGTACTCTTTTGCCGGGGCGCTGGAGAAAACAGTGCGCTGGTACTGGGACGGCGACTGGTGGAAGAAGGCGGTTTCTTCAGCGGCTCATACTGAACACTGCCGGCGCTGGTATAAAGAAAAACTGGAGTGAGTAAAAAAATTAATTTTTTAGTGTGGAAGGGGTTTTAGTCGGCTTGTCCACCGGTCGGGTTATTGCCAGGGCTACTTTTGTAATCCTGCTCATGGGAGTTCTTTCCAAGATATTGGGTCTCGGGCGCGAGATGGCTATCGCCCATCAGTTTGGCGCCACCGGCGCCACCGACGCTTACCTGGTGGCCTATACCATTCCCACCCTTTTTATGGGAGTGGTAGGAGGCGCCATGGCTGTTATGGTAGTGCCGGTTTTCGCGGAGTACGCCGCCCGCGGGGAGCGGGACGAAGCATGGCGGCTTTTCAGCAGCGTGTTGAACTTTATGGCCCTGGTTTTGGCCGGATTGGTGGCACTGGGGATTGCTGCGGCCCCGTTTATCGTGCGGGTACTGGCGCCGGGCTTCTCCGGCGGGGTGGAAGCGGTTGCGGTGCGGCTGGTAATGATCATGCTGCCGTCAATGTTGTTCCTGGTGCTGGGCAACCTGACGATGGGGCTTTTGAACGCCAACAACGTTTTCGGGCCGCCGGCCTTCGGACCGGCGGCTATGAACGGGGGAATCATTTTGGCCGCCCTGGTGTTGGGGCGATTTTACGGTATTGACGGCCTGGCGGCCGGAACAGTGGGCGGAGCGGCACTGTTTATCCTGGTACAGGCGCCTTTTTTATGGCGGGCCGGCTTTCGCTGGCAGCCGGTGATGAACTTAAGACATCCGGGGGCATACAAGCTAATGTCCTTGATTATGCCGGTGATGGTGATGACGGGTGTCGCGCAGGGCTATATGTTGATTGAGCGGGTGCTGGCCTCCGGCCTTCCGGAGGGCAGTATTGCGGCGCTCAATTATGCCCAGAAGCTGATTTTGCTGCCGCAGGGATTGTTTGTGATGGCCATGAGTACGGCCATTTTCCCTACTTTAAGCCGCCAGGTGGCGGAAGGAAAAGTGGCGGAAATGGCCGGCACCCTGATGCGGGGTGTTAAACTGGTATTTTTTGTAGCGGTTCCGGCCGGAGTGTTCCTGATGGTACTGCGTTTACCGGTAATTACCCTGCTTTTTCAGCGCGGGGCTTTTGATGAGCGGGCCGTGTCCATGACCGCCCTGGCCCTTTTATTTTATTCTGTAGGACTGGCCGGCCAGGCGGTAAACCCGCTGCTTGTAAGAGGTTTTTACGCCTTGCAGGATACCGGCACCCCGCTCAAAGTAACTGTGGCCACCGTACTCTTGAACCTTCTGGGGGCCCTTTTATTAATTGCCTCCATGCGGCACGCCGGCCTGGCCCTGGCCAACTCTGTCGCCACTTTGGGCGGTATGGCGGCGTTGATCTGGCTGCTCGGGCGCCGCCTGCCGCTGGCGGTGAGTCCTTTTTTACGTTTTTGCGGTGGGGTGATAGCTGCTTCCGGGTTGATGGCCGTGCTGGTTTATACCGGCGATACCCTGCTGGCAAAAGCGCTGGGCGAGGGTACACCTGCCCTGGCTTTGCGGGTAATGCTGGATCTTTTAACCGGCGGGGCGGTTTATCTGGCGGCTTCATTTGTGTTGCAGGTGGACGAGTTAAGGTACCTGTGGGATACGGGTAAAGGCTGGCTGAAAAGCCTGCCTTTGATCGTTATAATCAGGAAATAAAAAAATTTATTTTTTCCAGATTATGTCTTGACTATGGCATTACCAATATGCTAATATAATATCGAACATAAGTTTGGGGCAGGGTAAGTGGTGAACATTTTACCTGCCCCAAAATGTTTTCCCTTGCCCTCTCCCAAAATTTAATAACGGCAGAAGGGGAAGCCCTTCCGTTTGAGGGAGGAGGTGAATAATTATGCCAGTTAATAAAGTGCCGGTCGGCACTGTATTGCGGTTGGAACTGCAAATCGGAGTAGATGCCAATGGTAACCCGATTTACCGTAACAGAAGCTTGAATAATGTGAAGCCAGCAGCGCTGGACCAGGATTTGTACGATGTAGCGGCGGCTCTGGCCGGTCTGCAAGAGTATTCCTTAAACAGTGTAGTTCGCATTGACCGGGCGCAGATCGTCCAAGTCTAGAGGGTTCGGTTAAGTTCCGCCGCAGGCAGCCGCGGGCAAACAAGAGAACCGTCCCGCTGTTTGCGCTGTTTGCTTGTGAAAAATTACGGGGAAGGAGGTTTTCAAATGGCAACTGTAACTCAAACTCTGCGCATGGTATTCCGCAGCCAGGCTGGCAATAACGTAACCATTGCTTTGGATAATCCAAGGGATAATCTAACGGCAGCGGAGATCGAGGCGGTAATGGATCTGGTCATCGCCCGGAATGTTTTTTCCAGCGCTGGCGGCGATCTGGTAGCCAAGCAGGACATCCGGGTTATTGACACAACTACCAACGACCTATACGACCCGCCTGCATAGAAATTACATTACATTTTCTCAGGAAGGAGTTGATCTTGTGGAAACCATCCTGCAGGCCGTAGCCAATGTCGGTTTTCCCATTGCCGTTTGCTCATACTTGCTGATACGGATCGAAGGCAAACTGGAAATTCTGGCTGAGAGCATTGCCGGGCTAACCAGTGTGGTTGCGGAGAAGCGGCGGGATGTTCCTTAAAAAAACAACCGGTAACGCGCGAAGCCCGGCTTTTTCGGCCGGGCTTCGCGCGTTGGGAAATTTTAAGCGTCTTAGCAAATACCACCCCAGATACCGAGGATCAGCAGGATGAGAATAAGGAAGACAATAAACGCAAGGTTTCCATGGGGGCTCATTGCTTTTACATCGGACATTTATTTTACCTCCTTAAACTTATTTTCGCTTTTATAATATGTTCTGGCTATGGTAAAGTGTTCAGTTTCAGGAGGTAATTTTCAACGAAACGAGATGCTAACGCCAGATTCTACTACTAGCCGATGGCTGATTTGTTGAGTGCTGAACAGTTATGGTTGTTTTTACTTTTCGCGCTTAAAAAAATGCAAAAGCGCCCGGGCGGCGGCATCTTCCGGACCGGCGGCCCGTATTTCGAACCATCCGTCGTTATAGTACCACTCATCGTTTTCCTGATCGTAACCAAGGACGAAACCTTTTGGAGACCGGGTTTTTAATTCGGAAAGGAGCCTGGCCAGACGCGGTATCCAGATCAGGTCACCGATTTTCTGTAGCGAGAGCACCATTTTTTTTTCTTTTTCGTGTCGTGGAATAATCGGTTCGGTAATTTTATCGCCGGATTCGTTGAAGACGATAGTCAGATCGCCGACTGTCGGTTCCCATTCAAGATATTTCCCGAGTTCTTTTGCCAGCTCAATACTAAGCATCAGACATTGACCTCCTTGTTAATCCCGTCGCCGTTTTGGAATTCATCATTAATTATATCATGCCGGGCATAATTCCTGAAAGAAACCGGAAGGCTTAAAAAAATGTTGTCAAGGAGGAAAAAGCATGATATATTTTGAACAAGGGTTTTTTGCAAGGTTCTGGTGACTTATGCCTGAAAATCCAGGTATACGGGGAGGTGGTGAGGAGAATGCCGGCCTTCGAAAGCGGAGTTGTTTACAC
>JAGUVT010000082.1 GCA_020062745.1 Deltaproteobacteria bacterium
TATCAAAACAGTGACAGGTGGGGCAAAGGTAACTGCAGGCCGCGCAGCCGAGGCACTGCTCGGATAACAAGTCCCATACCGGATGATAAAACATCTGATCCAGCTTTTGTTTCAAGCCGTCTATGTTCACCCTGGAGGCAAGGCTGGCATCAGCCTTGACCTGTTCCGCCCGGGCCAGTTCATCAGGCGAAGCATCCGGCAGATTCAGGCCGGCCGCTAGTTCCTTTCCTTTTTCCGTAACCGTTTGCACAAGGTAGCTTTCCCCAATATCGATCAGCAACAGGTCAAGACCTCCGGTGTCGAAAGGCGCTCCCCCCAGGGAACCGCAGAAGCAGGTGGCAGCCGGGCTATTGCAGCCGATACCGACTAAAACGGTATTCTCCCTGCGCTTCCAGTAATAAGCGTCCCGGTATTTATCGTTGTTAAAAACCCTGTCCAGCAAAGAAAGGCTTCTCGCATCGCAGGGCCGGATCCCGAAGATCACTTTCTTCCCCTCATCCAGGTGCTCGGCCAACTGCACCCCCTCCGGGTGCGGGCGATAGCTGAAAAGCTTCTCGGACTGCGGAAAGAAAATCCGCTTCGGCGGCTGGATCACATTGGCATAAGTAAGCCTTGCTTCCGCTCCGGAATCAATCCGTTTGAAATTGACGTCCCCGTTTTCGGCCACCGGGGCGAATACCTCATATTTTGCCAGCAAACCGTCCAGGAAGCCGGGGATATCCTTTTTACTTAAAATCATAATCCTTATCACCTCACTCCTCGACCAAAAATGACTGCTGATCTTCCGGTTTAAAAGCCGCCAGGAACGTCTTGTCATCCATATTGGCGCCTGGTTCGTAAGCAAAAAGCTCCTTCACATCTTTGGTCATTTTCCGGCTTAGCTTGCGGATATCCACACCCACCGGACAGGCCCGGTCACACGCTCCGCAATCAGCGCAGCGGCCGGCGACGTGAAGCGCCCGCACGGCATGAAAAATCACCGTATCGGAAAGGTCGTCGCCCTTGCCGATCCATTGCGGCGTTGCGCAGTCGACAAAGCATTCCTTGCAGTAACACATCGGACAGGCGTTCCGGCAGGCATAACAGCGTATGCACTTGCTCATCTGTTCGGCGAAATACTGCATCCGCTCGGCAGCCGGCCTGGCTTCAAAGGCTTTTATATCCGCAAAAGTATCCTCACCTTTGTCAGGTGCCGGATCACCTAGAAGAATATCATATATTACCGGGTTGCCGTAGCGGCAGGTAGCGCAGGAGTCGTGCATAAGCTCCGCCTTCGGTACGGAAATCTCAAAATCCCGTCCTTTCAAGACCAGGCTGTCCGCTTTTTCTGCCGCTTCCGTGAGTTCCCGCCCTTCCAGGCAGGCGTCGACTTTTTTGCGGTCGATCATGCCGTCGCAGGGAATGCCGACAATCACTACTTTATCCCGGTCGATTTGATTTTCCTTAATCAAGCCGACTATTGAGCGAACATCGCACCCTTTGGCGATTACCCCCACTTTTTCCGGCCGCTTGCGGAGATAGTTGGCCAGGTTGTTCTCACAACTGCTGTTCCATACCAGCGCTTCCGCACCGGCCGGATCCCTGACGAAAACGGGAGTGCAACGGAGCGGAAGGGTGCCTTCGGCAAAGCCGACAACTAAATCCACCTGTTTTTCGGCCAGCAAATTCTTTGCGGTTTCCCGCACCATTTTCGTTAATTTCTCCATCCCTTACACCTCAATCCGCTTTTTCAACAGGCCCTCATGCGGGCCTATTTTTTCTACTCTCTCGGTAATTTTCTTGACCAGGTCGGCAAATCTCCCGCCTTCCGCCGCGGAAACCCAGGCAAAATTAACCCGATCCCCTTCCACGCCGATAAACTCCAGCAAGCTCTTCAGTAAAGCAAACCTCCGCCGGGATACCAGATTGCCACTAACATAGTGGCAGTCGCCCGGATGTCACCCGGAAGTAAGGACCGCATCGGCGCCCCGCTGCAGGCCGGCCAGGATAAACAAGGGATCGATCCGGCCGGAGCACGGCACACGCACTACGCGCACGTTGGCCGGATACTGGAAACGGCTTATGCCGGCCAGATCGGCTCCCGCGTAACTGCACCAGTTGCACAAAAACGCCAGTATCTTGGGCTCCTGTCTTTTTTCTGTACTCACTTTCTGCACCTCACCCCTCTCATCTCTTAAAGGGCACTAACCATGGCCAGAATCTGCTCATTGGAGAATCCTCTGACATTCAGGGCGCCGCACCGGCAGGAAGAGGCACAGGCCCCGCAGCCCTTACAAAGCGCTTCGTTGACAACCGCCACCAGGTCCTTCTGATCAACGGCAATGGCTTTGGACGGGCATATGGATTCGCAAACCGCGCAGCCGGTGCACTTGTTCTTGTTTACCAGGGCGGTTTTACCCTGCGCTTCCACTGATTCCTTGCTCAAGACGGTCGCCGCCCGGGCCGCCGCCGCTTTAGCCTGGGCTATGTTCTCCTCCAGCGACTTGGGCCCGTGAGCCAGGCCGCACATGAAAACGCCATCGGTACTGAAATCTACCGGCCGCAATTTCATATGCGCCTCCAAGAAGAAGCCGTCCGCATTCAAGGGCACCTTGAACAACTGCGACAGGCGGCTGTTGGTACCGGCGGCAATAATGGCCGGAGCCAGAGCAAGCAGGTCTGCTTCAATAAGCAAAGGCACGCCCAGAATATGGTCAGTGACCATAACGGTGAGCCCGTCTTCGGTTTTTTCCACCACCGGCTTGCGGTCAGCCTCATAGCGAATAAAGATGATGCCCTTTCTTCTGGCCTCTTGATAAAACTTTTCGTAAAAAGAGTATGTCCTGATGTCCCGGTAAAGGACATATATAGTTGCCTTGGGATTGATTTCTTTCAACCGCAAAGCCGTCTCAACGGATTTCGCACAACAAATACGGCTGCAGTACGGGCGCTCCTCATCCCTGGAGCCGACACATTGGATCATCACTATGTTCCCGGCGTTTTTAACCTTAGGGTCGGAACCGGCAATGGCCTCCTCCAGTTCCAGAAGGGTCATTACCCGTTCATCCTGACCGTAAAAATACTCGGACGGTGTGTATCCTTCGGCTCCGGTGGCGATAATGGCCACCCCGTGCTTGATCTCCGCGCCGGAAGTAAGCCGGGTCACGTAATTGCCGATATAACCGGAAACCTCTGCAATCTCACTGCCCGTATAAACCTTAATCAACTGACTGGCTTCAACTGCCGCAATAACCTCCGCCAGGTAAGCCTGTACATCTTCTCCTTTTAAACCCCGTTTAATGCGCCTAGCCACTCCGCCCAGGACCGGCTCTTTTTCCACCAGGTGCACCTGGTAACCCTGGCCGGACAGAGTCAAAGCAGCCGTCATGCCGGCTATGCCGCCGCCGATTACCAGCGCCGCGTGATCCATTTCCAGGGTCACCTGCTTTATCGGCTCCAGCAGGGCGGCTTTATAAACGGCCATCTTCACCAGGTCCCTGGCCTTAACCGTAGCCTTTTCCGGCTCGTTCATGTGCACCCAGGAACACTGATCACGGATGTTGGCCATTTCAAAAAGGTGCTGGTTCAAACCGGCCTCCCGCAAGGTTTCCTGAAAAAGAGGTTCATGGGTGCGGGGGCTGCAGGAAGCCACCACCACCCGGTTCAAGTTATGTTCGACAATGGCGTCCCTGATACTGTTCTGGGCGTCCTGGGAACAGGCATAAAGTTTTTCTTCCGCCAAAACCACGTTCGGCAGGGAACGGGCATAATCCACCACTGCCGGCACATCCACCACACCGCCGATGTTTATCCCGCAATGGCAGACAAAAACCCCGGTGCGGACAACTTCCCCGCTCACGTCGCGCTCCGGCGGGTACTCCTTGGCTTTCACCATCGTCCCTTTTGCTTCCGCAAGCATTTTTGCCGACTCGCCGGCCGCAGCGCTGGCCTGCGTCACCGTCTCCGGGATATCGCACGGCCCGCTGAAGGCGCCGGCCACATAAATGCCCGGTTTTACCGTATTGACCCCGGAGAGGGAAACCGGTTCGCAGAAATTATAGCTATTTAAAGTCAGGCCCA
>JAGUVT010000112.1 GCA_020062745.1 Deltaproteobacteria bacterium
AATCACTCCTCACATTTTTACAGCATATAATATGGCAAGAATTGGAAAGGAGTTTTGGATATGGAAGATATTATAAAACGACTGTCTGATCTGCTGCCAGGCCTCAAAACAGCTAAAGCATCCAAAAAATCCGAACCCGGCTGCGGCTGGGTGAGCAAAAGTTTCTTTGTCGCGGAAGATAACAGGATATTCTGGGTTGTCCTTCTGACCGAGCCGGCGACCTTCGCTTTCCTGGAAGTAAGTCCCCTGTGGGTACAGTATTTCGCAGAGCTGGTCCTTGAGTCGCCCCACATATTCGTTTGCTGGAACAGCACGCATAAAATCGATTTCTGGGTTGCAGCACAGGAAAAAACTGAACTCGCAATGTAACACGAATTCAATCCCCACATCTGTTACCGGTTAAGGACTACAGTAGCATCCACTGTAGTCCTTAATTTTTTCATTTCTTTACCGGCTCCGATTTGACGACCGCGCCTGTAACTTTACAACAAGCTTAAACATAAATTGTAATAATATCATGGTGATATTTACCAAAAATTAATGGGGGTTCAAAGATGAGAAAAATAGTAATCTTCGAGCAGGGCACTAACCTTGACCGGGCCCGGGAAGAAACGATCCGTTTGAACGCCAGGGTAATTAAATCCTTACCCTTAATCAACGCCCTGGCAGTAGATTGCCGGAGCGAAGCGGCAGTAAAAGCGCTGACACTTAGCCCGTCTGTAATTCGGGTTGACGACGACGAACTGGTCTACGCTATAGACACCCACCAGGAACCAGAGATATCAAGGAGGAGAAGACGGCCTCCCCCGCAGATCATACCCTGGGGCGTAAACCGGATCGATGCCGAAATTACCTGGCCGATTACAACAGGAGCCGGGATTAATGTGGCAATCGTTGATACCGGTATCGACATTACCCACCCAGACCTGAGCGTAAAAGGCGGCATCAACATCATCGTCCCGAAGCGAAGCTTTACTGATGATAACGGCCACGGCAGCCACGTGGCCGGAACGGTTGCCGCCTTGAACAACAGCTTCGGCGTGGTGGGGGCAGCCCCATTAGCCAACCTGTACGCAGTAAAGGTTTTAAACAAAAGGGGCGATGGCTTTATTTCCGATTTGATTGAAGGCCTGCAGTGGTGTATCGATAACAAGATGAACGTCGTCAACATGAGCCTGGGTCTTACGGCAGACATTACGGCTCTACATGATGCCGTTCAAAAAGTGAATGCCATGGGTATAACTCAGGTGGCCGCTGCCGGCAACAGCGGGCCGGCAACCGATACCGTCATTTATCCGGCCAGGTATCCGGAAGTGATCGCCGTTTCCGCTATTGATGAGGATGACGATATAGCTTATTTCAGCAGCCGCGGTCCGGAAGTCGACCTGGCGGCTCCCGGTGTAAAGATTCCCTCCGCCTTCGCCCGCAGAAGATACAGGGTATTAAGCGGTACCTCAATGGCTACTCCCCACGTTACCGGAACAGTAGCCCTGGTGCTGGCAGCCAAAGGCGCCATGACTCCTGCCGATATGCTAGCCCACCTCCAGGCGACAGCGGAAGACCTCGGCTTGCTCCCCGAAGAGCAGGGCGCCGGGCTGGTGGATGCTTTCATGGCAGTAAGTTAAAGGCACCATGTACCGTGAAGCCCTTGTTTTGAGGATTGCCCCATGCTAAAATAAAGTTGCGCAGATAATGAACCAGCTTAAAAGAGGTACCTTAACATGCAGGTTTACGTGAACATCGACGGCGGCAGCCGCGGCAACCCCGGTCCGGCGGCAGCAGCTTTCGTGCTGCAAAACAGCCGGGGCGAGGTACTGGCCAGCAAAGGTAAATTCCTGGGTCCCGGCCTTACCAATAATTTTGCCGAGTGGAGCGCCCTGGAGGGCGCAGTCAACGCCCTGGCGTACCTGGCCGGCCGCTACGGTTTAATAGAAGCCGAGATTCGGGCGGACAGCGAACTGGTGGTTGAGCAGTTTAACCGCCGCTATAAAATAAGGGCGCCCGCCTTGCAGGAAATTGCCAGGAGGGTCCGGCAGCGTCTGCAAGACAATCCGAAACTCAAAATAAGGCTGGTACATATCCCAAGAAATGATAATAAGCTGGCCGATGCCATTGTAAACCAGGAATTGGATGCCTGGGAGAAACGCAATTGTAATACAGCAGATCCTATTTAAAAATGCCGGTAAGAAAGGTTTTAAGCTTACCACAAGCCGGCTCCTTTAAAAAATTGATGATTACCGCCATAACATCATATAGATACTATAACAAGAAGGAAACTTGAAAGGAGGGAGAATCGTAAATGGAAATCTTCAAGAAAGTCAGCGAAGGCGCCAGGACAATCAGTAAAAAATCAGGCGAGTTAGTCGAAGCGGCCAGGCTGAAATATGAGATTACAAAACTGGAAAAAGAAATGGAAAACAACCTTTCTGCGCTGGGTAACATCATTTACATGCAACATAAAGGGGAACAGGGCATGGAAGAAGAAGTGCAACGTCTTCTAAAGAGCACCAAAACACTGGAAGATGATCTCGAAAAACTGCAGAAGCAGCTTGACAGGCTTCAACCAAAACCGCTGGTATGTCCCCAGTGCCGCATTGAACTGCCAATCGGCGGGAAATTCTGCCCCAATTGCGGTACCAGGGTGGCGCCGGAAAAATCAGACGAATGAGAAAGAAAAACCCCTTGCAAGGGGTTTTTCTTCTTGTAAATATTTGTGTTATGGCCAAGCAGGTGAAAAGCTTGTATAATTATCCTAAAAAAGGCCGAATCCCCGGAAGTCCGGGGTACGGGGGAAACTTTTTGGGGTGAATCCCTTTGATAAGCAAAGGGTAGGGTGCCCTCAACCCGAACCCTGCAACTAACCTCGAAGGCCGTGAGGGGGTAACGTCTTGTTTTTTACCAGCAGCCACTTTTTCAAAGTACTGTTATTTTCACTGACTCTGCTAATCATTATGCCTTCCGCTATTTACGCCACAACATCTGCCGAAGGTCAACAATTCAGCCTTATATCAAGTGTTTTGCAAAAGACCGGCCAGTTCTGGGAACAGCCTGCCGCACCGGCGAAAGCGCCGCAGACGCCGGAAAACGCTGCCGGCGCCGGCACGTCTACCTACACCGTCCAGTCGGGGGATACTTTATTCCAGATCGGGCTAAAATTCAATGTCAGGTACCAAGAAATAATGTCAGCCAACGGGTTGGAAAGCGCTGATATTTACCCTGGTATGACTCTCCTGATTCCCTCCACAGCACCCGAACAGCCACTTCCTCCTCAAGTCAGCAGGGGCGGTTCATTCGAAAGGCCCTCCCCAGATGAAGTTGACCTGCTGGCCCGCTTGATTACTGCTGAAGCAGATGGCGAATCGTACCTAGCCAAGGTGGCAGTTGGTGCGGTAGTTCTCAACCGGGTCAAAAGTCCTGATTTCCCTGATACCATCCAGGAAGTAATTTTCGAGCCCTATCAGTTCGAGCCGGTACAAAACGGCTTTATCTACAGACCGGCCAGCGCCGAGTCCCTGCAAGCCGCAAAGGACGCCTTAAACGGCTGGGATCCGACCGGCGGCGCCCTTTACTTTTTTGAATCCTGGGTACCGAACCGGTTCCTGCAATCCAGGCCGGTTAGCATGGTTATCGGTGCACTTACATTTGCTTATTAATCAGTTGGCAGAATTAATTTAAAGTGGTAGAATGTAATGGCAGGGTTAAAAACAGGAGGGTTTTCTTTGCGGGTCGGCGTTGATATTGACGGCGTACTGGCTGACAGCCTGCCGCTGTGGGTTGAAGAAATGAATAGTTATTTTAAAAAAACCAGACAGTTGAAAGATATTCGTCTTTTTGATCTCGGTACGGTATACGATGTTACAGAACAAGAAGTGCTGCACTTTATGGAGATCAAAGGGCGGGAACTGATGATCAAGCCCCCTCCCATGGAAGGAGCCAGTTTTTACTTAAAAAAACTAAAGAAGCAGCATGAAATTTATATTGTCACAGCCCGGGATCCCTGCTACGAAGAAGAAACCCGCTGGTGGCTGCAAAAACACGGACTGTTGTTCGATGACCTCTTGCTGCTCGGCTCCCATGCCAAGCAGGGGGCATGTCTCGAATGCAAGCTGGGCGTTCTGATCGAAGACACCCTGGAAGTGAGCCTGAGAGTCAGCGCAGCAGGAGTGCCGGTAATTTTGCTGGACGCCCCTTACAACCGGAGCCCCCTGCCCAAACTGATTACCCGCCAGCATTCCTGGGCTGACATTTACCAGGCCCTGACTGTCGCTCCGGAACAAACGGCCGTCCCTACACGCTAAGGAGGGAAACAAATGAGTATTACGGTAAAAGTGCCGGCTTCCTTAAGCCATCTAACAGGCGGCAAAAAAACCGTAGAATGCACGGGTGATAACATAGCCGCCTGTCTTACAAGCCTGGAAGCCCAATTCCCCGGCATAAAGGACAAACTGTGTAACGAAAAGGGAGATGCGTTCGGTTTTATCAACGTTTTCGTCAACGGCGAAAATGTAAGGTACCTCCAGGGCATGGATACCCCCTTGCAGGAAGGCGATGAGTTAACCATTATTCCCGCCATTGCCGGTGGTTAATCGTTTTGCCATGAGCCTTTGTCCAACCGCCCGGCTATTTTAACAAAAAGGAAGGTGGACAAAATGATTGTCGATCAACCACAGTCGCACTTCATCTTCATCTACCACACCAATTCTTACTACGGCTCCCGGAAATACATAGCCTATAAAGGGAAGCCCCTGACCAACAAGGAATACCTGGAGCACTGGGGAAAATGGGTTTTCCTGGGGGAGAGAAGAGAGTTGGATGAAATGGCCGAGAAGCTCAATTACCATGTCGAAAAAGGAGAAATCCCGTGTATTAAGTACGACCGGGTGCCGCTCACGCACCTGGGGTTGAATGAGTGTGTCATGTGCGTTTACTGCGACGAAAGGGAACGGGAAGAAGTGTGGCAAATCCTGAACAGCTATGGGGTAGAGCTGAAAGCATGGTTTTACGAAAAAGAAACCATTCAGATGTGGAGTCCGGGTGGAAGGCTCCTGGAAAGCTGGATTACTTCCCAAAATTTAAGCGTGGAAGAAGCCGAAGCAGTAAGAGAAGACTCTCGCCAAAGATTCCAGGCTATCTACGATAATGAAGACGAAATTTTTACCGGCTGGGAGCAGTAGTTTTAAAAGCCGTCATCCGTCAGCTAGCAGTAGTCAGCCACATTTAAAAAAGCTGAGAGCTGATAGCTTATAGCTAAGAAAAAGAGGGGACTTACAAACGTGACGGAAGAACAAAAAGAAAGATACAGCCGGCATATTGTGATGCCCGAGGTCGGCGAAGAAGGACAAAAGAAAATAAATAAAGCCCGTGTCATCCTGGTCGGAGCCGGCGGTCTGGGTTCGCCGGCCGGGTATTACCTGGCCGCCGCCGGTGTGGGCAGAATCGGCATTATCGACCACGACGTGGTAGAACTGAGCAACCTGCAGCGCCAGATTTTACATAACACCGAACGGTTGGGAAAACCAAAGGTGGAATCGGCCAGGCAGACCCTGGAAAGCCTGAATCCGGAAGTTTCGGTAATAACCTACCAGGAAAGGCTGACCGCTGAAAATGCCTGCAAACTGTTCAAAGACTACGATATTGTTATCGATTGCAGTGATAACTACGACACCCGCTACATCAGCAACGAGACCTGCATCCATACGGGGAAACCCTTAATTTACGGAGCGGTGTTTCGTTTCGAAGGTCAGGCCATGACGATTATCCCGGACGCGGGGCCGTGCTACCAGTGCCTGTACCCTGCACCACCCCCGCCCGGTATAGTTCTCTCTCCCCGGGAGGCCGGCCTCTTTGGGGTGCTGCCAGGGTTAATCGGCCCGATCCAGGCCACCGAGGCGCTCAAGCTCATCCTCGGCCGGGGCGAACTGCTTACCGGCCGGCTTCTAAGCTACAATGCCCTGACCATGGAGTTTGCCAAATTAAAAGTACAAAAGGATCCCCACTGTCCGGCCTGCGGCAAAGCTGTAAAGATTCTGCAATCTTAGTATTCTATTCCTTTACAATTACATCAGCCAACAGAGTAATACTCTTTAATTCTTCCAGGTTCTCCATCATCTCCAGCGTTTTTTCCACCTCAGCGGGAGAAAGCACTAGAGCAGCGCAATCTCTGTATTTTGCCGCCAGCTCGGCATGCTCGAGCGGGTTTTCAGGCCAGCCCCGCGACCTGTCTAGCCGTTTGGACAGCACCCGGCCACCCGCTATTTCCACATTGATTAATGTGGCCATCATCGGTAAAGAAGAGTCAATCCGTACTTTTATTTTCTTAATCATATCGCGCACTTCCGGCTGGTTTACCCGCTCATCGGTAAAGTCCTCCAGCTTTACTCCGCCGTCAAGCAGAGCCCGGGCCACACAATATTCGATACTGAATTTACCCTCCAGCCCTGTCTTCGGATTATGGTGGAGCATCACCGAATTCATGGTTTCATTAAAAACACACTCGACGCTCTTTACCTCGGCCGGCTTAAACCGGTTCTCTTTCACCAGGTCAATGACGATTTCTATGCCTGTATGGGTCTCCCCGCAACTGGGGTACGGCTTAAAGGCAATGCCGGATTTAACTATTTCAAAAGTTTCACCCAGCCCCTCGGTTATTTTTTCTAAAGGCTGCAATTCCTCACCGCGGTACACGTTGAGAAATCCAAGCGGCGCTTCAATAATATTAATATCGGCAGTGAACCCTCTTTCCGCCAGCAGGGCTGCCGTTACGCCGCTCCGGGCCGCATTGCCGGGGTGAAACGGCTTGGTCATGGTACCGAAGTTCTGCCTTAACCCGGAAGTTTGTGAAGCAGCAACGGCCATGGCCATCCGCACCTGCCGCTCGTTAAGCCGCAAAAGCCTGGCGCCGGCAGCAGCAGCCGCTATGGTGCCGGTGGTAGCAGTGCCGTGCCAGCCCCTGTTGTAGTGGCTCACGCCAAGTGTCATACCGATCCGGGCAGCCACCTCAAAGCCGATGATATAAGCTCCTACCAGTTCCCGCCCCGAAGCCCCGCGCTGCTCGGCCAGAGCCAGGACAGCCGGAAAAAGCGGCGCCGTGGGGTGGCCCAGAACGGCCAGGCTGATATCATCGTAATCCTCGGCATGAGCCATGATGCCGTTGGCCAGAGCAGCCAGCGCCGGCGATGTCCGCAGTCCCTGTCCGATTACTATAGACACGGGTCTAGCGCCTACATCCCGCACATACCCGGTGATCAATTCGCCAACTGGTTGCACAGCTCCTACAAAAATACATCCAAGGCAGTCCATCATGGCTTCCTTCGCTGTCCTCAACGCCCTGGGCGGAATACTTTCAAAACGGGCGCCTAATACAAAATCAGCTAATTTTGCGGTTACCTCCATAAAGCCGATACCCTCCTAAAGTTCAAATTCGCCTGGCAATTTCCGCCGCTTCTCTGATCGCATACATAACATCCCGCGGCTCCACACAGTCCCCAATACTATACACCGCCGGCAACAGTTCTTTTAACTGGCCGGCCAGTTCTCTTTCCGGCTTTACTCCTACCGCCAGCACCACTGTATCAGCCGGTAGAAAAACAAGATCGTTGTTGTAAACAATGTAAAGTCCGTTTTCCCTGATCTCTACTGCCGGTGAGTAGGGGTAAAGATAAACGCCTTTCCGAATCAGCCTGTTACGCAGAGTCAGGTAAACGTTTCGCTCCACACCCCGGCCTAGCTCTCTCCTGGTTACCAGACTCACTCTCCGCTCCTCATCAGCCAACTGGTCGGCTATCTCCATACCCAGATACCGCCCGCCGACTACAACTACGTTACGGCCTATTTCCACCCGGCCTAAAATGACATCGTTGGCTTGCACCACGTTTTCAGCGTTTACACCAGGAACATTTAAAGAAGCCGGAACGGCGCCGGTGGCAATCACCACCGCATCCGGCTCAACTTCTTTTACCAATTCAGGAGTAACTTTTGTCCTAAGGCAGACTTTCACCCCTGCTTTCGCCAGCCCCCTCTCCAGATAACGAAGCAACCTTGGATAGTCCTCTTTTTTCTGTACCTGCCGGGAAGCAATATACCACTGACCACCCAGCATATCGCTTTGCTCGTAAAGCTCTACCTGATGCCCCCGTTCGGCAAGTGTCCTCGCTGCTTCCATGCCGGCCGGCCCGCCGCCGGCCACCATCACTCTCTGCGGCAAAGCAGCCGGTACCAAGGCATACTCTTTCTCCCGCAGGACAGCCGGATTGACGGAACAGGTAATGCCTTCTTTTAACACATGGGTATGCGCCGCAAAGTGGAAACAATTAAGACAGTAAATACAAGAGCAAATATCATCAAACCTGCCCTCCCGGGCTTTATTGGCCCATTCCGGATCGGCAAAAAGAGCCCGGCCGAGGGCAACAAAGTCAGCCTTGCCCCGGCGCAACACTTCTTCAGCAAAGGAGGGATCATAAATCTTGCCCACGGTTATCACCGGTACTTTGGATACTTTTTTAACCGCTTCAGCCAGGTGCACAAGAGCCCCCTGCGGGAAAAGAAAACTGGGATACTGCCAGTCGATAGAACCCTGCTCGCTGGCGGATATGTCCAGAGCATCGGCGCCGGCTTCCACAAAGAGCGGTACCTGACGCACCACTTCTTCAATACTGATCCCGCCGGGCAAAAAATCGCTGCCGCTCAACCGGAAAAGAACAGGAAAATCAGGCCCCACTTTGCTTTTTACGGCGGCAATCACTTCACAGGCAAACCGGGCCCGGTTTTCAACACTGCCGCCGTACTCATCCACGCGCCGGTTAACCAGCGGCGAAAGAAACTGGCTGAGTAAATAGCCGTGTCCCCCGTGAATTTCCACAGCGTCAAAACCGGCTTCTTTGACCCGCCGGGCAGCCTCGGCGAAGCCCTGGGTAACACGCTTGATATCTTCTTTACCGGCTTCCAACGGAATTATATTGCCTCGTACCCAAATGGTACCGGCCTGCTGCTCCCCCGATTCAGGTGCCTCCGTTGTCAACAGCCGGGAAACGGCCGAAGGGGCAATTGCCTTTATATCTTCCGGCTGTTTTACCACATGCTGATAATCAGTCAACAGCCGCCCGTGGTGCACCAGTTGAAAGGCTGCCTTGGCGCCGTTCGCATGAATGGTGTCAGCCACCTGCTTAAAGCCCGGGATAAATTTGTCATCGTAAATGGAGGGACGGTGCGGCGCCCGGCTTTCCCACATAATAATGCTGGACTGGCAGATAATCAGCCCGACACCGCCACGAGCCCTAGCTGCGTAATATTCTGCCGTTCGTTCCGTCAGTTCGCCTTCCGGCCCGTGCGTGCCGGTACCCATGGGCGACATTACAATCCGGTTCTTCACTTCCATCCGGCCGATCAAGCCAGGTTCAAAGAGATTAACCAGTTGATCCATCTCTACCTGCACCTCCATAAAATTCATCCACTTCATCCTTTTGACGGCGCCGCATCAGCAGCATAGATCTGAATCATAAAAAGGGGCAAGATTTATCTATAAACCTCGTCCCTTCTTCATATTTACAGTCCCATCTGCCGGGCGATGATCTCCTTCATGATTTCTGTCGTCCCGGCCGCTATATTCAGCATCCTGACATCCCGGTAATAACGGGAAACCGGGTACTCATCCATATAACCATAGCCTCCGTGAATCTGCAGGCAGTGGTAGGCCACCCGGTTGACCATCTCACTGTGCCACCACTTGGCCATGGAAACCTTCTTGACAATATCCTTTCCTT
Organism: Deltaproteobacteria bacterium; assembly: GCA_020062745.1. Classification (GTDB taxonomy): domain Bacteria; phylum Bacillota; class Desulfotomaculia; order Desulfotomaculales; family JAGUVT01; genus JAGUVT01. The sequence goes on from JAGUVT010000112.1 coordinate 9,759, forward strand.
CCAGGTGATCAACCAGCAAACTGTCCAGAAACGCTCGGCCAAGCTCAACCTCCGTAGCCATTTCTACCAGCTTAAAAGCATTATGCTGAAACTTGCCGATCGGGCGGCCGAAAGCCGTCCGGGTCTTGGCATACTCTACCGCATCTTCAACCAGCCGCTCCGCCGCCGCCTGGGCGGAAATAACGGTTACCAGGCGCTCCTGCTGAAGTTTCTGCATCATGTAAATAAAGCCCTTTCCTTCCTCACCAATCAGGTTGGCCACCGGCACCCGGCAGTCTTCAAAGTAGAGTTCTGCCGTGTCCTGGCTGTGCAAACCAAGCTTGTTCAGCTTACGGCTCTTGATAAAACCGGGTGTCCCATCCTCGACAACAATAAGGCTGACCCCTTTATGCGGCGGGTCCGCCTTCGGATCGGTCTTGCAGGCCAAAAGCACCAGGCCGGCAAGAATACCGTTGCTGATGAATGTCTTCTGGCCGTTTATAACGTAATGGTCTCCGTCTTTTATGGCAGTGGTTTTAATGGCTTGCACATCGGAACCGGTGTTCGGCTCGGTCATGCCGATAGCCATGATGGTATCGCCGGCGCAACAACCGGGGAGCCATTTCCGCTTTTGTTCCTCGGTGCCGTAACTGGCAATATAAGGTACAATAATGTCACCATGCACGCCCACTCCTACTGCAAAACCGACATCTACTTTAGAAAGCTCTTCCCCGATAATAACTGAATACTCAAAACCAACCCCGGCGCCGCCGTATTCTTCGTCCAGCCAGGGAGACAGGTAACCCTGGTCACCCATCTTTTTCCAAATAGATTTCGGGACCTCCCTCTTTTCGTGCCATTCCTCAACATGGGGAGCAATTTCTTTTTCCACGAACTTTTTAAAAGTGCGCCTGAAAATTTCGTGGTCTTCGGTGTAGATCTGCAAAAAAGCCACCTCCTGGTAAAATATAATCCGCCATATCGCACACCGTTAATAATGATCTTAATAGTACCACGTGCAAACTGTCAATAAATAAATGAGGGAAAGAAAAAAGCTGTCAGCTATAAGCCGTCAGCTAAAATTACCTTTCACTGCCGGTCCGGAACAACTCTACCGCCTGGTTTAATTCTTTAGCCAGAGTCGACAATCCCTCCGCTGAA
>JAGUVT010000125.1 GCA_020062745.1 Deltaproteobacteria bacterium
CGGTTTACCAGGTTTTTATGGAGGCCAGCGAACGGGACGGCATTTTGAATGTCGACCCGGAAGAAATTTTTCAGGTAATCGAGAAGCAGGCCCGCGACGGGGTGGACTTTATGGGCCTGCATTGCGGTATGACCCGGCGGACGCTGGAAGTGGCAAAAGGGCAGGGGCGGGCGGCCGACCTGGTCAGTTGGGGCGGTTCCCTGCTGGCCGGGTGGATGCTGCACCGAGAGGAGGAGAATCCGCTTTATGAGCAATATGACCGCCTGCTGGAGATAGCCGGGCGGTACGATGTTACTCTGAGCCTGGCCGACGGCTTGCGGCCGGGATGCGTAAGCGATTCCCTGGACCGGGCGCAGGTGCAAGAACTGGTAATCCTGGGCGAATTGGTGGACCGGGCCAGGGCGGCCGGGGTGCAGGTTATGGTCAAGGGGCCGGGCCATGCGCCCCTGCCCCACCTGGCGGCCACGGTGCAGTTGATGAAACAGATGTGCAAGGGCGCCCCGTATTTTGTGTTCGGGCCAATAGTTACCGATGTGGCGCCCGGCTACGACCACATCACTGCGGCCATCGGGGCCGCTTTTTGTGCGGCTGCCGGCGCCGACTTCATCTGCTACGTGACACCGGCGGAGCACGTGGGCTTTCCCGGCGCCGGGGACGTCCATGAAGGTGTTATGGCGGCCCGTCTGGCGGCCCATGCCGGCGACCTGGCCAAAGGGGCGGCCGGGGCGTGGGAACGGGACCTGGCCGTGGCCCGGGCCCGCAACCCCTGGAACAGGCAGGCGCAGCGGAAGTTTGTCATAGACCCGGACAAACTGGCCGGTCCGCGGGACGGAGTGGATATGGAAGGCGGCACGGAGTGCCGGAAATGCAAGAGCGGCTGCGCCGCAGAGGTGGTAAGCCGGTTCTTCGGCAGGGAAGAGATTTCATATTGTTAAATTCATATTGTTAAAAGGGGAGATGATCATTATGACCCAGTTGGAAAGCGCCCGGGCCGGCGTGGTTACGCCGGAAATGGCAAGGATGGCGGAAAAAGAAGGAATGGATCCGGAAATTATCAGAGAGGGGATGGCGCGGGGCGTCATTGTCATTCCCCGCAACCGGCAGCGGGCGGAAGTTGAACCCGTAGGCATCGGAAAGGGGCTGCGCACCAAGGTGAACGCCAGCATCGGCACCTCCCCGGAATGTCCCGAACCGGCGGGAGAAATGGAAAAACTGGCGGTGGCGGTGGCGGCCGGGGCCGATACGATCATGGACTTGAGTACCGGCGGCGATATAGACGGCATGAGGACTGCCACTTTGGGCGGCACCGTTTTACCAATAGGTTCGGTGCCGGTTTACCAGGCGGCCATTGAAAGTATAGAGAGATACGGCAGTGTGGTGGATATGACCGGCGAGGATATGTTTAAAGCAATTGAAAAACACGCGGTGGACGGCATCGACTTCATGGCCGTGCACTGCGCCATCAACCACGATGTGGTGGAGCGGCTGAAGAACCAGGGGCGGGTGACCGATATCGTTTCCCGGGGCGGGGCCTTTCTGACCGGCTGGATGCTGCACAACCAGAAGGAAAACCCGCTGTACGAACAGTTTGACCGGCTGCTGGAGATTGCTTTGCGCTATGACGTCACCTTGAGCGTCGGCGATGCCATCCGGCCCGGGTGTATTGCCGACTCGCTGGACCGGGCCCAGGTGCAGGGGCTGGTGCTGGTCGGTGAACTGGTGCAGAGGGCGCTTGACGCCGGCGTCCAGGTGATGGTGGAAGGTCCCGGCCACGTGCCGGCCGACCAGATCCCGGCCACCATATTGCTGCAGAAGCAGCTCTGCCACCAGGTGCCGTACTTTGTGCTGGGCAACCTGGTTACCGACATCGCTCCGGGTTACGACCACATCACTTCGGCTATCGGCGGCACCATGGCCTCTATGGCCGGGGCCGATTTCATCTGTTACGTCACTCCTGCCGAGCATCTCCGGCTGCCCACCGCCGCGGACGTGCATGAAGGGGTGATTGCCGCCCGCATCGCCGCCCACGCCGGGGACCTGGTCAAAAAAGTGAAGGGCGCCTGGGAGTGGGACCTGTCCATGTCCCGGGCCCGCAAGGCGCTGGACTGGGAGAAGCAGATCAGCCTGGCCATTGATCCGGCCAGGGCCGCCCGGTACCGGGCCGAGAGGAACCGGGCCGGCAGCGAGGCCTGCTCCATGTGCGGCGATTACTGCGCCATGAAAGTGGTCGGGCAGTACCTGGGGGCTGCCGGCGGAAGCTGTTGATGAGTTATGGCGGCGTTTGACTATAACGAACTGCTGGCTACGGAGAAAGCTAAAAAAACGCCCCGCAGCCGCATGGCCCGGTACGCCGCCCCGGTTTTTAGAAAATACGGCTGCCGTGAGGTGCTGGACCTGGCCTGCGGCAACGGCAGGGACACCCTGTACCTGGCCGGCCGCGGTTTTGCGGTAACCGGCTTAGACCTGGCGGCGGAGGCCGTTTCCCGTTTGAAAGAAAGAGGGCGGGGGCGCTTTTTGGTTGCCGATGCCCGCCGCCTGCCCTTCGGCAGCGAAACTTTTGACGCCGTGTACAGTTTCGGCCTGCTGCACGTATTCACAGACGACGCGAAGGTCCAGCGGGAAAGGGTGATGGAAGAAATCCGCCGGGTTTTGAAGTCGGGAGGGCCGGCCTTGCTCACCGCGCTCTGGACCGACCAGCCGGGGTGCGGCCTGCCGGAACTGTGTTGTCTGACGGAGGCGGAGGTGGTTGAGGTTTGCCGGGGTTTCCGGGTGGTGCGCAAAAAACTGGTGCGGGATCATTCATGCAACGGGTGGAAAGGAATTTACTGGCGGCTGCTGCTCGGAAAGTAGCGGCAGGAGAATATAATCTTCTATGGAATCTCTATATTAATAGACTTATTTGGAGGAAACGACGTGGAACTGAAAGGTAACTGCCTGACCACCGCCATGGGTATTCTGCCCCATACCGGTATTGCCGAAGCAATTGAACTGGCTTTAACCCTTGATATTCCCTTCTGGCCGCAGTTGCCCCATTACAGCTTTTACGAAGACATGTACGTGCAGATAAGCGAACACTTTCCGGGGATAGTTATAGATGAAAGGGAAAAGAGAGTGCGGCTCGATGTGGAAGCTTTTTACGAAGGCCTGCTTGAGTACGCCGGGAAAAGCGAAAGCGATGAATATTTTAAGCTCTCCCCGCGGTATTCGGCGGCCCTGGATGCTTTTCTGGCCAGGGATCTGGCGGGTTATCCGGCCATCCGGGGCCAGACCATCGGCCCGATCAGTTTCGGGCTTAAAATTACCGACCGGGAAATGAAGCCGGTTATCTACAACGAAGACGTTAAAAGCCTTCTGTATGATTTTATCGCCCGGAAGGTAAACGTGCAGTACCGGCAACTGCGGGCTAAAAACCCTCATGCCTTCGTCTGGGTGGACGAGCCCGGACTGGAAATGCTTTTCGGCTCTTTCACCGGCTACCCCAGCAGCCGGGCCAAAGAGGATTTCCGGGAGTTTATAAACCATTTGGAGGGACCCAGGGGCGTCCACCTGTGCGGCAATCCCGACTGGTCGTTTCTCCTGAGCGGGCTTGATTTAAACATATTGTCCGTGGATGTCTTCGGCTGGGGGCACATTTTCACCCGGTATCACGAAGAAATAAAGGACTTCCTGGCGGCCGGCAGCATAATCTCGTGGGGCGTTATTCCCACCCTTACGGAAGAATTAAGCAAAGAAGGCATCGAAACGCTGCTGGTCCACCTGGAGAGTTTGTGGGATTACCTGGCCGGCCGCGGCATAGATAAAGAGACGATACTTTCCAGGGCGTGGCTGGCGCCGGCCCGCTGCTGCCTGGTCAACGCCGACGGGGCGGCCAGCGTGGAGAGGGCTTTCACCCTGCTGCGGGAAATCTCGCAGCGGCTGCGGGATAAATACGGGTTATACTGACCGTCATTGCGGGCCGCAGACGAAACAATCTTCGCCCCGGCCCGGGATTGCGGAGCCCGGCGGGAAACCGGCCGGTTAAAACTAGTCGAGTATTTTTATGATTTTCTCCTGCAGGCTTTCTCTTTTCGGCCTGGGGGTGTGATCGTCGGAATAACCGAGGCAAACGAGGGCAATAAGATTTTTGTTTTCCTCGATCGCAAGTATTTTGCTTACCTCGGGCTTGTCAAAGATGGTAAACCAGAGGCTGCCCAGTCCAAGGGCGTGGGCGGCCAGCAGCATATTCTCAATGGCGGCGGCGCAGGCGTGCTGGTAGCCTTCGCCGCGCCCTTCCTGCCACCTTTCGATGCCTGTTTTAAGGGGGTCTCCGACCACCGCTACGATCAACGGGGCCTGAATGAGAAAGTGAAGCTGGTAGCGGTCCAGCCACGACCATCCGCTGGCCCTGGCCATCTCTGTTTTGACCCGCAGCGAGGAGTCAAATATTTTTTTCTTTATTTCCTTGTTTTTGATGATAATAAATTCCCACGGCTGCATGTTGGCCGGGGAAGGCGCAAAGCCGGCGCATTCCAGAATAGTATTGATTTTGTCTTCTTCCACCGCGTCGTCCAGGAAACGATGGCAGCTCCGGCGGTTCCTGACAACCTCCCAAAAATCCATGGCAAATCTCCCCCGAAAAAAGTTTTTTATATGCTCATGCCGCTAATTATTTCTCTGTGTCCTCTGTGGCAAATTCTTCTTGCTCCTCACCGGCGGATTTTGTGCGGAGCCTGAAGAGGCCGTAGACCGCCAGGCCGATTAGCACCAGGCTGGCCACCTGGGCCGCCCGGAACGGACCCCACATCAGACTGTCGCTGCGTATTCCCTCCACAAAAAACCGGCCGGCTGAATAAAGGCCTATGTAAAGCAAAATCAACTGGCCGTGAAAACGCCGGTAGGGGCGGAAAATGACCAGGAAGATAAAGACGAGCAGGTTCCAGAGCGACTCGTAAAGAAAAGTGGGATGGTGGTACCGGCCGCCGATGAACATTTGATTCTGGATAAATTCCGGGAAACGGCTGATGAACTCTTTTGAAACCGGCCCGCCGAAGGCTTCCTGGTTGAAGAAGTTGCCCCAGCGGCCGATGGCCTGCCCCAGGATGACGCTGGGCGCGAAGATGTCCCCGACCTGCCAGAAATCGAGTTGATATTTTTTAATGTAGAGGTAGCCGGCCAGGAGGCCGCCGGCCAGGCTGCCGTGGATGGACAGGCCGCCGTGCCAGATGGCGATTATTTCGGAGGGGTTGTTCTGGTAGTAGGACCAGTTGAAGATCACGTAAAACAGCCTGGCTCCGATAATTCCCGCCGGAATTATGAAAATCAGCATATTCAGGATGTGTTCCGGGTCAATTTTACTTTTGGTCGCGTAAAGGTAGGCCAGCGCCGTTCCAAGGATAAATGCGGTAGTCATGGTTATGCCGTACCAGTAAATGGAGACCGGTCCCAGTTGGACCGCCACCGGATCGATTGCCAATTTTTCATCCCCCAGTAAAAAATATTATCGTGCTTATTATAACGCTA
>JAGUVT010000007.1 GCA_020062745.1 Deltaproteobacteria bacterium
ACAAGTATCTAAAGTCAATACAAAACGGTGGCTATGCATTTTGACCATTTTCAAAAAGGTTGTTTGAACGAATATCCTACAAAAAGTTGACACCGTCATGCCCGCCCAAAAACTTGACAGGGCAGGCCCTTAAAGCGTAAGCTAAAATATATAAGCTGATATTTTTGTGACAGTTAAGTTACTTAAAAAGGGGTTGTTGCTGATATGCCGATTTACGAATTCCGGTGCGTCATGTGCGGGCACCGTTTTGAGAAATTATGCCCCATGGGCGAAACAGGAGAAAACATAAACTGCCCGGATTGCCATACGCCGCATCCCAAGCGCGTTATTTCCACCTTCAACGCCGCCGGCACCGGCAACGGCAGCGGCAACGCCGGCTGCGGAACGTGCAGTTCATCCAGTTGCGGCAGTTGCCACCACTAAAACTTGCCTATTGGAAGAGCCTGAGCGCAACGTCATCGATCTTTACCATGCTGGCGTTGCTGCCCCCCGGTTCAAAAGTAAACCGCACCTCCGCCCGGTCCGTGCCGGCCGGTACCCTGCCGGTGGACATGCTGAATCGGGTGTATTCTTGATCGGGAATATTTTCCTGGGAAAACCGGGGTTCGGTTCTGCCTACAAACTGTCCGGCCCGGTTATAATAAAAGATTTCTACAAACAAGATGTACCTGGCTACCTCGCCCGGCTGCGCGTTTTCCCTGGCCCAGAAAGTCAGATCGTAAATACGGCCGGCTTCTATATCCGTCCTCTGAGCAAGGACAGCCCGCTCGTAAGGTATCGCTCCCATTTCAGCCGCGTAACTGCCCGTGTGGGACAAGGTGGTGCGCAAGATATTGGTCCCATCCCAGGCCACAGGTGTATTTTCATCCGACCAGGTTTCAAAACCAGGATTCCGCAGCAGGTTACCTCCCGGAGCCGGCGGCGGGAGCGGTACCGGCTCGCCTGCCCTTCTGATCCGGATGCCGGTGCTTACCGCCCGCCCGGCCAGTCCCTCTGCCGTGTTCAATCCTTGAATAACAAAGGCGCCCGGGGCCACCTCCTGCCCCCGGTTATTAACTTGATCCCACACAACCTTAAAAACCTGAGATTCACCGGGCGCCAGAGTAACTGTACCGGCGGCCTCCCCAAACGCCTGACCCCGCGACCAGCGCCAGACAGCCAACTGTCCTACCTCCCGCCGCACTACAAAGTCAAAACGCTGGGTGGTAGGGTAACGCAAGGTCAGGGATTGATCGGTCCGGTTGGTTTTCGTCAGGGTAATATTAACCGGTTCACCCCGCAGATAAACATTCTTATCGGTTCGCAGAACATACAGCAGGCCGTCAATTGTGCGGCTGGCTTCATTTCCAGCCGCGTCAGCGCCGGGTTCAATCTTAAGCACCTGACCTGGAAAGATCAGATCAGGGCTTTCAAGATTATTTAACTCTACAATGCTCTCCACCGTCGTCCCAAAACGACGAGCAATCACAAACAAAGTGTCACCGGTTTGAACTGTATACTCGATCATCTTTTCCCTTCCTTCCGGCAAAAACTTTTTTACTATTTTATGCCTTAAAACTGGAAATAGTTACTTGCACCAGGAGGAATAACAAACCAGACTGCAGAAAATAACTACAAGGTATAGGAGGGAGAAACATGTTTAAAACAAGAATAACCGAAATGCTGGGCATCCAGTACCCTATAATCCAGGGCGGCATGCTCTGGCTGTCCCAGGCGGAATTGGCGGCAGCCGTTTCCAATGCCGGAGGTCTGGGCATCATTACTTCGGCAAACTTTAACAGTGCCGCAGAACTGCGGGCGGAAATCCGCAAAACAAAAAGTCTCACCGATAGACCCTTCGGGGTAAACTTAAGCCTTTTTCCGGCTATGAAGTCCATCCCCAACGATGAATTTGTATCCGTCATTGCTGAAGAAGGAATTAAAGCAGTAGAAACCTCCGGCGCCAAAAGCCCGGAGGAATTCATCCCCCGGCTGCACGCAGCGGGAGTCAAGGTCATTCATAAAACTGCCACCGTACGGCACGCTAAAAAAGGCGAACAGGCAGGCGCCGACGCCGTAACGGTAGTGGGCTGCGAAAACGGTGGGGCCGTGGGTATGGAGGACGTCACCGCCATGGTGCTCGTTCCCAAAGCAGTGGATACCATGCAGGTACCCCTTATTGCCGGCGGCGGCATCGCCGATGCCAGAGGGTTTGTGGCCGCCCTCGCGCTAGGGGCCGAGGGAGTGGTTATCGGTACCCGCTTCATGGCTACAAAGGAATGTCCGACTCACCCCAAATTCAAGGAATGGATGCTTAAAGCACGGGAAAACGAAACCGTGCTCGTCGAGCGCTCGATCCGGAACACCCACCGGGCACTGAGGAACAAAGCCGCCGAAAAAGTGCTGGAGATGGAATCTAAAGGCGCTACTTTAGAACAACTGATGGCCTGGATCAGCGGTGAAAATTACCGCAAAGTAATGCTTGAAGGAGAACTGGAAGCGGGAATGGCTTACTGCGGCCAGGCGGTAGGACTGATCAACGACATCCCCACTGTTAAAGAGGTAATTGACGGGATCGTCAACGGCGCCCGGACCATCGGCAACCGGTTGACAAAAATTGGGATCATAACTTAAATCAAACTCAAAGGCAACTCAATAAAAATTTCTACCAGACGAGGATCGAACTGTATTCCGGCACACCGTTTTATTTCTGCCAGGGCTGTTTCTTTAGACACTGCCTGGCGGTAAGGCCGATCTGAAGTCATGGCCTCATAAGCATCAGCGATGGTAATAATGCGGCCGAGGATATTAATATTTTCGCCTTGCAGCCCCCTTGGATAGCCCCGGCCGTCCCACCACTCATGGTGCTGGAGGATGAGTTCTGCCACAGAAGCAAGGTCGGGAGAAACAAGAGCTATTTGATAACCGATCTCAGGGTGACGTTTGACTTCTTCCATCTCTTCATCTGTTAGTCTCCCCGGTTTAAAGAGAATGTGATCCGGCACTCCTATTTTCCCAATATCATGCATTTCGGCCAGAAGACACAGGTCATCCATTTCCGCAGCAGGCAGTCCGGCAGCTTCTCCCAGGGAACAGGCCACTTTCTTTAGGCGTTCGGCGTGCCCCCTGGCGAGGAAATCTCTCTCCGCCAAAGCCGCTTTAAGGACCCCTACAATAGCACTGCGTGGACTGGTATTGCGGACAAGCTTGCCCCGGTACATCCGCTTATCCGCTTCTTTAAAAACATCCTCTAAAGATAAGCTGGAATCTTCCGCCGTAACCACCCCCAGAGATATGCTCAACGGAATCCCAGGGTGCTCCAGATTGTCTTTCTCAGCCGCTTCGCGGATGCGGAAACAGGCTCTCTCTGCCGATTCTTTATCTGTCTGAGGCAGGATTACAGCAAACTCATCACCTCCCACCCGGGCCACTACATCGCCAGCCCGAAACTCTCCAACGAGGATTTTCGCTGCCCGGCACAATAGTTCATCGCCTTTTGCATGGCCGAAGGCGTCATTGACAAGCTTAAGCCCATCAAGGTCACCAACAATGATACTCACAGGAAACAGACGGCTTCTCTCAATACGGCAGATCTCCTCTTCGAAGTAAGCCCGGTTGTATAAACCGGTAAGCACGTCATGGGTACCCAAGTACTTTAATCTTTCCATCATTTTCCTGCGCTCACCAACATCACGAATACACTGGACAGCCCCGATAACATTTCCCTGTTCATCATAAAGGAGAGAAGCAGCCGTCCAGAAGTAAAGGCCCTCTCCCTCGCCAATACAAGAAGCATAACCTTCCCCAAAAAGCACATCGCCTCTTCTCTGAACTTTATCATACTCTTTCTCCCATTCCTTACCGTTACCAAGCAACAGATCTACCAGCAAGGGTCTCTTTTTACCGTAAAAAGGCATAGCGTAAGCGTAATCACCCTGCCCCAAAATTTCTTCCTTTTTGATGCCGGTCATAACTTCCATAGCCCGGTTCCACAGAATCACCCGGCGCTCCGTATCGACAGCAAAAGTAGCGTCCGGAAGAAAATTTAAAATACTTTCGAGATACCGCTCATTTTTTCTCAATTCCTCTCTCCTCACAGGCCAACCCCCACTTCAAAAAATTACCGGAAACAAGTATAAAAATGCGGTAAAACCGGTGTTACCAACCATTAGATTAACTCCAAACCCAACTCTTGAAGCGGTAACTACTTAAAACTTCTACCTTTAGATGCTTTAGATGTTAAAGGTACTATTCGCTAATTCTTCCCATTATCCTCCCCGTCGATTGCCCCTTTAATATTGGCCATTCGCCGGGCAACACCAGTAATTCAGTAACCCTTACCCCGGAAAACGCATACCCTGAAAAAGAATTGCCTCCGGCCGGGTAATAAAGCAGGTGGAGGTGTCTGAGGTTCACCCAACAGCGGTGAATTAACCCGGCAAAGGAGTGGTATAAATGCGTGTCCAAAATATATGGTTGGAAATGTTATACTTCCCGTTACAAGGGCGCAGTAAAAAGCCCCGGGAACAGGGCCTGACCATAGTCATCGATAAGGGACTGGGGCTGGGGGAAACCAGAGACCTTCTGAATGTGGCAGGCGATTACATTGACTTCTATAAACTGGGTTTCGGCACCGCCGCCCTCTATACCCAGGAAGTGCTGGAAGAAAAGATCTATCTGGTTAAATCACTCGGCATAGACATATACCCCGGCGGAACTTTTTTGGAGGTAGCCATCCTACAAGAAAAATTAAAAGACTACCTTCAAATGGCCAGTAAGTTAGGGTTTACAGCCATCGAAGTTTCCGACGGGACCATAAATCTATCTGCAGAGGTGAGAGCATCTGCCATAACAATGGCTGTCGGCCTGGAGCTAAAAGTATTAACTGAAGTAGGAAAGAAGGATCCCCGGGACCGGACTGCTCCCGAAGAAGTAGCGAGGCAGATCCGGCGAGACCTGTCATGGGGAGCCTTCCGGGTAATCGTAGAAGGAAGAGAGTCGGGCAAAGACGCCGGTTTCTTCGATGAAAAAGGAAACTTCATTCTGCCGGCTATGGAAGAAATGTTATCCGTTATTGAAGACAGCAGCATGTTGATCTGGGAAGCGCCTTTAAAGGAACAACAGCAAGAACTGATCCTCCGCTTTGGGCCGGACGTCAACCTGGGAAATATTTCTCCCAAAGAAGTGCTGTCTTTAGAAGCTTTGCGAGTAGGTCTGCGTAGTGATACCCTTCGCTCGGTCTGCGCCTTGCCGTAATAGCCGGCAGCAGGAAGGCATATATTAAAACATATGTCTGCAAAAAGGAGCAAGGGCCATGTCGGGAATAGTCTTACTGGCGGGTTTACTTTTAGCCGGAATAATAGCTCGCTCAAACCTGATTGCCGCTGCTGCCGGTATTTTGCTAATCATAAAATTAACCGGATTAAATTTTATGTTCCCCTTGCTGGAAAGGCGGGGCCTGGAACTGGGCCTCCTTTTTTTGCTCCTTTCAATTTTGGTACCGCTGGCCACCAACAGGATTTCCGAAAAGGACATCATCTATAACCTTACCTCATGGGCAGGTATTATGGCCATTACCGGAGGCGCCCTGGCCACCCACTTAAACGGCCAGGGGCTGAAACTGCTCCAGTTTGACCCGATAATAATCTTCGGGCTGATTACCGGTTCAATCCTGGGCATTATTTTTCTGGGCGGGATACCCGTCGGCCCTCTGATGGCAGCCGGGTTAACCGCCTTATTTTTAGAAATCAGCCGCCTCTTCAAACATTAGAATCCCAGATTTTAAGCTCCCGCAGGATCGCTTCCAACTCAGGCGGCAATGGAGCGGAAAACTCCAGGTAGGCGCCGGTGCGGGGATGATTAAAGCCCAGCACGGCAGCGTGCAGGAATTGCCCCGCCAGCCCGAAGTGGGGACGGTGCGGGCCGTATTTCGGGTCGCCCGCCACCGGATGTCCGATAAACGCCAGGTGCACCCTGATCTGGTGCGTCCGGCCGGTCTCCAGTTTCAGCTCCAGCAGGGTGTAGTCACCCGGGCGTTCCAGCACCTTGTAGCGGGTTACCGCCTCCCGCGAGTTTCGCGCCGTCACCGCCATTCTCTGCCTGTCCCGGGGGTCCCGCCCGACCGGCGCATCAATCACCCCGCTGTCTTCTTTTACCCTCCCGTGTACCAGTGCCAGGTACCGCCTGGTTACCCGGCGCTCCTTCAGTTGGGCGGCCAGGTTGTGGTGCGCCTCATCATTTTTGGCCACCACCAGCAGCCCCGAAGTATCCTTATCCAACCGGTGGACAATGCCCGGCCGCAGCACACCGTTGATTCCAGACAGGTCACGGCAGTGGTAAAGCAGGGCGTTGACCAGGGTGCCGCCGTAATTTCCCTCCGCCGGATGCACTACCATCCCCCTGGGTTTGTTTACCACCAGAACATCGCTGTCTTCATAATATATATCAAGAGGGATGGCCTCAGGAGCAAGATTCAGCCCTTCCGGTCCGGGTACGCTCAGAACAACCGCATCACCCGTTTTAATCCGGTAGCCGGCCCTGGTCTCCTTGCCGTTGACGGTCACCATACCATCTTCCAGCAGCCTTTGGATATAAGAACGGCTCAGACCCTGCGCCTCAACGGTCAGGTAAACGTCCAGCCGGCTGCCGGCATCCTTTTCTTCCACCGTAAAAGAAAAAAAGTTCAGCATTCCGGTTCCCTTTCCTTGTCCGGCCGGTCGTCCGGGCGGCGCAGCAATTCCCAGGCTAAAAGCCCCGCACCGATCACAATGGCCGTGTCGGCCAGATTGAAAACCGGCCACACCCTGAAATCCAGAAAATCCACCACCTGCCCGTAACGCAGGCGGTCGGCC
>JAGUVT010000090.1 GCA_020062745.1 Deltaproteobacteria bacterium
ACCAGTAAATGGAGACCGGTCCCAGTTGGACCGCCACCGGATCGATTGCCAATTTTTCATCCCCCAGTAAAAAATATTATCGTGCTTATTATAACGCTATTTCAAAAAAAAATCAGCTAATTTCCTTGCTGTCCACCCGGCGTGCTGATTATTCGCCTGCTTTTCCGGCTCAATTATACTGCCCTGTTCCCGGATTTCTATCCGCTCCGGCCACGGACTGGAAGTCACCCTCCCCGGAGCGTTCGAGGGATTGCTTACCCATTGGGCCAGAAGTGCGGGGGATACAAGATCGCCGTAGTTCTCTTGTATACTTTTCTTCACTACATCTTTCGAGGCTTGCAGTGAAACTGCCTGGAGTTTGCCGCCGAAAGCTTCAATCAGACTTGCCACCGCCGCCTGGTCTCTTTCCCCGGTTGATGGCGATTTAGCTTCGGGTACCCCATTCAAACAGCCAGACAGGAAAACACTTAACAGTAAGACAAATATAAGCAAATATTTTTTCACGTTGCTCCCTCCTGAAAAATTCCTCTTTTACTTAATAGACGTAACAAGCCTCCCATTTGTTTCATAAAATTATGTGCAATTATGGGGATACCATACTAAATTATGCTTAGTAGAAATTTAGTATAGTATCCCTCGAATTTAGTGTTCCACGAATTTACCCCTGTGCGTTACGGCGACCGGCTCACCTCAAAGCTCCGGGCCGCCAGCCAGGGGCCGGAAGCGGTTTCAAGGCTGGAAACCACGACGGTATGAGAGCCCGGCGGGAGGTCGGCTGCTCCAATGAGGGCCACCGCCTTTCCGTTTTCCGTACCGTGTTCCGCCCGCACCGGCCGGCCGTCGAGCCAGGTCTGCAGGAAAGGAGCCGTGTAGTGGTGGACAATCAGCGTGGCCGGCGGGTCAATTTTGGTACCGGCTGCCGGCTGCTTGGGAACCTCCTCGATATAAGCCCGCGGGTTGGCCAGCAGAGAATAAGTATGGCCGTCTTCACGGGACTCCCGGTTCCATTCGCTGGCCAGGAGCAAACCCTCTTGATGCGGTGATTCAAGGATCACAACAGCGCGATTGTTATCCCTTGAGTGGGCGCGAAAGACCGCCTTGACCCCGGCGCCGGCCCAGGGTTCCCACTGCCGGGCCAGTTGCCGGTAGTCCTCATCGTCAAATTGTTGAGCCGCGCCGATGGTCATAAAGGCGCCCAGCCGTTCTGGATCATAATGTCCTTCCCGGACGGATTCCGCCGCGGCGCCGGCCAGCGCCAGGGCGGCGTCTGCGGCCCAGGTCAGGGCCGGAACGCGAACGGGGTCTTCTGCCGCGCCGGGCCAAAACGGATAATCTTCTTTAGACTTGAGAATTATTTTCTTCTGCCCGCTTTCTTCACCGGGAACGATGTCAACCAGATGAACCCAGAAGTCTTCCGTAACATATAGTTCTCCATCCACCCAGACCGGGGGGTTGGCAAGACGCCAGCGGGCGCCGTTGCTCAAATCAACATCGACCTTCCCGGCCGTCAGGACGGCTTCGGCTTTCCCGGCCGGCGCTGTTTTAACCCGGCGCAGGGCCGTATCCCGGGTATAGGGAAGACCCAGGGCCTGCAGGACGGGTTGGGCCGGCAGGTACCGCTTAATTTTTCTGGCGCGGTCATAATAGGGCCGGAACTCCTGCTCCTGCCCGTTAAGTTCGATCAGTGTGTCTTCCGCCGGCCGGGGAACGGTCTTTTCATACAGCCGCCGGGCAATAACCACTGCTTCAGCCCGGTTTACCGGTGTGCCGGGGCGGAAACTCCCGTCGGGGTAACCCATTATCAGACCGTGGTCGGCGGCCGCCTGCACCGCGTCCCTTAAAAACGGCGGGGTGCCGGTTATGTCGCTGAAGGTGCGCTGAGACAGCCGGGTTGAGTCCAGGCCGGCGGCCCGGGCGGCCCAGGCGGCGATTTCGGCCCGGGAGGCGGGCTGATCCGGTTCAAAGCGGTCTTTTAATTCTGACGGAAACAGCCAGCCGGCATCCCAGACGGTCGGAAGCCACCCATGGGTTTCAACCCAGTGCCCGGCCGTGTCGGAAAAGAACTTTCCCTGTTTTTCTTCACCCAAGGGCTGCGGGGCCAGGGTGACTGCAGCCGCAATCAGCTTTAAAGCTTCGGCCCGGCTGACATTGTTGTCCGGCCGGAAGGTGCCGTCCGGGTAACCGTCCACAAGCCCTTCCGACACCGCCGTTTCAACCGCTCCGGCAGCCCAATGTCCCGCCAGATCCGGAAAACCCCCGGAGCCGGCCCGGGCCTGGACAGGCAGACTTAGACTCAGCAATGCCAATACCAGCAGACATACCAGCTTTTTCTTCAAAGCGAAGCCCTCCTTAAAAAAACCTTTCTTAATAAGTTAGACGGTGAAACCGCCTATTTTGTTCCACCGGTTGATGAAAAATTTTTTATAAATGTCCACCGGGTGCACACGGTGTTAAAAACATGTGTAGATGAAATCTAACTATATTTTTAGAACAAAACAAAAAAGCCCCGAAAGATGACAGGGCTTGTGAACCGGGCTAAAACAATGACGGGGGATATTTTCTAATGGATAACAGTAACCGCCTGCCGCAAGTCTTCTTCGGTAGTTATTTCAAATATCTTTTCAGCCAGCAACTCAAGCTGCTCTATTCCCAGGTTGTTGATTTTTTCTTCGATATCATTAGACAGAGGGTCTATGCGTTTTTTGATTAGTTTTAACAAGATTAAGCGGCCTTCTTCTATCTTACCTTCTTCCACCAGTTTGGGATCATAGAAAGTTTTGATCATGTTCTTCACCTCCCGGTCGATTTTGCTGTAATCGCCATATTTGCCGTACAGATATTCCATTATATTTACCAGAATGGCATTCATTTCCCCGGCATCTTCGGGAGTTACTTTTCTTTCTTCTAAAACCCGCCCGATGACCCGGATGGTTTCTTCGGCTGTTTCTATCAGCTTTTGATAAGCCGCCTCATCTATTTCCCCTTTAGCTTTTAAGTGTTTGCGGATTTTAAAAACCTGCAGGGGAAGCAAAAGGTACATCTGCATGTCATACAGGCGCCCGGCATTATACAACCAGTATTTAAAGGCCGGCACCTGGTAGATTACCGGTTCTTGTTTGGGTATCTTTATTTTCAACTGCAGTATGTCCGGGATCTTTTCATTTTCTTCAATAAAGATCACCCGGGGGTCGGGGAATTCCATTTCCACAGTTTTGGACAAATCAGATAAATCCAGCAGTTCTTTGGCTTTTTCAAAGCCGTACCGGAACATTCTGATGACGATGTTTTTGTCGTGGGTGGTTTGAAACTCTATGTGATACCTGTAAACAGCCCGGCGGGAGTAAACGTTTATAAACAGGTCGGCCATGCTTTTAACCAGGTTGTCGTAAATAAACTCGGTGCTGCCGTACTCCACCCCAGCCGTTTCTTCAAGGTTATCGTCGTACAGGGCGTTCAAAAGGTTGAGCAAGGGTTTTTTAGATAAATGAAACAACCTTTTGATCATTTCATCCATTTTAATTGCCGGGGATTCGGTGTTCATTTATAACGCCTGCCTGAAAGGATGTTCCGTCTGCTCCTATTCTACCATGAGGAGCAGGATAATGCTACTGTTTACTATGTAAGTGCCTTCCGTCCTGTTTTGACAACCAGTTGATCCGGCCAGAAAAGATGGTTTACCAGATAAGAGGCCAGAAGAATGAGCAGGGGCATGATGGTAAAGGCATAACGGGTGGTGGGAATGAACATGAGCTGTATGGCTGTGAGCAGGAACACAAACAGGGCCGGCAGCCGGATTTCCTCCCGCCTGAAGGCAAAAAAGGCGCCCATCCAGCCCGGGACATAGATAAAATGATGGAGAAAATAAATGGATCTTAAATAAGAATACCTGAGGTCAAGATCATACCACATGTTGCTGAAGATAATCTGGAACTTGCCGATGGTGTACCATTTGAGGTAGAGCAGCGGTTGGGTCAGAAAACCGTGCAGGATAAAACTGAAAATTTCCCTTGTGGACCGGACATTGTCGGGCATTTTTTCAATCCCGGTAAAATGAGGGTAGGCGCCGGCGAGGAGGGGGTTCCAGGTCTGCGTGGCCAGAAAGATCATCTGGTGCAGGGTGACCACGTTGCGGATCCACCAGGGCAGCATGACGATGACAAAACCGGCCAGGGCGTGTCCGAAAATCTGCAGGGAAGGCAACAAGGCTTTTGTCCTGTAGAAGTGATAAAGATACGGCACCACCAGCAGGGGCGCCGCCGCCGGGCGGATCAGGACGGCTGCTCCAAACAGGAGGCCCGTTAAAACACCCAGGACCGGCGCGGGTTTTTTCAAATGCAACAACTGGATGTAAAAATAAAGCATAAAGAAAAAGGTGTAAAGGACTTCTGTAAGCAGCAGTGTAGGCGCCCACACAAAGGAGGGATAGACGGCTGCAAGGAATGCGGCCGTGAGCCCCACCCGGGGATTTTTGATTTCCTTTCCAATGAAGTACATCAATCCGGCGGTCAGGGCACCGGCCACGGCCTGGACCACCATAACCGCCTGCAGGGGACTGCCCTGGCTGTAGCCGAGAAGCCGGTAGAGCAGGGCCAGGAAGAGGGGGTAACCGGGGGTGACGTAGGCGTTGGGCTGGCTGGACAGATAGCCCAGAAAACCGTGCGCAAGAAATTGTTTCACCATGATGTCGTAATTATAAGGATCGGAATGCTCCCTGAGCGGAGGATGTTCAACGGCGAAAACAAATTTCAGCCTCAAATAAAGGGCCAGGGCAATGATTAAGGCGAGGAGCAGGATTATAATAATTGAGCGAACAACGTTGTTTTTGTCCTTCCAGGGCAACTCCGCACCCCCTATTTCATGGCGACTAAAAGCACGCCGGCAGAGATAAAAAGCACGCCCACCCACCTGGTTAAAGGTATGGCTTCTCTAAAAATAAGCCAGGCCACCAGGACGCCCAGAATATACGCGGTGCTTTGCAGCGGGTAGATAATGCTGAACTGTTCCCTCGAAAGAACGTAGAGCCAGATCAACGTGGCCAGAGCATACAGCAGGATTCCCGCCATGATGTAGGGAGAAAACAAACTCGTCAGGACTGTCTTCACGTCGGCGTCTTTCCCGACGCCGAACTTCCACAATATCTGGCCGGCAACCAGCAAAAGTACATTTATCCCCACCAGCAGGTAAACCATTTTAATCCTTCCTCTCTTCAACTGCCGGAGGCAATTCCGGTTTCTCTGTTTTGTTTTTAAGAATGGCCACTTCCTGGGTCAGTCTTAATATTTTTTCCGACTGTTTTGACAGGAGGACCGTCAGATGGAAGCTGTAAAGGATGATAAACAAAAGCCCCAGCAGGAAAAGAACTGAGGGGGCGTAATAAATGTGCAGCGCCCGGCTTAAACCTTCGAGAAACCCTTTGTTTGCCGAAAG
This sequence comes from Deltaproteobacteria bacterium, assembly GCA_020062745.1. Taxonomy (GTDB): domain Bacteria; phylum Bacillota; class Desulfotomaculia; order Desulfotomaculales; family JAGUVT01; genus JAGUVT01. Next base: position 5,428 of record JAGUVT010000090.1, read on the forward strand.
AACCAGCAGAACCAGGGCAAACAAGAACCAGAACAGGCTGTGCTGTTCCAGGAGAGTCCCCCTTCTCACGAATTCCGCCACCATGATTAAAAAAAGGATGCTGAAAACCAGGGCGAAGGTGTAAACATCAAAGCTCATGGGCAGTCCCATCCACACCTGTTTTATGCCGGATATAAAGCACATTTGGTTTAAAAGCGTTTATGACCACCGACAGGCTTACCTTGAGCATGTAGTATACGGACCTGGTCAAGGTGATGGAAGATTTACCGCCCTTTCTGGGGTGCATCTCCACAGGTACCTCCTCAAGCTGGAATCCGTTGCGTTCTAAGCGGATGATCACGTCTACCTCGGGGTAGTCCTGGGGATAACTGGCGGCGAAGAATTTAATCACCCTTTTATTCATGGCCCTGAAGCCGGAAGTGCTGTCGTGGATGGTCCACCCCGTCAAAAGCTTTAATAAAGCGGTAAAGAACAGCGAGCCGATCCTTCTCCCGGCGGAACCGTTGTACCCCGTCTTTTGTTTGTACCGTGAACCGATAACCATATCCGCTTCCCCGCACAGGAGCGGCTGGAGGAGAGCATTGATGAACCGGGGATCGTGTTGCCCGTCGGCGTCTAACTGCACGGCGTAATCGTATTCGTAAAGGGAGGCATACAGGTATCCCGTCTGCATGGCCCCGCCTATGCCCAGGTTGTACGGCAGGTCGATAACCGTTACTTTTTCCGCCCTGGCTTCTGCCGAGGTGCCGTCCTTTGAGCCGTCGTTAACCACCAGAATATCCACCCCGGCCTGCTGCGTGATGTTTCTTATCACCCGTCTTATGGTTTTTGCCTCGTTATAAGCCGGAATAATGACCAGTGTCTTATAAGGCATGGCTGCCAAAACCTTTCCT
>JAGUVT010000129.1 GCA_020062745.1 Deltaproteobacteria bacterium
CCCTAATCGTAACCTCCCCTGGGAGGGGGGAGGTTCTGATACTCTTTCTTGGCTTTAATAATGTCTTCGATGCATTTAATAAGCCCCCTCAGTTTTTCGGCTTTCTCATCCTTGTTGGTTATCTTATCCTCTAAATGTATCAAGCTCGTTTTTGGCTCCGACGCCGTACTTGAATACCAGGTTGAAGTTTGTTCCGTCGGAAACGGCCGGGGGTTGCTGTTTCCCAGTCTGATTGCAACTCGTGAGAAGTCCGGCCAGTGCCAGGCCGATGAACACTAAAATTGCGTAAAGCAGGCTTTTGTTTGTGTTCAGCTTTATCCCATCTTTCCTGAAAGTAAACCTTTCCCTGTCATTGCGAGGCCGCAGGTGTGAAAGCCTATGTCAGTCATGAGCTATCAGCATTAAAATCTAAAGTATTTGTCGGCGCTCCTTTAAATATATAGACGTAAAAGACGGCCTCCAGGTTCCCTGTTTTTAAAACTTTTTTGGAAAAATGTCTGGGCAACTGCACAGGAAGCTCAAACAAGATCAAGATATACTTTGCTCTGCCTGATAACTTCTTTTAAAACATCTTCGACGTGTTCTTTGCCGGCAGTGTTTTGAAGATACTCCATGTCTATTTCCCGGGTATGAAGGGCCAGCAGTTTTGCCGCCCACTGAACGTCGCCCCGGCTCTTCCAAAACTTAGCCGCCGCCAGGCGGTCGATGATCAAATCTTCAATACCGATAATAAAAGCCTCCATGCCGTTTATTTCCACAGTAGACAGTTTTTCCATCGAACCGGCCAAAAACTCACCGGGTATTTCTATCGCCAGATCAAGCTCTTCATGATACCAGTGCCGCTCGCCGGGCCGGCGTAGAAAACCTATTGCTGCAAGAACAGCTTTGGCCTGCTCTCTTCCGTTGATAACCAGGTCTATATCTTTGGTCGCATACCCGCCCAAAGTGTAAAATTCCAGGGCCCGGCCGCCCACCAGGATCGGCTTGATGCCCATGGGTTTAAGGGCCTCGGTGAGAACGGCCAGTGTGCCCAGGGCTTTTTTCAGGGGGTCTTTTTCCTGGATTAAAGAAAGCATTTTTTTTATAAGAGCTTCATCCATATAAGCGATACCTCCGGGGGCCGACCTTTTTCAGACGACCGCTGGCCAGAGCCTGCTGCCAGCGTTTCCGGTCCAGCAAATACAAGATGATGTCTTCCTCGGGGTCGCGGCGTTTGCGGGAAGGCAAAGCCTTGCCTGTTTGTGCCGCCCAGCAGGTATAAACCCGCAGTGACTTTTTTCGCAACTGTTCAACGTAATCATCGTAATTTATGACGCGCATTTTTTCTCACCCTTTATGACTGCTTTTGTGCTCCAGGCATGCAACTGGTGATTCCTGCGGCAATTAAAATATCATCGTCTGTCGGGTATATTATAACCCTTTTGGAAAAAAGAGACAAGGCATCACTCCAAATGTATCCCCCAACCATTTTCTCTTAAAAACCGGCGTATCTCTGAATGCCGGAGCGTTACGGCGACTGGCTCACCGCGAAGCCCCGGACTGCCGGCCCAGGGCTGCCATTGCCGGGCCAGTTGCCGGTAGTCCTCATCCTCGCAATGACATGCGGCGTTTTCATCCTCTGCCGGCGCCGGCCGGCGGCATGGGCATCTGCTCCGTGCCCAGCAGAACAGCCCGGCGCTGCCCGTCCCAGCCCACCTGCGCGCCGAGGCTGCCGGCTGTGAAGCGCAGCGGCAGGTAGAATCCGTCTTCCCTTGCTTGTGCCGGGACTTCAGGCGATACCGGCTTGTTGTTCAGGTAGGCGGTTGTTCCGCCAACCGTGAGGACGAGCACATTTCCGCCCCGCTGGAGGGTGATTGTCCTGCTGCCCGGGCTGTAGGCCGCTTTCTCTATGTCCAGCATCTTAATCAAGTCCTCCGCTGCCAGGAGAACCCGGTCGTCCACGACTGCCAGCGGATGAGCAAGCCTGTACGGGCGACCGTTTACCATAAAGGTCATCCAGTATTCGTTCCATACATAGCTGCCGCCGGTTTCCGCCTGCCGGCCTCCGCCGTCAATGGCCCGGAGGGTATAAAACAGTTCATGACCGGCTATTGCTTCCGAAAAGGGAATAAAAGCATCCATCTTATGGCGGTACCGGTTATATTGGATGGGGTTTGCGCGGTATCCCACTTCCTGCTTCCGGCCTTCCGCCAGGTACCAGAGGGACATGTCGATACGGTCGAGATCACCGTCCGCATCTCCAACCTCCCCTTCCAGCGCCAGTCCGCCCCGGGTGGGATAAGCCACCACGGCCAGTTTTTGCACCTCCGGTTTGTGCTGTGCCGCCGTTCCTTCCGGGAGGAGGGAGAGCAGCCGGCGCCCCACCTGCGGGTGAACCCTCTTCTTTTTGCTTTCGTCATAAAGCTGCAGGATTAAGTCGTTCCGCCCTTCCCCGGCGTAAATCCGGCCCAGAAAGTAAAAGGGGGCCGCCAGGTCTACGGAGGGATAAAAATAAAGCTCTTTATCCGGCGGCACGTTTTCCGCTTTGTCTATGAAAACCTCCCAGTAATCCCGGGCCTCGCCGCCTGCCAGTGAAACCAGAAGGGCCTCCCAGTAGTCCAGATTGTCCTTGACTTCCGCGGCAAGCAGCGGGTGGTTTTTCTTGTAGTCCCGCGCCATGGTCAGAGCTGCACCGTAATCCCCGGCGCCCACCGCTTTGATGATATTTTGCTGTAATACCGGGTCGGCGCCGGCCCAGGACCACAGCGTAGAATTTTCGTACATTTTAAACATGATTTCGATGTTGCGGTCCGGTTCGAAATTCTTCCATTCCCAGACCAGGCTGTCGCCGGCAAAGCGGTACCCGGCGGGGCTTACCCCCTGCAGGTTGTAGGGCAAAACGCCGTCCGGTTCCACCGTCACCCGCACCAGCCCGATGGAACCTTTCCAGACGGAACCGGTGGTTAAGATATAACCGGAGCGGATTGTGCCCTCGGAGGAGTACCCGTTCTTGACGCGGTAGGTGTTGCGCACCTCCCTGGTCTGACCTGCTTCAAAGGGCACCGTAAAGGTATGCCAGGCCGGATAAGAAAGCTCCTTGGCCCCGTTTTCCGGCGCCAGCCCCGTTCTTTTTTCCACCGCCACTTTTTCCCCGTCCACGAAAGCTTCGAAATCATGCAGGGCGGTATCGTCCCCTTCGCTTTCACCGTCCGCCCGCGGCGGCGCCTCCGGAAAACCCATCAACACTTCCGCTGCCGCCCCGCTGTTGTGAAAGGTAAAAACCGCATCCACACGCGTAAACTTTTGCCCGAGCTTTATTTTTACTACCTCGCCGGTCATTTCTACCGGTGTTTCCGTCAGCGGCCGCACCGCCTCGCCCACCCGGCCTAAAACCGCATCGTCGGCATCGGCCGGCCTGGGCGGCACCCCCAGGATCATCATGATGATCCCGGCAATCGCCACCGCCATGATCAGCCACCACCAAAACAAAGCCATTCCCCGCCACGGAGAGCCGTCTTTTTCCATCAGCAAGCGCTCCCTTCAAAAACTCCTTTAAACATATAGACGTAAAAAACGGCTTCCAGGTTCCCTATATTTAAAATTTTTTTTTGAAAAAAATATTTGGCTGTTTTTGCAATTATCTTTAATAAGATTAAGCGGCCTTCTTCCGGTTTGCCTTCCAGTCTGTTTGTGTATAAAGAAAAAAGACTGGCTTTGCACCAGTCTTTTTAACTACTTTGTTCTGAAGGTGTCACACTTGGTCTGGTCGGAATTGCTGGCGTTGCCGGAGCCGTTGCGGTCCACCTGGATCATCGGCGCATGACATTCTATGGAATTATTCCACTTGCACTCGGTTACCGAGCATTTTACGTTGGGCATGGTTTCACCTCCCCTCGCGATTAATGTTATCCTTTCCAGCAGTTTAATCGTTTATCCTATTATTTGTATTTCTTCTAAAAATATTCCCTGTGTGTTCCGGTTTCTTTGCGACATATTAATATGATAGGTTTTGTGGAGGTTAAAGCGGTATGAGCGGACGGAGAAGGAATGTTCTGGTAATGGCCCACCGGGGAGGAGCGGGGCTTTACCCGGAAAATACCTTGCTGGCTTTTTCACGTGCGGCCCGGAGGCACCGGGCGGATGTTTTGGAGATGGACGTCCGGGCTACCCGTGACGGGCATATTGTGGTTGTTCATGATCCCACGGTGGACCGCACAACCGGCGGCACGGGCAAGGTGAGCGACTTCACTCTGGCGGAGTTGAAAAAGCTCGATGCCGGCTACAATTTTACCAGTGATGGAGGTAAAACCCACCCCTACAGGGGCAGGGGGCTGTCCATCCCTGCTTTGCGGGAAGTTTTTGACTCTTTGCCGGACAGGCGGTTTAACATTGAAATACAGCAGGTTGCGCCGCCTGTTGAGGAAAAAATTTACGGGCTTATTTTAGAAAAGGAATTGCAGCGCAAGGTGCTGGTGGCGGCCAAGAACGACCTGGTGAGAAGAAGGTTTGAGCGGCTGAACGAGGCCGGCATCGACACGTCGGCTTCCATTTTGCAGGTGCTCGGCTTTGTTGTCTGCCTGAAATTTAATCTTTTTTACCGGCCCGCGGTTAAAGCCTTGCAGGTGCCGGAGAAATTCGGCGCGCTCAAGGTTATAACGCCTGATTTTATTAGAGCCGCGCATGACGGGGGAATAATAGTGCATGCGTGGATCATAAACCGGAAGGAGGATATGAGAAGGCTTATTGCAATGGGCGTGGACGGGATTATCACCGATTATCCGGACAGGCTGCGGGAAGTGTTGAAGGAATAAATATAAATGCGCTGTTTGGTACATTATAACAGTAGAATTTAGAAAAGGAGGACAAATGATGGCTAAAAGGACCAGACACGCCCTGGACGGCAGGGTCAGCGTTCATGACTCGGTACAGGAAATGTATGAAAGAATCCACAATGACGGGTTGAGCAACGTTTTCGACCGCTTCGACCCGCAGGAGAAAATACGC
>JAGUVT010000010.1 GCA_020062745.1 Deltaproteobacteria bacterium
ATCAGATGTTTTATCATCCGGTATGGGACTTGTTATCCGAGCAGTGCCTCGGCTGCGCGGCCTGCAGTTACCTTTGCCCCACCTGTCACTGTTTTGATATTACCGACGAGGCTGTTGACGACAGCGGCTGCCGGGTGCGCAACTGGGACTCCTGTATGTTTCCTTTGTTCACCCTGCACGGTTCCGGCCATAATCCCCGGACTTCGGGCAAAGAGCGGTGGCGGCAGAGGCTGATGCACAAGTTTAAGTATTTCGTCGATAATTTTGGCGCTATAGCTTGTGTCGGTTGCGGCAGGTGTATTAAAAGCTGTCCTGTAAACCTGGATCTTCGCAGTTTGGTGGCTGTCGTTCAGGGGCAGGATATTGGGGAGAGGGGTTGATTTTTTAATGAATAATCCGTATCTGCCGGCGCCGATGAAGGTAGTTAAGAATTTTACGGAAACCACGGACAAGCTGTTGCACACCTTTACCTTGAAGTTTTTGCGGGAGGAGGACGAGAAAAACTTTCGTTACTTGCCGGGCCAGTTTGCGGAAATTTGCGTGTTCGGAAAGGGAGAGGCGCCTTTTGGGATTGCCTCCTCGCCCACCGAGGCGGGTGAGTTGCGGTTTACCGTAATGAAGGTGGGAGTAGTATCCACGGCCCTGCACCTGATCAAGGAAGGGGAAGTGGTAGGCGTCAGGGGGCCGCTTGGTAATTATTATCCGATCGAGGACTTTAAAGGAAAGAACCTGGTAATAATCGGCGGCGGTTTTGCCTTTACCACTTTGCGGTCACTGGCCACCTATATTTTGCACCCGGACAACCGTAAGGATTTCGGTGACCTTACCGTTATCTACGGCGCCCGTAACCCCGGCCTGCTGCTATATAAAGAAGAACTGGCGGAGTGGGAGAAGAGGAGTGATATCAATACCGTCCTCACCGTGGACCGGGGCGAGGAAGGCTGGCAGGGCCGGGTGGGCTTCGTCCCGGCTGTGACCAAAGAGGCGGCTCCAAAGGCGGAAAACTGTTATGCCATCGTTTGCGGGCCGCCGGTAATGATCAAATTCACCCTGCCGGTGCTGGAGGAACTGGGCTTTCCGCCCGAGCGGATTATCATGTCTTTGGAGATGAGGATGAAGTGCGGTGTCGGCATGTGCGGGCGTTGTAATATCGGTCCCAAATACGTTTGCAAGGACGGCCCGGTGTTTACGCTGGCCGAGCTGAAAGAGCTGCCCGCCGAATACTAAGCGATGTGGAGGGATAGTAGTTGGAAGAGATTCTGGCAAGTGAACTTGACCCTAAATTTCGCGCCGAAGTAGCCAAGGTAATTAAAAACGACAATTTTTACAATTGCCTCAACTGCGGCATGTGTACGGGCGGATGTGTCTACAGCGACGTGCACGAGGGCATGAACCCCCGCCGGTTTATCCGCAAAGTGCTGCTGGGCATGAAAGAGGATGCCTTAAAGGATCCTTTTGTATGGTTCTGCACCATGTGCGAGCGTTGCACGGTGGAATGCCCGATGGGTGTGAACATGGGGGCCGTCGTCCGCACCGTGCGGGGCAATTTCGGCCTGGAGCCGCCCGGGTTTATGCAAAAGGTGGTTGACGATACGATCCGGACCGGCAACCAGATGGAAGTTTCGCCGGAAGATTACATAGAAACACTGGAGTGGCTGGAGGAAGAGCTGCAGGCCGAACTGGACGATCCGGATTACAAAATACCGATTGACAAGGAAAACGCCGACTTCCTTTTCGGCTTCAACGCCCGCGAAGTCAGGTATTACCCCCAGGACCTGCAGGCCACTTTGAAGATCTTCTATGCGGCCGGGGCCAATTACACTTTGAGCAGCAAGAAGTGGGACGCGACCAACCTGGCCCTTTTCAGCGGCAATGATAAGGACTTTTGGGAAATTACCGGGCCCATGCTGGAAGAAGTGGTGCGCTTAAAAGCCAAAGAGTTAATTGTTACCGAATGCGGCCACGCTTTCCGTTCCGTCAAGCATGGTTACCGGAACTTCTGGAAAGGACCGGAATTTCCCGTCCGGCACATTCTGCAGTTGCTCAACCAGTGGATAAAGGAAGGCCGCTTAAAGCTTGATCCGGATAAGATTGCCGAAGCGGTCACCTATCACGACCCGTGCAATACGGCCAGAAAAGAAGGGGTTTTTGAAGACGGCCGGGATGTTTTGAAGAGCTTCGTAAAGGACTACCGGGAGATGGACCCGAACCGGAAATACAACTACTGCTGCGGCGCCGGCGGCGGCGCCCTGGCCATGCCGGAGTTTAAAGAGCAGCGCATCGCCAAAGGCCGGCTCAAAGCCGAACAGGTGCGTAAAACAGGGGCCAAAATTGTAGCCGTGCCGTGCCATAACTGTATGGACCAGTTCAACGATATCACCAGCCATTACGAACTGGGAACCAAAAACGAGCACGTCTGTACCATAATGGAAAAGGCGTTGATTTTACCGGAAAAAGAAGAAAAAGAATAATATGTGTGTGTCCATAATTAACGAAGTGAGGGGATACAAAAGTGGGTGTTGATAAAGTAGGAGCGGTGATGGTAGTCGGCGCCGGCATTGCCGGCATTCAGTCCGCACTTGACCTGGCCGAGTCCGGCTACCGGGTTTACCTGGTGGAAAAGTCGCCGGCCATCGGCGGCACCATGCCCATGCTGGACAAGACATTCCCGACCAATGACTGTTCGATGTGCATCCTTTCGCCCAAGCTGGTGGAGTGTGGGCGGCACCTGAACATCGATGTCCTGACCGGCGCCGAAGTGATTTCCCTGGAGGGTGAGCCGGGCAACTTTACGGTCACCGTTAAAAAACATCCTCGCTATGTGGATGTGAACAAGTGTACGGGCTGCGGCGAATGTATCGAAGCCTGCCCGCAGGACGTCGGGGATGAGTTCAACCAGGGATTGGGCCAGAGAAAGGCTATTTACAAAAGATATGCCCAGGCCTTCCCGAATGCCGTCGCCATTGACATGGATAACTGCCTGGAGTGCGGTTCCTGTGAAGAAGCCTGCCAGGCCGGCGCCATAGACCGGGAGATGGCAGAAGAGACGGTGGAGCTGAAAGTGGGAGCGGTCATTTACGCCCCCGGTTTTGAGAAGTTTGAAGCAGAAGCCCTCGATTATTACGGCTACGGCCGCTTTCCCAATGTGATCACCAGCCTGGAGTTTGAGCGTATCTTAAGCGCTTCCGGCCCCTTCCAGGGTCATATGATCCGGCCTTCCGACCACAAGGAGCCGGAAAAAATAGCCTGGATTCAATGCGTCGGCTCGCGGAACAAGAAAATGGAGCTGAACTACTGTTCGGCCGTGTGCTGCATGTATGCGGTCAAAGAAGCGATCATTGCCAAGGAACACAGTGCCGAGCCCCTGGATACGGCCATATTTTTCATGGATATGCGCACTTACGGCAAAGGCTTTGAAAAATACTACGAGCGGGCCAAGCAGCAGGGAGTAAGGTTTATCCGTTCCCGTATTTACGAGGTGAAAGAAGCCGATGACGGCAGCGGCGATTTGCTGATCCGGTATGTCAGTGAAGACGGGGCGATCATTAATGAACGCTTCAATCTGGTAGTCCTGTCGGTCGGCCTGCGGCCTTCCGCCGAGGCGGTGGAGGCGGCCGGGAAACTGGGGCTTGAATTAAATGCGTACAACTTTGCCGAGCCGGGCCCCCTTTCCGGGGTCGGGTCATCGCGAGAAGGGATATACGTGGCCGGATCCTTCAGCGGCCCGAAGGATATTCCGGAGACCGTGATGCAGGCCAGCGCGGCGGCCGGAGAGGCGGGCAGGCTGCTGGCCGATGCCTGCGGCACACTGGTAACGAAAAAAGAATATCCCCCCGAACGGGATGTGAGCGGTGAAGAGCCCCGCATCGGTGTCTTTGTCTGTCACTGCGGGATTAACATCGGCAGCGTGGTGAAAGTGCCCGCGGTGGTGGAAATGGCCAAAAGTTTGCCGCACGTGGTTTATGCCGGCGAGTATCTCTATGTTTGCTCCCAGGACAGCCAGGCCGCCATGCGTCAGATTATCGAGGAGAACAAGCTGAACCGGGTGGTGGTGGCTTCCTGCAGCCCCCGCACCCATAAGCCGCTTTTCCAGGAGACCATGCGGGAAGCGGGCTTAAACCGCCACCTGTTTGAAATGGCCAACATCCGTGACCAGTGTTCCTGGGTGCACATGAACGAGCCGGAGAAGGCCACGGAGAAAGCCATGGATCTGGTTAAGATGATGGTGGCCAAGGCCGCCCTGCTGGAACCGGTGGAACAGGCGGTGGTCGGGGTGACCAGGGCGGCCCTGGTGATCGGCGGCGGCATTGCCGGCATGACGGCGGCTCTGGCTATTGCCGATCAGGGTCATAAAGTGCATCTGGTGGAAAAAGCCGATCATCTGGGCGGTAATGCCCTGCGCATTAAAGAAGGCCTGAAAGGCGAGGAAGTGCAGCCTTTCCTGGCAGAGCTGATCGAAAAGGTAAAAAGCCATCCGAACATCAGCATCTATACCGGCGCCGATATTCAAGAGATGGCCGGATATATAGGAAACTTTTCCACTACTATTACTACCGGAGAAAAGTTTGCTCATGCCGTTACGGTTATTGCCACCGGGGCGCAAGAATACAAGCCCAATGAATACCTGTACGGGGAGAGCCCGCAGGTGCTGACCCAACTGGAACTGGGCGAAGCCATTGCCGCCGGCGACCCCCGTGTAATGAACGCCAAAAACGTGGTG
>JAGUVT010000087.1 GCA_020062745.1 Deltaproteobacteria bacterium
GTGCCGCATCTGCCAGCGCCAGTCCTGCCATTCCGCTTCATCAGCGCCAAAATACTTGAGTATCCGCTGTTTCTTTGCCTGAATTTCTTCCTGCAAATCAAAACCGGTAAGAATATTTTCCTTTTCTGCAAGGTAGTCAGCTATTTTATCTTTCAAATCCGTTGCCCTGCTCAGAGCAATTTGCTTTTTCTTCTGCCGGTCTATATTGTCTACCGGTACCGGATAAACCGCCATTTATGAATCCCCCCTTGGAAAAATAATAAAGCCCCAGGAAGTTCCTGAGGCGCAATAAAAAACCCGATATTAACCAGGCCAAAACTAAAACCAGGTCATAGCACTTTCCACGCTTGCGAAGTTAGCTGACGGGTTCGGGTCGAAAGTTAACCCTACCTTTTCAAGCAACAAACGCTGCCCTAAAAAGGACTCACCCCAGGAATTTGGTTCCCCCGCTTCTTTCCTAAAAAAAGAATTAAGCGCCCCAGCGAGTTTATTTAGTTGTCCAAATAATTATAACATATTAACTTAAGTTTATAAATGCTTCCTAAAAAAATATTCAGGATACTTACCCATCAAAAACAAAATTAAAAAATCATATCTCCGGCGAATTTAAGCAAAGGTTTCAGCCATCAGATAAAGAAACCTTAAGTGGGGTGATTTGACATGAAAATTATTATAACCAATGATTATAAAGAAATGAGCCGCCGTGCAGCTTGTTTCATTGCCGGCATGGTCCGACTGGCAATGGCTATACCTTCCGGCAGTACCCCGCTGGGACTGTACCAGGAGCTGGTCCGGCTACACTGTAAAGACGGCCTGGACCTTTCCCGGGCGACTTTCTTCCTCCTGGACGAATACTATGGGCTCAGCCCGCAGGAAGAGGGCAGCTTTTACTCCTTTGTTTACAGCCACTTTATTGCCCCCGCTAAAATATCCGCCGCACATGTCCACGCGCCTGACACTATGTCTTTGAATGCAGTCGCCGCCGGCCGCCAGTATGAGAAGGAGATTTCCAGTTCGGGCGGCCTGGATCTGGCGGTTCTGGGCATAGGACACAACGGCCATATCGGCTTCAACGAGCCCGCCCGTCCGTTCAATTCCCGCACCGGACTGGTAACACTGAGCCGGGAAACCATATCCGCCAATAAACGTTTTTTTAAAGCTCCGGCAAATGTCCCCCGGCAGGCCATCTCCATGGGTCTGGCCACCATCACCGAAGCGCGGCAGACTTTGCTGCTGGCCAGCGGCGCCGGAAAAGCAAAGGCTGTTGCGGCAGCCCTGGAGGGACCGGTAACCATCATGGTTCCGGCCTCCTGCCTCCAGCTTCACCCTGCCTCTACTGCCGTCATAGATGCCGGTGCGGCATCACTCTTAAAAACCCATTTTACTTAAAAAACATAAAACTTCATCCCTTAATGGCAAAGACGGGATGGCGCCCATACGGGTTGTGCTAATGGCAGCAACAGCGTTGGCAAACCGGCAGGCTTTTTCAAGGATATCTCCGGAGAGGTATCTCCAGTTTTTTTCACGGTGCTCCACCTTCAGCAAAGCTGCCAGCAGGCCGGCGGTAAAGGCGTCACCCGCCCCAGTGGCGTCTACCGCCTGTACCGGCCATCCCGGTACCTTTCCCTGACCGGCCCGGCCGGCAAAAAAGCTGCCGCCGGCGCCAAGTGTAACCACCACCAATCCGACTCCGCGTTTAAGCACCCAACCCACGCCTTCTTCAACACTTTCCCGGCCGCTGATAAAGGATAGCTCTTCCCTGCAAATCCACGTTATCGAGCACTCCATCAATTGCTTCCCCGGCGCTTCCAGGAGAAGCCCACAGAGCAAGTCTCAGGTTCGGGTCAAAAGATATCTTCAGTCCGTAAAGCCGGGCCAGTTCTATTGCTTTCTTCGTAGCACTGCAACTCGATTCGCCGATCAAGGACAGAGCTCCAAAGTGCAGGACTTCAGCCTTCCTTATCAGCGCCGGATTAATATCCTTCTCTTCAAGGAGCATATCGGCTCCCGGGTCGCGGTAAAATAAAAAATCCCTTTCGCCCGATTCAGTCAAAGTAATAAAAGCCAGGCTGGTTTTGGCCGCGCCGGTATATGATACGCCCTCCAGACCAACCCCATTTTCAGAAAGCACTTTATATAGATAATAACCGAAAGCATCATCTCCCAGTTTTCCGATAAAACCGGACTGCACTCCCAACCGGCAGAGCCCCACCGAAACATTGGCCGGCGCACCCCCCGGCGCCTTGTTGAAACCGGTAACGTCCATCAATTTCAGGCCGGTCTGCACCGGGACAAAATCAATCAGGGCTTCGCCCAGGGTCAGTACACGCGATACGCCTGCTCCCTCATCTTCAACCATTTACGCGCAAACCCCCTACGTCGAACCTCTCACCCCACACCAACACATTCTCAAATTTCATGTAATCCAGGTGCAACGGCCGGCTTGCACTTCTCTTTTCAAGGTCGGCATGAGCCAGCATGGCCCTGATAAAGCCGCACTGCAAAAAACTAGGCATTCCAATTCCGCGGGGCAGGTCATAAGTATACATAAGCTCAGGAAAAAGACCGCAAAAAGTGGAATAATTCAGGGTGGTACCGAAGTAATGCCAGCCGTCCGCCATCCGGCCCTGGGCCAAACAGGCCTCGCCTAAAAGGAAGGTATAAAAAAGCCAGGGACGAAGGTCTCCCTCCTCCGTAATAGCTTCTTCGTAACCTCAAACTGAATATTTCTCCTAACGAAATTAAGCCAACTCCCTCCTCCGTAATAGCTTCTTCGTAACGCCACACCCCGCCCAAAACAGGGTCAACCAGCCGCTTCTCGCAGGCCGCTACTGTTTCTTTCAGCAACTCCCTGTCATCAAACACTTTCAAATCACCGAAGAGAAAATTCAAAACCGACGCATCAAGGCGGGCGGATTCTCTCGAACGGTAGAGAACGCCGTTTTTTACACAGTGGGTAAGAATCGCCCCTTTTAAATCACTGCAGCACTGACGGTACTTCCCGGCCTTCTCCAGGTCTCCCACCGCCTCCAACATACACGCGGCCTTATCAATTCCGTAAGCGGAGATAGCGCTGGTCCATACCATTTGCTCGCACTTTTGACCCAGATGCGGCCCGAAAACCTCCGATATACCGGCGCAGGATTTGACCAGACCGAAAAAGCCAGCGGCATTGTTGCAAATCCAGTCACCGCAGTATTCAATCAATGGCAGAAATTCTCTGATCAGGTCCCTTTCCCCCAGAGCACGGTAACAGGACCAGATACCGTAAATGATCAAACCCGTGGAATCGTTCTCGTAAGAATGCTCGTTGGGCATTCTGGTGGTAGTGCTAAAAGCAAAGTAAAAATTCCCGTCCCGGCGCTTTTTTAATATTTTCTTTAGCGCCCGGAGAGCTTCGACAGCTTCGACCGGGTGTCCGGCTCTTGCTAAAGTGGAAATAATCCAGATGCTATCCCTTACCCAGGCGTTCCCCTGATAAGGCCTGAAACCGATTAGAACGGGAAGATTGTTTTTTTGCAGGCAGCTTTTTCAAAAGGGTAAGAGAAGTGCGCCAGAGATAATTTAAACGGTTGTCAGACGTAACCAGGCGCGTTCCACTTTGATGCCACTTATCCCACCAGGTAAGAGTTTCGTGGTAAAGACAATCCCCTGATGCCATAACTTTCTTAATTTCTTTAACCGCTCTCGTCTTATTGCTGCCGAGGGCCAGCACCAGTTAGACCGGCTGGCTCCAACCCCCTTCAGGCACAGACTTTACTGCCGGAAAAGTAACCGGTGAGGGAATACTGCCGTGTTCAAAGGCAGCCTGCCGCACCCCCTTGATTGAAGCAACAACATCCCCGCTGGAAACCGCGGCGGCTCCGCTGCAGGTTACAGCAAGCCACATATTGTGAATAATACGGGAAAGAACAATTTTAGAAACCTTGCCTGCCACGTTCACCAGGTTCACCACCGGATATATTGTAGCCAGGGCGCTGTCTCCTCTCAAGGTAGATACTTCAATGCTCCGCATTCAGGAGGCAACCAGGTCCTGGTACGCACCATTATATTCCCCTTGTGGCTGATAACCTGGTAAACCCCACTTCCCTCTACGAATTCTGCACTGTCAACAGAAATGATTTCGCCCGCCTGTCCCGGGTTGTCTCTGATCAAACCATAAGGATCGTACCAGATACGTTCGTGAGAAAGTTTAACCAGGGCAGTGCTGCCGCCATCGCCCAGTATCCAGGAAGAAAGGTCATAATCAGGGTAGAACAACTGGGACAGCTTATCTACCGGCCTGCCGGCGTCGTATTGTTGCAACCAGGCCAGTATTGTGCCGTTAGCCAATGGAACGTTATTTTCATGGTTTCTCCCTGTAAAAAACAATTTTTATCCTCCAATTTTATATTATAAAAATAGTATGTTACCTGTTATATTGCCTGTTCCAGTATCTGGAGCCCTTTGCAACTGATTATATATTTAACTTATTTTAATCATTGCCCTCCCTTAAATCAAGAAATTTCGCGTACTTTTTCTTCCTCGGAAACAAGGTTAAATATTATTTCATTTTTACTCTTTACCTGCATTAAAATTGCCCAAAATCTGCTTGATCCCTGAAAGCTTGTTCCAGAAATAAACGGCAGCCGTATAAATTTTTCTTGCTCTTTTAGCCAGCACAGGACTTGCCAGAGCCAGCAAAAGGACGTAAAGAGCGGCAAACGGTTGCATTATTCCGACCATGCCTGCTGTAGCAGCCAGGCCGGCAACAACAACAGAAAATTCACCGCGGGCAATAATTGTACAGGCTATATTGGCTGCTGCCGGACCACGGTAACCACAAGCCCGGGCGCTCAGGTAACCGGCCAACAGGTTCCCCGCTATAGTGGCAAAAGTCATCATCACGGCGATACCCGATACAGCGGCAAACTGGTGATAATCGATGTTCATGCCGAATGAAAGGAAAAACACTCCACCAAAAAGGTCACGTAAAGGAGCAAAAATCTGAATCAATCTTTTAGCATGAAGTGTCTCAGCCAGTACCAGCCCCAACAACAGAGCGCCTGCCGCCTCGGTTACATGAAGAACATCTGCGAGAAAAGCAGCAAGAAGGATTAAAGCAAACGCCAGCACAGTAAATACTTCACCACTGTGAATACTTAACAGGCGGTTAAGATAGACGCTGAGGCGACGAGCTCCCAAAAGCAAGAAAAACACGAAAATCATGACGGCAAGGCTGCTTAAAAATACTGATGAAAATGCGGCTTTCTGAAACAACAAATAACCGGACAAAAAAGAGAGGTACAAAGCCATGAAAATATCTTCAAACACCATGATGCCCAAAATAAGTTCGGTTTCCGGATTGGCCGTCCGCTTTAATTCCATCAGAAGCCTGGTTATTATTGCGCTGCTGGAGACGGTAGTAATCCCCGCCATGACAAGCATTTCCGGTACAGAACCAAAGAATACCCATCCTAAAGCCAGGCCGCGGATAAAATTTAAACCCACATAAATGCTGCCGCCTTTCAGGATGATAACCCCGTTTTCAACCACTTTTCCGGCCGAAAACTCCAGACCCAGGTGGAAAAGCAAAAAAAGCGCCCCCAGGCGACTGAGCAGTTCAATAGACTCACTAACATTAATCAGCCGTAAATCCAACCAACCGTAACCAGGAGCATGAGGACCAAAAAATATGCCCAGCAGGATTAACAGGGGGATAGAACTGAACTTAAGCTTATTTGCTGTTAGAACAGCCAGGCCAATAAAAATAAAAACCAGGCCGAGGTTGGCGACAGGATCTTCGAACATAGCGTCAATCTTCTTCCCTGGTCACAATTTCCTGAAATCGTTCAACGTTGCCCAATTTACCCGCGCATACCACCACCTGGCCGGGCAGAAAAACAAAACCGGGGCCGGGGTTGATCGCAGTGGCCTTCTTCTTGCCCTTGCTATCCTCCTCGATAATAGCAATTACTGTAACGCCGTGATTTTTACGCAGACCCAGCTCGCCAATGCTTTTCCCCACCACCTTCGCGCCTGGTGCAACTTTAAGCCACTCAATGCGAAGCTCGGCAATGGCCAGTTCAAGTTTTTCCAGCATCCTGGGTTGATAAAAAGCTCCTCCGATAACAGAACCCACCTGACGGGATTCCTGATCAGTCAGGGTAAAAGAAAAGGCGGGCTCACTTTCTCCAGAAGGGAAATGGTATAATTCCCGGTGCCCTTCATCGTAAATGACAACTACCAGACGATCACTGCTTTCAAGCTCAATTTGATACTTTTTGCCCAGTCCCGGCAACTCCGCCTCCTTGATCAGGCTCATCTCCTGCTCACCTCACCCACCAAAGTTATCGAAATCACCTTAATCATATCATTCGAGCAGTTATTTTACCATAATCATCAACTAAGTTTATTGCCCCTTTGGGCTTTCCCGGGAAGCCAACCGAATTTGCAAGCTAAAAGCCAGGATTGCCAACCTTCCGTCCCCAGTATAAACTGGAATTAAAAAAGCAGAAGATTAAAGTAACTACTCAGCTACGTAAACTTATTCAGATTAAAGCACGAAAGGAGCTTCCGAATAGTGGTAAATTATTTTATTCGAGGCGGCACTGTGGTGGGCACCGGCTTCCTATCTGAAAACCGCGGGCTTTTTATCAGGGGAGGCAAAATATTTACAGCACCGCCCTGTCCGGACAATGAACAGAAAATTATCGATGCCGGGGGTATGATTATTGCACCGGGCTTTATCGACCTGCATGTGCACGGGGGAAACGGCGCCGACGTACTGGACGGGTTGCCGGATGCGCTGGTGAAAATAGCTTCCTTTCACGCCCGGCACGGAACCACCGGAATGCTCCCCACCACCGCAGCCGCTCCACGGAAGCAGATGCTCGATGCGCTGCAGGCGACGGGAGAAGCAGCCGGCCGTCCAGCAGCCGGCGCCCGCATTCTGGGCGCTCACCTGGAGGGACCCTTCCTCAACCCGGCCCGCAAGGGCGCCCAAAACAAAGATTATCTTTTAATGCCCAATCTTGCCGAAATAAAAGCTCTGGCTGACGCCGCCGCCGGCCGGCTGCGAATGGTTACTTTGGCGCCGGAGTTGCCGGGCGCCATAGAAGTTATCCGGTGGCTGGCAGGTAACGGCATGATCCCGGCCGCCGGCCACACCGAAGCAACTTTTGAACAGATGACGGAAGCCGTGGAGGCCGGCTTAAAGCACGTCACCCATATATTCAACGCCATGGCCCCTTTTCATCACCGCGAGCCCGGCCCGGCCGGGGCCGCCCTGGCCGGCCCGGACTTGAGCATCGAGGTAATCGGCGACGGGGTGCACGTCCACCCGGCGCTCTTAAAGCTGCTCTGGAAGTTGAAAGGAGAAGGTAAGATGGCTCTGATCACTGATGCCATCAGCGCCGCCGGCACGGGCGAAGGCACCTGCCACCTTGCCGGGCAAACCATTGCAGTGCGCAATGGCCGGGTCTGCCTGCCCGACGGTACCCTGGCCGGCAGCACCCTGACCATGCTGCAGAGCGTAAAAAACCTGATCAAACTGTCGGGCCTGACCCTTCCGCAAGCGGTCCGCCTGGCCAGTACCAACCCTGCTGTCATACTCGGCCTGGAGCATTGCAAGGGAAGGATTGCTTCCGGCTATGACGCCGACCTGCTGCTCCTGGATCAAAATTTAGAGTTAAAAATGGTCATGGTGGAAGGAAATATAGTATAATTTAAAAAAAACACCAGCTTCAGCCTGGGCGGCGGAGCCGGGGGCTGATAGTTTTAAAAAAGGACCGGCGGTCCTTAATCGTTTCCCATCTCCAATAAAAATTAACGAAGGTGCTTTTGAGCTTCCTGGTATATCCTGGTTTGTAAATTTGAAGCGGCCAACTCCGAAAGATGGCTGCAGTCATTATAAAGCGCCAGTATTCCCTTGTCCCACTCCGGAAAGTCGATTATGCTCAACGCCGTGTTGTCCAGGCGCAGGCGCCAGTATTGATTTAAGTTTATGCCCAGGACGCTGCCGACAATGCAGCGGATAGTGCCGCCGTGGGAAACCACCACCACCTGCTCGTCTTTGTGACGGCTGACTATTTCCTGCAGGGCGCTCATGCAGCGATTTACCACTTCGGCCAGGGTCTCACCGTCAGAAATGCGGGTGGTCAGGGGAGCTGACCACCACTGCTTAAACATTTGAGCATAACCATCTTTAATCTGCTTTGCCGTCAATCCCTCCCACACACCAAAGTTCAACTCTCTCAAAGCCGTCATTTTCACCACCGGCAGGCCGTACGGCGCAGCCAGTATTTCCGCCGTGCGGTATGCCCGTTGCAGGTCGCTGGCGTAGAAACTGTTGATCTTCTCCGCCGCCAGCTTTTTACTCAACATTTCGGCCTGCCGTAACCCGCTTTCCGACAACGGAATGTCGGTATGTCCCTGGTATCTCATGGTAGCATTCCAGATAGTCTCCCCATGACGGACTAAGAATACGCGGCAACTCAATTTTATTCTCCTCTCAAAATCTGCTGCATAACCTGCAGTAACTTTTCATTTTCCGGGCGGGTCCGGACAGCCAGTCTGATATACTGCCCGGCCAGACCGCTAAAACTTTTACAATCACGGATCAAGATACCCCGCCGGCCCGTGAGTTCAACCAAAGTATCAGATGTAATGCCACTCATTCCAACGTCTACCAGCAGGAAGTTGGCTTCCCCGGGCAACGGTTTAATCCCCGGCAGTTGGGACAGCCCTGCGAACAAAAACTGCTTCTCGGTTTGGACCAGTTTCCTGGTCATCTCCATATGCTCCCGGTCGCGAAGGGCGGCTACCCCCGCTACCTGAGCCAAAACATTAACGCTCCAGGGGTCGCGGGCACACGCCATTTGACTGACGAGGTTATCTGCGGCTACCAGCGCCCCCAATCGCAAACCGGGGATGCCGAAAAACTTGGTCAGAGAGTAAAGCACTACCAGGTTGGGGTACCGGTCGACCAGCCTCAAAACGGAAAAATGTTCGCCATCCGGCACAAAATCCATAAACGCTTCATCTACAACCACCGTTATTTTCTTATTCCGGGCAATTTCCAGGATCTCTTGCACAGCCTCCGGCGGTATCAACCGCCCGGTCGGGTTATTAGGATTGCACAAAAATAGAATATCCGCTCCGGGCAGGGCATCAAGCACCTGCCGCAACGGCAGGTCAAAGCCTTCATCAGCATTCATCGGCAGTTCCTGTACTGCGCCGTCCAGGCTCAAAACCGCCAGACCGTACTCACTGAAAGTAGGTACCGGGATCAATGCCCGGCGGCGTTTTATTACCCGTACCAGCAGGTAAATCAACTCTGCCGTTCCGTTGCCCATTAATAAATAATCAGGCCGGGTACGCAAGTAATCGGCCAGAACGCTGCGCAGTTCGGTACAGTCGGGATCGGGATAATGACAAATACGGTCCAAATTTGCTGCTACCGCTGCCGGCACAGCAGGCGGCGGCCCCAGGGGGTTGATATTAGAACTGAAATCAATAAACTGGTCCGGCTGGAAACCGTATTTTAAGGCAGCCCGGGTAAGATTACCACCGTGGATATGCTCTATTCCTGACACCCCTTTTTATAGAATACTGCTGCTTACCCTTAAAACGACATAAAAAGCCAGCAAAAGCATTACTTCCAGCACTTCGTTGATCGCTCCATAAACATCACCGGTAAGTCCTCCCAGTTCCACCGCAACAGCCTTCCCTAAAAGCAAGGTTAAAGCACCGCCTAAAGCCATTAGCCACAGGCCGACCGGGCCGAGGATAAACCCGGCTACAACAGCAGCAGTAAGAGTGGCCAGCAAAAGCTCCTTCCTCCCAGTGTAGATGGTATGGAGCTTACCCAGACCCTCCGGCCGGGCATAAGGAAAAGTAAAAATGGCGAAGGTCATTCCCCAGCGGCTTAAAACAGGAATAAGCAAAAGCATTTTAAACAAGACGCCGGCAAACAGACCTTCCAGCAATCCTTGCAAAAGAGCAAACTTCAGCAACAACAGGCAGGTCAGTGCCAGGACCCCGAAGGCGCCCACCCGGCTGTCCCGCATGATCTCCAGTTTGCGTTCTCTCGGCCGGCCGCTGAAAAGGCCGTCGACGCTGTCCATAAAACCGTCTAAATGGATCCCCCCTGTCAGGGCCACCAAGCCGACAACAATCATTGCTGCGATCACCGGGGGTGGAAACAGCCAGCCGGCCAGCCACCAGAAGACAGCCAGAATCAACCCGAAAAGCAGTCCGACCAGGGGGAAAAAAGCCGTCGAGCGCCCTAAAGATTCTTCTTTAAAGGGAACGGCAGGTACCGGCAACCGGGACAGGTGGCTTAAGGCAAACAAAAAACTGTCCAAGAACAACGTCTCCTGTAAATAAATTAAAAGTCAACTTACATTTTAATCAAACTTACCCGCTGAGCAGTTGGCAAGAAACCGGGCGGCAAAATGGGGGTAACCGGCAAGGTGCAGGTGGACATAAGATGCCAGCAGGTTGCCCCTTACCAGACCGTCTTCAACGCCAGCGGTTCCCATCGCCCTTTCCAGGCGGTAGGCCCTGCAGAAGCCAGGCACGTCCGGCTCCTCCCAAACGGAATAATGGAATTCGTGTCCGCGTAACAATGCGCCGGCCGGCGCCAGGACATTATCGTTCAAAACCCTGGCTGTAACGTAACCCAGCGCCGCCCGCTTTTTTTCCATCCGGCAACGGCCGGGAATTACGCCCGCCGCCGGGTATTCCCTGCCCTCGAAATCTACAATGGCCTCGCTTAAGTACATCAGGCCCCCGCACTCGGCATAAACGGGCAGGCCGCAAGCCACAGCTTCTTTCAGGCTGGAACGAAAAGTATGGTTCTCAGCCAGGGCTTCTAAAAACATCTCGGGAAATCCCCCGCCAAGGTAAAGCCCGGCGAGATTTTCCGGCAAACAATGGTCGCGTAGAGGGCTGAAAGAAACCAGTTCAGCCCCCAGATGGGCCAGTAAATCAAGACCGTCCTGGTAGTAAAAGTTAAAAGCTTCATCCCGTGCAATACCTATGCGCACTTCCGTGCCGGCCGGAGTGGATGAAAATATATTCCCTTCCGTTACAGGAAGCGGGTCCGCCCGGCGGGCAATATCCACCACCTGTTCTAAATCCAGCCCCTCGCCGACAGCAACAGCCAGAGCCGCCAGGTATTCGGCCAGTTCATTTTTTTCCGCCGTCGGTAAAAGCCCCAGGTGCCTCTCCGGCAGGTTGACTTTTGTTTCCCTCGGTACGTAACCAACCACCGGTATCCGGCAACGGTCTTCGATAGCTTCTTTTACCAGCCGGTAATGGCGTTCGCCGCCTACCCGGTTTAAAACAACTCCCGCCAGCCGGACCAATGGATCCATTTGCTGGTAGCCAAGCACCATTGCCGCCGCACTGCATGCCATGGACTGTACATTGAGCACCAGCAACACGGGCAAATGCAGGATTTTAGCAATGTGCGCGGAACTGGCTTCAGAGGTGGACCCTATACCATCGTAAAGACCCATTACCCCTTCAACTAGAGAAAGATCGGCCCGGCGGGCGGAGCGGATAAACAGTTCCCGGACAGCGCCTTCATTGAGCAGCCAACTGTCCAGGTTGCGGCAAATCCGGCCGGTGGCCGCCGTGTGATAGCCGGGGTCGATATAATCCGGACCCGCCTTGTACGGCTGCACCCTGTAACCCCGGCGGGCCAGGGAAAACATTACTGCAGTGGCAATGGTAGTCTTGCCGGCTCCACTGCTGGTACCAGCAATCATCAGGCGGGGCAAGCACTTCATAAAAACACCACTTTTTGTGCCAGCCAGCTTAAGATTATGCCACTTGACAGGGCCAAAGCCGCTGTGACATACATAACCCTTACCACCTGGCGGATATGATCGGCCTGTAGCGGCACAATCGCTTCTCCTAAATAAGGCCGGAACGAAAGACTGCCCTGGTAAGAATTCCACCCGCCCAAACGCACACCCAAAGCACCAGCCACGGCTGCCTCGGGAATACCGCTATTTGGACTGGGATGGCCTGGAGCATCCCGCCGGACTACCGTCCAAACCCGCCGGGCGTTCAAGCGAAGAATGAAAGCGGCTACAACCAGAAGCATACCGGTCAGACGGGCGGGCAAGTAGTTGACAAAGTCGTCAAAACGGGCGGCCGCACGGCCGAAATAAAGATAGCAGTCGTTTTTATAGCCGACCATGGAATCCAGAGTATTGGCCGCCCGGTAGGCCATGGCCAGCGGCGCGCCGCCCAAAAATGCATAAAAGAGCGGGGCGGTGATACCGTCCACAGTGTTTTCGGCAACAGTTTCCACTGTAGCCCTGGTTATTTCCTCCGCATCCATCCGTCCGGTATCGCGGCCGACGATCATACCCACCTGCCGGCGGGCTCCCGCAATGTCCCCGGACCGGAGCAGATTGTAAATACTGCCTGCAGCATCAGCCAGCCCCCTGGTTGAAATAGTCGCGGCAATCAGCCATATTTCCACAGCAGCGCCCGCCCAGTAATTAAGCCGGTACAACCATTCCAGGAAAACAACGGTAGCCAGGTAGCTTCCACTCACCACCAGCGCCACCAGTACCACTCCCGCTGCCTGCAGCCGTCCCGGATCAGTGGCAATGCGGCGCAAAACACTTTCCAGGCCGCTGATAACTTTCCCCATCAGCACTACCGGGTGCGGAATCCACCGGGGATCGCCAACCAGCAGATCAAGCAGGAAGGCCGCTAAAACATATAACGAGTTAAACCCACTCAAAACATCCATCTTACTTCCTTCGATCAGTTGCCTCTCGGGCCGGGCAGGTTTAACAGACGGTAAACCGCCTCCATATCCAGGCTGTTTCGCACCACTGCAGCCAGTCGATCAAAATCTCGCTGGCGTTGTTCCATGGTACTTATGGACTGCCACTCCGCCGGCAACCCGATGCCCTTTCTACAGCGCAGCACGTTGATCACATGGCGGCGGAAAACGTCGTGGTCGAAAATGCCGTGGATATAAGTACCGAAGACATGACCATCGCCGCTGACCGCTCCGTCTGGAAAAATAACATTTTTCCCCGACTGAACCAAAATATTGAAAGCAGGACTTATACCGCAAGCCAGCTCAGTCCGGCCCATATGTATTTCATAACCGGCAACACGATAACCAGCCGCGCCGGAAAGAAAAATACCCGGTCCTGTTGCTTCCGCCTCCACCTGAGTGGTAATTTTCTCCGGCTCGAAAGTCGTCGTAATGTCCAAAAGCCCCAAACCATCAATTCGAGAAATGCGGGATTCCGTATGAAACGGATCGTTTAATTCGCGGCCCAGCATTTGAAACCCGCCGCAGATACCGATTACCGGAGTGCCGGCCCGGGCTCTCGCGACAATCCAGTCCGCCAGCCCCTCTTGCCGCAAAAAGGACAGATCTTCGATGGTGTTTTTGCTGCCCGGTAAAATGATCAGGTCAACATCTTCACCCGGTATACAGCCCCGGTTGATGTACCGGAGGCGCACATCCGGCTCATCTTCCAGAGGATCGAAATCAGTAAAATTAGAAATATGGGGCAGGCGGATTACGGCAATTTCCACTTTTTCCGAACCCGGCGGGAGTTCTTCCGCTTCGTACCGTTTCTCCGGGATGGTGTCCTCCTCCTGAATGCGCAGGTCCTGGTAGTAAGGCACCACCCCTAATACCGGTTTGCCGGTTTTTTGCTCCAAAAAGGCGACTGCCGGTTGAAACAGGTTTAAATCGCCGCGAAACTTATTAATAACGATGCCGGATACTCTTTCCCGGTCGGCAGGAGCAAGCAGTTCCAGGGTCCCTACCACCGATGCCAGGGCTCCTCCTTTATCAATATCCGCTACCAGCAGTACCGGCGATTCTACCATCCTGGCAATCCGCATGTTGACTATTTCCCGCTCCTGCAGATTAACCTCAGCCGGACTGCCTGCTCCTTCAATTACCACCACTTCGTATCGCATGCGCAAGCGGTCCAGCGCCCCCTCAATAATATCCAGCGCTTGCGGGGCATAATCGTTGTGGTAGCGGTACGCCGGCATGTTGCCGATCGGCCGGCCCAAAACAATTACCTGAGAAGAAGCCTGGCCGGTAGGCTTTAACAAAATCGGGTTCATATCCACCGACGGTTCCACTCCGGCTGCCTCAGCCTGCACTACCTGAGCCCGCCCCATTTCGCCGCCTTCCCTGGTAACAAAAGAATTAAGGGCCATGTTCTGCGATTTAAAAGGAGCCACCCGGTAACCATCCCGGTAAAATATACGGCAGAGGGCGGCTACCAGAACACTCTTACCAACATG
Source organism: Deltaproteobacteria bacterium (assembly GCA_020062745.1). GTDB lineage: Bacteria > Bacillota > Desulfotomaculia > Desulfotomaculales > JAGUVT01 > JAGUVT01. The sequence continues at coordinate 14,293 of JAGUVT010000087.1, forward strand.
CGAAGCTGTCCCCTGTACCATAATGAACTTTGTCTTCACGTCTAAATTTCCTTCCCCCGGTCCGGCTTGATCTGTAACGGCAATCCGGCTACAGTAAAATAAACCGCATCGGCATAATGAGCTAAAATTTGATTGGCCTGACCGGCCAAATCGCGGAACGCCCTGCCCAGAGGGTACTCCGGTACCAGGCCAAGACCCACTTCATTTGAAACTGCTATTACATGAGCCGGCGTTTCCCTGGCCAGCATAGCCAGGCGCTCTACTTCGCCCAATATAACAGCTTCTTTCCCAATTCCGGAAACGACAGGTTCAGGGAAATTCTGATTTAATAATAAATTAGTCAACCAGATAGTAATACAATCCACTAGAAATGTTATACCGGCTTCTGCCCTGCGGTTTATCAGCTCAGTTATAGCTTTGGTTTCTTCTACCGTCTCCCATTGTTCAGGCCGTCTCAACCGGTGTTTTTGAACCCTTCCGGCCATCTCTTCATCCATCACCGCAGCCGTTGCAATATAAATAACCTTATCGCCCAGCCGGGCAGCCATCTCCTCGGCCAGGCGGCTTTTACCGCTGCGGGCTCCGCCAAGGATTAAAATAAATCTACCTTTAAGCAAATTCTCCACCAGACCTGCCAGATAACTGCAAAATTTCTTTTACCTTCTTTATCAGTTCCTCAATTAAATGCGGCAAGGGCTCACCCCGCAGGCCGACAATTTCAACGCCCGAGCGGCTTAAAGGGATTAAAACTTTCCGGGCCGGACTATCGGCAACGGCTAAAGCCATCTCCGGGGTTAGTTCTCCAAGCATGGCGTTTGGAACCAGGATACTGAGCGGCCCGACAATCAGGTCTACCCGCCGGGCGTTGTAGACAACTGCATTCTCCCCGGTCGCCCCTTCATTAGCTCCGGCTCGCAGCATTGCCGAGGTAGCCAGGGCATTGGTACCCAACGCCAGAAATTCTACATCTTCGGGCAATTCCCGGCGCAGCTTTTCCACAATATGCCTGCCTATACCGCCACCCTGCCCGTCTATCACTGCTATCCTCATTTTTTTACCGCCCCAGTTTCATATTATATCACATTCATCCCGGAAAATGAAAAAGACCCCAACGGGCCTTTCTGCATATTTATTCTACTTTTCGAATTAAACAAAAACAACATAAAATAATAACAACATTAATGTTATACGCAAAACATGGGGAGAGATGGGAAGATAAATTATTAATTCGCTGAATCCTGCGAGTTGCAATCTTGCAATTTTGACTCAAGCTCCACGATCCGCTGGTTTTTTCGCAACAGCCACCAGGCATACCGGTAATTATCCCGGTGCAATTTGCGATTTTCTTTCTCCAGCCTGCCCAAAAAGCTGGCTTTCTCTTTCTCAAGCCTTTCAATAAGACTCATCAGGACTCTACGGCTCAGTCGCAGTTGCTCAATTTTTTCCTCCAACTCCCGGACTCTTCGCCTTAAGTAACTGATTTCGCTTTCATCTTCCATCGCCTAACACCACCTGCCCGACACTTACTTTTAGTATATGCAGGCAGGGCATCAAATAGACAAAGCATTAAATAGATAGAATAGAAGCAAACGGCTTTTTCATAACATTTCCTAACGAAAGCAAAGGTTTTGCTCTACCCGGCGCACAGCCTCAAGTAAAACAGATTCATCCCGCACCAGGGCAATGCGCACATACCTTTCACCACGACTGCCAAAAGCCACCCCGGGAACCATGATAACTCCGGCTTTTTCCAGCATTTCCGCCGCAAAAGAAACTGAAGAGGTATAACCGGGCGGCAACGGAGCCCAGACAAACATCGACGCCCTGGGCTTTGGCACAGCCCACCCCAGGTCAGCCAGACCTTCCACCAATATATCCCGGCGACGCTGGTAAGTACGGGCAGTCTCCGCCACATATTCCTGGGGACCGGTCAAGGCAGCAATGCCTGCTTCCTGTACTGCGCTAAAAACACCGTAATCAATATTGGACTTGATCAAAGCCAGGGACGCCAGTACCTCCCGGTTACCGACAGCAAAACCAATACGGCAGCCGGCCATATTATACGTTTTTGAGAGAGAGTAAAACTCAACACCTACTTCCTTTGCCCCTGCCGCTTCCAGAAAACTCACCGGTCTAAAACCATCGTAGGCCAGTTCGGCATAAGCAATATCATGGCAAACAAAAATCTCATATTCCCTGGCAAAATCGACAACCCGTTCAAAAAAGTCCAGATTGGCAGAAGCAGCTACTGGATTATTAGGGTAATTTAACCACATCAACCTGGCCTTATGAGCCACTTCATCAGGTATGGCAGTTAAATCCGGCAAAAAATCATTTTCAGCCAGTAACGGCATGGGGTAAATGACACCTTGCGCCAGCAAGATACTGCATCCATAAATCGGATAGCCCGGATCAGGAACCAGAGCCAAATCACCGGGGTCAATATAAGCCATAGCCAGATGCGCCAGGCCGTCTTGAGAGCCCATCAGTACCAGTACCTCCGTTTGCGGCTCCAGGTCAACCTTAAAGCGATCCTTATACCACCCGGCTACTGCCTCATGAAGACGCAAGGAACCAGCCAGTGGATAAGTATAATTAGCAGGATTCCCCACAGCCCTCTTTAAAGCCTCAATAATATGTGGAGCAGGTGGCAGATCAGGGCTGCCGACACCCAAATTAATTACCTCTACCCCTCTGGCTTCAACCTCCCTCTTGCGTTTTTCCATTTCGCTAAAGATACCGGAACCAAGGTCTTTAATCCGCTCTGCCCTTTTCATTTCTACCTCCTGGAACACCCCGTTTTCCGCATTTCTTCATTTCTTCTACAACCTTATAGGGAACAGTAACTGCACCTAACTGACCTCCATCCTTATGGCCAGGACCGTGGTAATCGGATCCGCCGGTAACAAACAGGCCCATATCCCGCGCCTGCCGGCAATAGCAGGCCGTCAGCTCCCATGTATGACCGGGATAATAAGCCTCCAGGCCAAGCAACCCTTCCGCCACCAGACCAGGCAGTAAATCGTAGCAGTTAGATATTCCCGGGTGAGCAAGCACCGGCACTCCGCCAGCAGCCCGAATCATACGCACAGCCATCGCCGGCGCATACTTGAAACGGGGAACATACGCCGGACATCCTTTACCGATATATTTCTCGAAAGCATCGGCTATTGTCCTGACCGACCCGAGTTCTATCAAAGCCCGGGCTACATGAGGCCGCCCAACTGAACCGCTACCTGATATGGCAAGCACCTGTCCCATTGTTATGGCAAATCCCATCTCCTTTAATTTCTGCACCATCCTGCTTATCCGCTCCAGCCTGGTGGATCTTAAAAAGGTCAGTTGAGCAAGAAAATCCAATTCATGCAAATCAACAAAGTAGCCCAAAATATGCACCTGTCTATCCTGGTAAACAGTACTTAACTCAACACCTGGTATAACTTCCAACCCGGCCGGCCGGGCCGCATTAAGAGCCGGCTCAATACCTTCAATAGTGTCGTGATCGGTAATAGCAACCGCCTCCAGACCCAAATGCAAGGCCTGTTTGACGACTTCTTCCGGTGTAACGCTACCGTCAGAAGCAGTAGTATGAACGTGCAAATCAACAGGCATAATTTTCTCCCTGATAAGAACTTCCTAATGAAAACTTCGACAACTTGTATTTAGTTTCCTTTAAGTTAAAAAAAACAAACCTGTTTACTCTATAGAATAAACAGGCTAATTAACGGAGGTTAAAATAATTTAGCGAGGCTCGACAATTAGTTTTATTGCTGTCCTTTCTTCCCCATCAATGATAATATCTGTGAAGGCAGGAATACAGATTAAGTTTACTCCACTGGGCGCTACAAACCCTCTGGCAATTGCTACTGCTTTTATTGCTTGATTCAGGGCGCCGGCGCCAATTGCCTGCATTTCGGCACATCCACGCTCCCTGAGCACACCGGCCAGAGCTCCGGCTACAGAATTTGGATTAGATTTTGCTGAAACTTTTAACACTTCCACTTGTTCAAACCTCCTTCTTATACTAAAAAATTTCCGATTTACCTGCTCAAAATATATTCGTTAAAAAAAGGAAAATTCCTTTTCGTAAAAGTAAAAATATTCGTACAATTTTTATTCAAAATTCTGGATTCTTTCAATACCTGTTGACTGACCTGTTTCTTCATCAATGTCAATCACCACCGCATTAAACTGAAAAGACCCGCCGGCAACTTCAAAACGCCTGGGTAACTGGGTAAGAAACTTCTCAATAATCAACTCCCTTTTTATGCCAATAATCGAATTACTGGGCCCAGTCATACCGACATCTGTAATGTATGCTGTCCCTCCTGGTAGAAGTTGTTCATCAGCAGTCTGCACGTGAGTATGTGTTCCACATACTGCCGACACTCGCCCGGCCAGGTACCATGCCATAGCCAGCTTTTCTGAGGTAGCCTCGGCGTGAAAATCAACCAGCACTACCTGTGTCTGCTCTTTTAACTTTTTAATCAGTTCGTCTGCTCTACGAAAAGGACAATCTATACCGGGCATAAAAACCCGGCCGGACAGGTTAATTACAGCTATCCTGGTCTTGCTGCAGCTCTCGTAAATACAAGCTCCCGCTCCCGGGGTGCCGGGAGGATAATTGGCAGGTCTGATAATTCGTTTCTCCTGGTCAATAAAATTAAAAATCTCTTTTTTGTTCCAAACATGGTTGCCCATGGTAAGCACATCCACGCCATAAGAAAACAACTCCTGTGCTATTTCCTTAGTAATACCATTACCGCCTGCAGCATTCTCTCCATTAGCAATAATAAAATCACACTTTATATCATCCAAATTTGTCTTTACCGCCCGACGACCGGTACGACCGACAATATCACCGATCATTAGCACCCGCAAAACCTTTTACCCCCATTTAGAAATTTAAAATTTGCTGCTAGATTACAATAGGAATTCTGTCTTGGATACAGGATTCCTGCTTTTAATACAGTATCTACCTGGCATAATCCACAACCCTCGTCTCCCGGATTATCACCAGCTTGATTTGCCCCGGGTATTCCAGTTCACTCTCGATTCTCTTGGAGATATCTCTGACCAGACGAATTGCCCCCAGGTCGTCTATTTTATCGGGCTTGACCATAATCCGTATTTCCCGCCCCGCCTGGATGGCATAAGATTTTTCTACGCCATCAAATGAACTGGCTATCTCTTCCAACTTGGTGAGACGCTTAATATACGTTTCCAAGGTTTCCCGGCGGGCCCCCGGTCGAGCCGCGGAAACAGCATCAGCTGCTTGAACTAACACAGCTATGATGGTTCTCGGTTCCACATCCCCGTGATGGGACTCAATAGCATGAAGAATTTCTTCCGATTCACCGTATTTTTTCGCCAGGTCAACCCCAATGGTTACATGAGGCCCTTCTATCTCATGATTTACCGACTTGCCGATATCGTGCAGGAGTCCGGCCCTCCTGGCCAGTTGAACATCCACCCCCAGTTCGGCCGCCATCAATCCAGCCAGATGGGCTACCTCAACCGAATGTTTCAGTACATTTTGTCCGTAACTGGTACGAAACTTTAGCCTTCCTAACAAAATAATTATTTCGTTATGCAGGCCATGCACACCCGTATCAAAGGAAGCCTGTTCTCCGGCCTCATAGATCTGCGTGTCAACTTCCTTTTGGGCCTTTTCAACCATTTCCTCGATCCGTGCCGGGTGGATGCGGCCGTCGATAATGAGTTTTTCCAGGGCAATACGGGCCGCTTCCCTGCGAATAGGATCAAAACCGGACAGAATGACAGCTTCCGGAGTGTCATCAATAATCAGATCAATCCCCGTCAGACTCTCAAAGGCACGAATATTGCGTCCTTCCCGCCCGATAATACGCCCCTTCATCTCATCATTGGGCAGCGGTATTACCGATACTGTAGCCTCGGCTACATGGTCGGCAGCACACCTTTGAATGGCCATGGTAACAATCTCCCGGGCCTTCTTATCCCCTTCCTCTTTAGCCCTGCTTTCAATATCTCTGATCATAACGGCTATATCATGCTGAATCTCCTTTTCAACATCGGCAAGCAGGATTTGTTTAGCTTCTTCGGCACTAAGACCAGAAATGCGTTCCAGTTCACTTAACTGCCTCTTATGCGCTTCCGACAGCTCAGCCTTAACGGCATCAATTTCCCCTTCTTTTCTGGTTAAAGCATCTTCTTTTCTTTCAATAGCCTCAACCTTGCGATCCAAAGTCTCTTCTTTCTGTACCAGGCGCCGTTCCAGGCGCTGCAATTCTAAACGCCTTTCCTTATGTTCTTTCTCTATATCGTTACGGAGTTTCAATGTTTCTTCCTTGGCGCTAAGAACTGCTTCCCGCTTTTTAGCCTCAGCATCCTTTTTGGCTTCTTCTAAAATTTTTCTTGCTTCTGATTCAGCCGAAGCAATTTTTGCTTCGGCCATGTATTTTCTAGCCAGATATCCAATGATAAGAGCCGCTAAGACGGCTGCAGCCATTATTAAAAAGTTACTTACAACCACCATTAAATCACCACTTTATCAAAATTTACAAAAAAAACACCGAGTATACCTCGGTAGAAAACGAACAGACACTACTTTTCAAAACACCCAACATGAAAAAAAACACCTTAGTACCAAACTAACAGTTCCCCGGAATCTAAAATTATTGTTCTATGTAAAAATAGCAGTATCCCATTCTATTTTCTCCCAGCCCTTATTGTACAGGCTTTTAAAAAAACTGTCAAGACCCAAACGCACTGGGCTCAAACGCACCGGGCTCATCAACACTATCTTCTACTTTGGCAGGAGTTACTTTAAAACTACCTATGTTTAAAATCTGGCGCACCTTTTGCTCGATTTCCCGGGTTACCTCCGGATGTTCTCTAAGGTACTCCTTAACATTCTCCCGGCCCTGGCCCAATCGCTCCTCATTATAAGAATACCAGGCTCCATTTTTACTGATTATATTTAGTTCTGCCGCTACATCCAGAATGCTCCCTTCCCGGGATATTCCCGCACCATACATAATATCAAAATCAGCCTGCTTGAAGGGAGGAGCCAGCTTATTTTTCACTACTTTAGCTCTGGTCCGGCTGCCGATATTATCAGTCCCCTGCTTAATATTCTCCTGCCTGCGCACTTCTAACCTTATTGAAGCATAAAATTTTAAAGCTCTACCTCCCGTAGTAGTCTCCGGCGAACCATACAAGACCCCAACCTTTTCTCTAATCTGGTTAATAAAGATAACAGTGGTGCGAGACTTGCTGATAGCACCGGTAAGCTTTCTTAAAGCCTGGGACATTAAACGCGCCTGTAAACCGACATGAGAATCACCCATCTCGCCTTCTATTTCAGCTCTCGGTACCAGCGCCGCCACTGAATCAACAACAATCATATCGATAGCCCCGCTTCGCACCAGAGCCTCGCCAATCTCCAGGGCCTGTTCACCGGTATCGGGTTGAGAAACCAGCAGGTTCTCTATATCCACTCCCAAGTTTCTGGCATAAACCGGATCTAAAGCATGCTCGGCATCAATAAAAGCCGCTGTCCCACCCAATTTTTGAGATTCTGCGATCATATGAAGAGCTACAGTAGTTTTACCGGATGACTCAGGACCAAATATTTCAATCACCCGGCCCCGGGGAACACCACCAACCCCTAAAGCAATGTCAAGTGCCAGGGCACCCGTTGGAATAACTTCAACATTTAACTTGGCAGAAGCTTCTCCGAGCTTCATGATTGAACCTTTACCAAACTGTCGCTCGATCTGGAGCAAAGCCAACTCCAATGCCTTCTGCTTGTCTGACAAGAAAAACACCTCCAAACATTTGTTCGCCAACTAATTATATCCTCATTGTTTACGGGTTGTCAATAAAAATTTATCTTAAAACTTTATCTCGCCAGCAAATAATGGCGAAGCAGGTTTAAAGCCGCATTAACAGTACCCTGCCGGATGGCCGTCCGCGCTCCGGGAAGCCGGTATTCGCGGCAACAGGTTCCATCATCCGCTGCCAGACAGATATAAACCAATCCTACCGGCTTGGCCGGTGTACCGCCCGAAGGTCCTGCAACACCGGTAACCGACAGTCCCAGGTCGGCGCCTGATAACTTGCGTACCCCTTCAGCCATAACAACAGCCGTTTGTTTGCTTACCGCCCCATATTCCCGCAAAGTTTGGGCCGGTACTCCCAGTATATCCCGTTTTATGCTATCATTATAGGCAACAACTCCACCTCTAAGATACCCTGAACTACCGGGAATACCGGTCAGCCTGGCCGCAATCAGCCCGCCGGTACAGGACTCGGCAATTCCAACAGTAAGCCCGGCATCAAGAAGAAGTCTGCCAACCACTTCTTCCAAAACTTCTTCATCGTAGCCAAAAATATAGCCGCCCAGGCGGCGCCGTACTTTTTCAGCCAGGTCGGATACCATCTTCTCTGCCTTTTCGGCATTACCGGCTTTAGCAGTCATACGCACATGCACTTCACCCGGCATAACCAGGTAAGCAATACCCGGATTACTCTGCCTCCCTAAATCTTTAAGCTGATCCTGTACTGCCGATTCAGCAATGCCGGTAAGCTTATAAATCCTGTGTCTCGTAACCACACCCCGGCTTGCCCAGGCAGCCAAGTAGGGAGTAAGTGAACTTTCAAAGATTTCCACCAATTCCGAAGGCGGGCCGGGTAACATAAGGATTATCTTCTTGTCTTTTTCAATTAAAATACCGGGGGCAGTGCCACGGGGATTAGGCAATACATGAGCCCCTTCCGGAAGGTAAGCCTGCTTGGTAATGCTTTCCGGCATGGCAACACCGCGTTCAGCAAAATGCGCTTTGATCCTGGCCAGAGAACTTTCATCCAATACCATTGGCAGACCTAATACATCGGCTACTGTCTCTTTAGTTAAATCGTCAGTAGTAGGACCCAGACCTCCAGTAGTAATGATCAACTCCGAGCGAGTTAAGGCCTGTCGCAAAATCATAGCCATACGCTCCCACTCGTCCCCGACCGTAGTGTGTAAAATTATTTCAATACCGATTTCAGATAGTCTACGCCCTATATACTGAGCATGAGTATTTAAAACATGGCCTAAAAGCAATTCTGAACCAGTAAATATTAACTCCGTTCGCATTAAACATCCCTTCCAGGTTTTAATCGTGAACCACAGAAATTACAGAAGCCATCATAGGATTAAATTATAATATTAATAATATACTTCGCCGGCTATGCTTTAAAAACCTTCCTGCCCGCTGGAAAATCTTAGCCTTAAAACACAAAATGCCGGGAGGAGGACTGTACAGTCTCCAAAGTATCATCTCTCCACCAGCATTTCTTCCATCAACTTTGCAGGCTCACTTATGTAAAAAAGCTACACCCATACACCGTCTGTTATCTTATTAAGAATTGACCGGAACTGGTCACCAGTGATTTTTTCTTTTTCAAGAAGCAATTCCACCGCTTGATCAAGCGCCGGCGAAAGTCTGGCTACAACTTCTTTTACCCGCTGCTCCTGTTCCCGGACAATTTCCGTCAGCGCCTGGTGCTTCAGTTCCCGGGGCAAGCTTTCCGGACAAATTACACCCAGCTTTGACATGCCTGCTCGTACAATAACATCTGCTGTACACATGGCCTGTTCCAGATCGTTTGTTGATCCAGTGCTGCGGTTCCCCAGCAAAACCTCTTCCGCCACGGCACCACCCAGCATAATAGCAATCTGGCTTTCCAGGTAATCTTTAGTATAAAGATAAGTATCATCTTCGGGAGACTGTCGCATGTAGCCCAGCGCATCCCCGCGAGGAGTAATTGTAACCGCAGATACCGAACCGGGCCTTACCATTTCACCAAGCAAGGCGTGCCCGGTTTCATGAACAGCCACCCTTTTCATTTCCGACCTGGAAGGTTGCTTATCAAGCTTCCCGCCCATCATTACTTTATCAATTGACTCGCTAAAATGATGCTGACTTATTTTTGTGCAGCCTTCCCGCATAGCCAGGATGGCTGCTTCGTTGGCCAGACTTTCCAGGTGAGCGCCGGAGAAACCAAACGTTTCCCTGGCGATTACTTCTAATTCCACATCGTCAGCAAGCGGTTTATTGCGTGTATGCAGTTTTAAAACTGAAAGTCTTCCTTCTTTATCCGGCAGGTCTACTTTCACCATCCGGTCAAAACGCCCCGGTCTGAGCAAAGCAGGATCCAGCATGTCCACACGGTTGGTAGCAGCAACCAGCAACACCCTTATGTCATCCTCTACTTTTAGGCCATCCATCTCCACCAGCAGTTGATTCAAGGTCTGGTCATACTCCATGTGGCCGACGGCCTTACCCCTCTTACCGCCGAGAATTTCGATCTCATCAACAAATATTATGGCGTTGCTTTTTTTCTGGCGAAAAGCGATTTCCCTGGCTTCCTGGAAAAGCCGCCTCACCCTTTGGGCGCCTACCCCGGCATACATTTCAATAAATTCCGAACCGCTGGCAGAGATAAAAGCAGCGTCGGTGTAGCCGGCAGCGGCCCTGGCCAGCAGCGTCTTACCGGTGCCGGGCGGTCCGGTCAGCAATATGCCCTTTAGCGGGCGTATGCCCAGACCCTTAATATCCTTGTAGTTGCGGATAAAATCCAAAGCTTCTTTTAATTCCACAATGGCCGAATCCTGCCCGCCGATATCTGTAAAGGATGTCCCCCGGTAACCGGAAGCATCATTAAAATTCTTCTGCCCGACCAAACCCCGCACCCGGGCCAGGAAATACAGACCCACCGTAGCAGCTAAAATAAAAAGCAAAGGAGTAAGATCGTAACCCATTATACTAATAAAAATAATCAGCGCCAGACTTAAGCCGATGGCGATCTCTTTAATAAACACTCTTTCACCTCTCCCGCAAAGAAACATATTTGGCTATCAGTTAGCGGCTAGCAGCAAAAAAGAGAAGGGATTTTTTTCTTTACCTCTCTGCAAGCTGACTGCTTATGGCTGACAGCTATTTCTATTTTTTATCTCTGGCAATAACCTGATCCAAAATGTGCCCTTCACGTTTTAGCCTGAGGTAAACATAGTCATTGTCTACATAAATCTCGGCATCAGCTTTTGCCGCACCGGCTTCACGTTCAATAAAATCAGCCATATCCTGGAAGGTGCCCCGGGCAATAGCTTGATAAATAACGAATTGACTTTTATAGAAAACCTGCTGCAAAACATCATCCCTGCTATCCTGCACCGTCAGGCGGAACGCTCTGTTGCCCAGAACCCTTGCCAGATCATGCCTAACCTCCTGGTATGCCTCCATCAGATTAGCATCATCATTAAAAGAAAGAGTTAATTCTAAAATGTTTCTCTCGTTGTCGATCTGAAACGTTTTAATATCTTTATTGTTATTTAATGCCCTGGCAAGAGGTTCAGAAAAGCTGACCCGCTGGTAAATCCACTGCCCGCCTAAAAAAATACTCATACCTGCCAGAAGGGCAAAAATAACAACCGGCACCCTCAGACCATACCATCGCATACCTGGTATCTCCTTCTTTGCACCTTATCAATATCTTGTCAACTTTAACATTATAGCATAAGTCAGCATTCATTTCCCCAGTAAATAAATGTTAACCTTTTTTTAGAATAGAATTCTTGAAAATCTCTGCACTTAATGCTATACTAAGCTTTGTAAAAAGGTGAGGCAAAATATTCCTCGCCCTAAAAAACAAAAAACTGGGTACGCTAAAGATAATAATATTTAAAAAGGGGTGGTTGACTGATGTCTCTCAAAGTAGGTATTAATGGTTTCGGCCGTATCGGACGCACTATTTACCGTGCTGCCTTAAACAAGCCGGACATTGAAATTGTGGCCGTCAATGACCTTTCCGACGCCCACACCATGGCCCACCTTTTAAAGTACGACTCGGTACACGGCATTCTCCAGGAAGAGGTCACCTCTTCCGAAAAGGGTTTCAAAGTGGGGAACAAAAAAGAAGTGTTGATGCTTGCCGAAAAAGAACCGGCTAAACTGCCCTGGCGGGATTTGGGCGTGCAGGTCGTAATAGAGTCCACCGGACGTTTCACCGCCCGCGAAGGCGCCGCCGGACACCTGACGGCCGGAGCAAAAAAAGTATTGATCAGCGCCCCGGCCAAGGAAGAAGATATAACCATCGTAATGGGAGTAAATGAGGACCAGTACGCCCCCTCCCGGCATCACGTTATCTCCTGTGCTTCCTGCACCACCAACTGCCTGGCTCCCCCGGTCAAAGTACTGCATAAGAAATTTGGCATCGTCCGGGGAATGATGACTACCGTCCACTCTTATACCAACGACCAGCAGATCCTGGACCTGCACCATCGCGATTTAAGAAGGGCCAGGGCGGCCGCCATGTCCATTATTCCCACTACTACCGGCGCAGCCAGAGCCATATCCCTGGTAATGCCGGAACTGAAGGGAAAACTTAACGGCATGGCCATGCGGGTGCCTACTCCCAATGTTTCAGTAGTAGACCTGGTAGCCGAATTATCCACTTCAACCAGTAAGGAAGAAGTCAACGCCGCCTTAAAAGAAACAGCAAACAGCGTCTTAAAGGGAATAATGGAATACTGCGAGGAACCCCTGGTTTCCATTGATTTCAACAACAACCCGCATTCTTCGATTATCGATGCCCTGTCCACCATGATCATCGACGGACAGATGGTCAAAGTAGTCGCCTGGTACGACAATGAATGGGGCTACTCGAACCGGGTGGTGGATACCGCCTTGTACATCGCTCAAAAAGAACTGTAGCATTCATAACTGGACAGACGCTCATGCCGCGTTGCGGCACCAGCAGAGAATGAAAATGCTGTATGTCATTGCGAGGAACGTCAGCGACGAAGCAATCTAAAAGCAACATGCGCGGGTATGAGATTGCTTCGCGAGAAGCGCTCGCAATGACAAAAGGGCTATTTAACCAACCGTCCGGCAAAAGCAGCCTATGGCTCTAGATATCTCTCATCTCGTTTATGAATACCTGTTCTTACCCCTTCTTCTTTTCTTTGCCGCACAAAGTTGTACTCATCCGGTTCCCACCTTAGATTTGTAAACAGCGTATGGGTCATATAACCATACACCAGTCCGTCGGTCAGTCCTAAAATATTGCAGATCATGTGGTTGGCGGCCTTGCCGATGGAAATCCCGTCACGCGGCAGAAGGGTCAACTGCCTGGCCGCTTTGTCTACCTCTTCTTCCAGCTTTTCATAGGGCACGGATTTGGTTGCCAGGCCGATTCTCTCGGCCTCCACACCACTGATTGCCTCACCGGTCAGAAGCATCCACCTGGCTTTTTTGTAGCCCACTGTCTGGTAAAGGGGAACTAAATTCAGGCCGCTGCCGGCAAAACCCAGCCTTTGTTCGGCATGGCTGATCCTGGCGTCGTCAGCGACGATAGCGACATCACACATTTCGGCAATGATCGCCCCTTCGCCGATACAGTGACCGTGCACCTGGGCGATGGTTATCTTGGGGAAGAGCAATATTTTCTGGTGACCTTCCAGCCATTTGCGGTCAATTTTCAATCTTGCTCTCTGGCTGGGACGTCTTTTCCCCGGTTCCGCGTCCTGCTCCTCGTATACTTTATAAATCCTTGACAGGTCGTGACCGGCGCAAAAAGAGCGGCCCGCCCCTTTAATTATAGTAACTTTGATCTCATCATCCGCGGCAGCCTCATCCAAAGCCGCCATAAACTCATCGAAGATGCCGTTATCGCCGGGGGAAGTCCATCACATTGAGCTTGTCCGGCCTGTTCAAGGTTATCCGGGAGAACTCGCCGCTTGTTTCGTAAATTACATACTTATAACTCATTAAAGCACTTTCAATGAAATAACACCGGCCAAACCGGTTAATTGCCCGGCTACAAATGGAGTGGTCAGGATTACGGCGTTCGTCCGGTTATGAATGCCGGTTACCAGTTTTTTGTCAAAATGGTCAGCGTGTTCATGAGTAATGACAATTAAATCAATATCGTCATATTTTTCCGGGTTTATCTCCAACGGGTCAAATAAAATCACCAGAGAATTTATCTTCATCAGCACGGTAGAGTACACATTCAGCATCGACAGGGAAATCTTCGTTTTGTTCTCTCTCATTCCGCACTACCTCATCCGGCAAACTGCTTTTTTAGGCTCCCTTAATAATACGGACAACCTGTCATTGCGAGGTCTTTAAGAATGACAAAACAGGTTAGTTCTTTTTCTCTTTGGGCGGTTCAGCCGGCGCCGGGTTCACATAACCGGTAAGCAAGGTTTTTGGTACAAACTCCGCCAGTTCCTCCACCGTGAACATCCCGTCATCATTGATTTTATAGATTGCCAGCGTTTCCACGGGCTCGGAATAAATAGCCGCCCGGCCTTTTTCAATGTGAAACACCCGGCCGTTGATATTGGCCGCCGCCTCACTGGCCAGGTATACCACCATGGGCGGTACGTATTCCGGCCCCGGCATGGCCATGAAAGAATCGTAAAATTCCCTGGTAATCAGGCCGCTTTCCAATCTTTTCTTCATGCCGGCTTTTACTTCTTCGGTCATGGTCATCCTGGTCGCCGCAATGGGAGCGACGCAGTTGGCGGTAACTCCGTAGCGGCCCATTTCCCGGGCAATCGCCCTGGTCAGGCTGACGATGCCGCCCTTGGCGGAGCCGTAGTTGCTCTGGCCTACCGTGCCCCGCCAGGCGTCCGAGGTTAAGTTGATGATTCTGCCGGAGCGCTGTTCTCTCATTTTTACGCAGGCATGACGGCAAACGTTAAAGGTGCCTTTCAAGTGTACGGCAATCACCGAATCCCAGTCATCCTCGGTCATGTTCCAGATCATGCGCTCTCTTAATATTCCGGCGCAGTTCACAACAATATCAACGGAGCCGAAGCTGTCCACGCAACTTTTGATGATATCCTCGGCCGCCTTGAAGTCGGTAACGGAATGGAAACTGGCGACAGCCCTGCCGCCTCCGTTTTTAATTTCGGAAACCACCTGATCCGCCAGAGCCAGATCGGTACCGCTGCCGTCCCTGGCCGCACCCGGATCAACCACCACCACGCCGGCCCCTTCCGCAGCCAAGGCCAGCGCTATTTCCCGGCCGATCCCCCGGCCGGCGCCGGTAACCACGGCCCCTTTGCCTTTTAATCTTTCACCCATCCTGACAACCTCCTCTTGTAGTAAGAATAATTTTTGCTTTTCCTGGTGTGGTTTTCTCGCCCTTTTCATTCTCCACCCAAATTTCGCACTTAACTGTAAATATAACTCATTACACATCCGTAGTCCGGTCGCACCCAGCGGGTGGCCGAACGCTTTCAAGCCGCCGTCGGTGTTTACCGGCAAATCCCCTTCCAGGATAAAAGTACCTGCTTCCACTTCCCGCACAGCCCTGCCCCGCTCGCAAAAACCAAGCGCTTCGTACTCGGTCAGTTCCGCGATGGTAAAACAATCGTGCAACCTGGGCCATGCTGATTTCTTTACGGGGATTTTTCACCCCGGCCGCTTCGTAGGCCTGCCTGGCGGCGGCTTCGGTTTCCGGCAGGTAATCGTACTGGTAGTCAATGTCTTCTTTACCCAGGCCGGGCCCGATGGATAGCCCGAAACCTTTGATCAGCACATAATCGTCTCTACAGGAAAGCGCTTACCCCCCCTGGACACCTTCAAGTCCCAACCCATGTTTTCTTTTACCTGGCTTACGGTTACCCCGGGGTAATAAGCGTCAAGGTACATCTCACCCGTACGGTCAAACTTAAAGCGTCCCAGGGTGGTATAGACCGCCCACGGGCCGGTACCCGGACGCAGGCCGGCCTCCCGGCGGGAATCGTAACCGTTCAAATAGCCGGGCGAGGTCACATAATCGACTTTTTCCGGAAAGCGCTTTCGGTCATGCTCCAGAAGAACAACCAACCTGGAAGATAGACAGGCAAAATCACCGGCTCCCCCGCTGCCTCCCAGGCGGTATTTCGGCTTCCTGTAGTCCCCAAAACAGGTGGTATTGATGTTCCCGGACAGGTCCACACGCCCGGCGTGGAGCAGCATGCCCAGCGTATCCAGGGAGTCCCCGCAAAGAAAGGCGTCGGATACCAGGCACGGGTCGGCGCTTAAGAGAGGAATGCGGTAAGGAAACGCATCATAAACTCTTACCACCATCAATCAATGTGCCGGGAAAGGAAAGTTCACCTCCGCACCCAGGCACGGATGCAGGAAACAATACTTTCAACCGGTGAGCCCGGCGTAAAAACTTCATCTACCCCCATTTCCTTCAATACCCGAATATCTTCTTTCGGAATTATCCCGCCGAGCAGCAAAAATTCCATTTTAGCCCGGAATCACCTTCGACATACCGCACACCCTCAATTTAACATTAAAAGATTGAAAAGGTCATTGCATCTCCCGGGTCATTGCGAGGGTGAAGCGACGAAGCAATTCCAACGCCAACTGCTATTTCAAGGAATTGCTTCGCCGCCGCTCGCAGTGGCGGGAAAGTAAATTCCAGGACAATTTTTCAAATAAATCTAAAGCTTTCTTATCCTGCTTCCCAGGGGCCAGAAACCAGCTCAGCGGCATGGATGTCTGTCCTGAAAATAACCTTTTTATGGCATGTCTTCATACCAGCCCGGGCAGTCGCTTTTAAACAACCCCATTTTGCCGCAAACTGTCAATATCTTCGGCCCTATAACCAAGACCGGATAAAATCTCCGTACTATGTTCGCCCATTTCCGGCGCCGGAGAAGTGATCCTGCCGGGCATTTCTTTTAACTTGATTGGAAATCCCAACTGCGTCAACATGCCCAGAACGGGATGCTCCGCCTCCAAAAACATTTCCCGGCTCTGCAATTGAGGGTTGCGAAAAACTTCGTCCATGGTCAAAACAGGCGCAAAACACGTATCCGCCGGCTCTAAAACCTGCACCCATCCATCCAAGGTGCGGGTTAAAAATATTTTTTGTAATATTTCAATCAGTTCTTTTTGCCTGGCCGGCGGGGCGTCCAGTTCCGGAATCAGGTCGTCCCGTCCAAGCGCCCGGCAGAGTCCAGCCCAAAACTTCTCTTCCAGGGCTCCGATTGATATATAGCGGTCATCCCCGGTGCGGTAGACCTGGTAACACGCCTTGCCCCCGGTCAGCCTTTCCCTGCCGCGCCGCGGATTTTGCTTCAGCGCGGCATACTGGGCGGCGGCGTTGATCCCCAGCATAAAGGATACGTCGGTCATGCTGATATCAATCATCTCGCCCCGGCCAGTTTTTTCTCTCCCCAGTAACGCCATTAAAATTCCGACCAGGGCCATAATCGACCCGCCCAAATCGGCAATCTGGATCCCGGGGATCACCGGCGGCCCGTCACTTGTTCCGATATTGTCCAGAACTCCGGCTATGCTGACGTAGTTAAGATCATGACCGGCGCGGTCACGATAAGGACCGTTCTGGCCGAAACCGGTAATGGCACAGTAGACCAAACCGGGATTTACTTTTTTCAGGTGCCCGTAACCCAGTTCCAGACGGTCCATTACTCCGGGCCGGAAACCCTCCACCAGCACGTCGGCCTGCCGGACAAGCTTTAGAAAAACTTCTTTTCCTTCAGGCTTTTTAAGATTAAGGGTTAAGCTCTTTTTGCCCCGGTTAACGATCAGGTGGCGCGCTCCCGTCCCCTTGAACAGAGGGGGCGACCAGCGCCCGTAGTCTCCCTTGCCCGGCTCCTCCACTTTTATCACCTCGGCCCCGAAATCCGCCAGAAACATCGTACAGAAAGGTCCCGGCAGCAGGCGGGTCAGGTCCAGTACTTTTATGCCCTCCAATACCATGAACAAAACCACCTTTTTCTTTGTCCTGAAAATTTAATTAACGAAATTGAAAATGCAGCAATATTTTTATTCGCCTGAAAAGAATGCCTACTTTTATGCCGAGCATGGCTTTCCCCATGCTTCCCGGCCTGGCATTGAATTGTATCCATATCCGTGGCGCCGCCGCTGAATGTCATGCGCCTTAAGCTTTTCAGCTTATGGTGGTCAAATTTCCCGGAGATTATTATTCTCCGGTAAACCAAAGGCGCCGCTGAAAGGTTGCCGATGCAAAACTTTATATTTACGGCGGTGAGAGTTGCCGCTATATGGTTGTAGTAAACAGGCTTGGGCGAACCGGTAGTGCCGCTGGAAAACTGAATTACAGCCAGGTCATTGGCGGAGGTATTGACAGTATACGTATCGTTATAGCCATGCAGAATTTTTGGCAGTTCTTCACCGATAATCAAATGCTCCACCATATCCCTTTTAATAATAGAAGCCTTCCCCTTGTTGTGTTCCCCCAGGCGAGGCACGGGACCCGGCTTTCCAAGCCTGATTCTGTTGAACTTAACGGGAAAATCAACTACCGGACGGCCGCCTGAAAAACTCAACATTTACCTGTGTTTTATCTGGGGATCGTTTTCCAGATCGTCAATAAAGTTAACCGGGCTGCAGGGTATATTTTCTTTTATTAGCAAGGCCATCCATTCCTCATGGTCCTTGTATTGTTAAAAGTGACAATGAAAAACCATTGGTGGTGCCGCAACGCAGCATTAGCGTCTAATACGGCACGGAATCTTTGCCGATTACTTCCCGGCTGATGACAATCTTTTGCACCTGCGCGGTACCGTCGGCAATTTGCAGCCCCATGACGTCCCGCAGCCTTTTTTCTACAGGGGTCAAAGCTGATCATTACCTGTTTAAAACCATGTCCCTCAAGACCGATTAAATTATCAACCGGTACCTTGACTCCATCTAAAAAGCAGGTTCTCTTTTTAACACAGAAATATTAAAATATATAATGCATATATGAATTACTGCAATGCTCCCTTGCATCAGTCATAAACACCCTTGTTTTCTCTCTAGCGATTAGCTTTTTTGTAGCCAAGGACATCGTTGGCAATAATTATCTTGTGAATATTGGGCGAGCCCTCGATCAACTGGTACAGTTTGGCATCCCTTAGATACCTCTCCATCGGGTATTCCCCGGAGTAGCCGTAGGCACCTAAGATTAACAGCCCCAAATCCGCTACCCTGGACGCGACGTCGCACGAGTAATATTTCGCCATCGAAGTCTCCAGGGTATTTTTAACTCCCCGGTCCTTCTCACAGGCGCAACGGTAAACAAGCAGCCTCGCCGCCTCGGTTTCCACCACCATCCTGGCAATCATTTCCTGAACCATCTGAAACTGTCCGATCTCTTGTCCGAATTGCTTCCTTTGCGTGGCATACTTAACACTTTCTTCAATGATCGCCCGGCACACCCCGATGGCTCCGGCGGCAGCGCTCAGCCTGGTATTGTCCAGCCCCCCCATGGCGTAAAAAAACCCTTCCCCTTCGTTGCCCATGAGGTTTTCCGCCGGCACTTTCACATCTTCAAAGAAAACCTCGCCTGTGGGACAGGCATGCCAGCCCATCTTATGTTCGATCAGACGGGTGGTAACTCCCGGAGAATGGAGATCTACGATAAAGGCGGATATGCCCCGGTATTTCTTTGACCGGTCGGTATAGGCATAAAAAATTCCCGTATCGGCTACCGTCGCCCAGGTTATCCAGGTCTTGGAGCCGTTTAAGACGTAGTAATCCCCCTTTTTTACCGCCGTGGTCTTCAAGGAGGCCACATCCGAACCGGCATCGGGTTCGGTAATGCCGATGCAACCAAGCAATTCGCCTTTTACCAAACCGGGTATATACTTCTTTTTTTGCTCTTCATTTCCGTACTGGAGGATCTCCCTGGCAGTTCCCATGGCCTGCATGTTGAAGGGGGCCCTGAGTGAGCCGCTGACACGGGCAATCTCTTCGGTTACAATGGCGTGCGCCAGAAATCCCATCCCGGAACCGCCGTATTCTTCCGGTATGACGCAGCCGAAAAAGCCCAGATCGCCCATTTTAGAAACAATATCACGCTGAAAACGATGGTTTCTTTCGTCCTCGTCCACCACCGGCCGGATCTCTTTCTCAACAAAGTCCCTGGCCACCTGGCGCAAAATCTCGTGCTCCTTGGTGATTTCAATATCGTACGTCGACATGTCCTTCCCCCTTGTTTGTTATTTTAAAGCGGATATATGCCCCTCTTCCGCCACGGCCTTTCCTCTTTTTTGTTGGCGAGCATCTCCAGAGCGTTAATAATGGTGCGCCTGGTCGCCCTGGGTTCGATTATATCGTCTATTTGCTGCAGGGAAGCGGCGTGGTATGGTTTTACAAACTTTTCGTAATACGCGCTGAAAAGCTCTTTTTCTTTCTTTTTAGGATCTTCCGCCTGCTGGATTTCTTTTTTAAAGATAACACTGCCGGCAGTATCGGGAGCAACACTGCAAATTTCAGCGATGGGCCAGGCAAAAACCTGATCGGCGCCGATGTATTTGCTGCCCTGGGCAATAGTTGCTCCGGCAAACGCCTTTCTGATAATTACCGTGATTTTAGGAACGGTGGCGTTGGCAAAGGAATACAGCAACTTGGCTCCCCTCATGATCATGCCCCTGCGTTCTTCTTCCGGGCCAATCATAAAGGCGGGAGAGTCTTGCAGGGATATTACGGGGATATTGAAAGCATCGCAAAACCTTACAAACCGCGCCGCCTTCTCCGCCGCCGGCACATTTATAACACCCCCCATATACATGGGCTGGTTGGCCACGATACCTACCGTCCGGCCGTTCATCCGGGCAAAACAGGTGATCATGTTCACCACATAATTACTTTTTACTTCAAAAAACCGGCCCTCATCTACAATCAGGCGGATTACCTCGTGCATATCAAACGCCACTTTGGAGTTAGCGGGAACAATTCTTTCCAGGTCGGGCTCTTCCCGTTCCGGATCATCGTTAACAGGAACAACAGGCGGGAGTTCCCGGTTGTTGGACGGCAGGTAACTTAAAAGCTCTCTGGCTTGCTGCAGGCAGTCCCGGTCGTCTGCCGCCACCAGGTCGCATACCCCGCTTTCCGTGGCGTGCATCATTGCTCCGCCCAATTCCTCCTCCGTGGTCTCTTCCCCGGTTTGGGCCTTGACAAAAGCAGGACCGGCAATATACAAAGAACTGTTTTCGGTCATGAAGATAAAATCGGTAAGACCGGGGGAGTAAGCCTGCCCGCCGGCCACACTGCCCATGATCAGGGATATTTGCGGAATGACACCGGAATAAATACTGTTGCGGTAGAACAGCCAGCCGAAAAGTTCCATCGGTCCCAGCGTCTCATGCAATCTCAAGCCGCCGGAGTGGCATATCTGGACCACCGGGGCGCCCACCCGGGCAGCCAGGTCCATCACCTTGATGATTTTTTTGCCGTGCATTTCGCCAAAAGAGCCGCCTAAAGCGGTAAAGTCCTGGGCATAGACAAACACCTGCCGTCCGTCTACTTTGCCGTAGCCGGTAACCACGCCCTCCGCCGGTATTTCCTTCCTGTCCATGCCGAAATGAGTGCAGTGATGGGTAACCAGCAGATCAAATTCAACAAAGGTACCCGCATCCAGGAACTCGTCTATCCTTTCCCTGGCGGTAAGCATCCCTTTCTGGTGGATCAGCCTTTCAACCGCCTCCGCTCCGCCGCCCTGCTTGATCTTTTCTTTCTTTTCCCTTAGTTCCTTTATCCTGTCTTCCATTTATTCTTTCAACTCCTCTTTCTTGCTCCGAACGCCATTACTACCAGTCCCGCAAAAGCCAGGAGAATGCCGCCGAAATAAAACAAAATTTGCATTTCCGGCGTTCCGAAATACCGGGGTAACATTCTGGCCGTGATCACCCCGCCGGCCGCCAGCAATATGCCGGCCAGCCAGAGCTTCGCTTTAGCGCTCAAAATTTCAACACCGGGATTACGGTCACGTATATCCCCGTTATGATGGCCGAAGTGATTACCCCGCTGACATTCGCCCCCATGGCATAAGGGAGAATGACCGCCCATTTATTAACCTCGTAAACACTCTTTTGGGCTACCTTTGCCGTGGTCGGAACGCAGGAAACGCCGGCTATGCCGATAACCGGGTTGAACTTGCCTTTGTTCAGCGCATACATCAGCATGCCACCCAGCAATCCGCCTATACCGGACAGGAGAAGGGCCATCATCCCCAGCACGAGAATGGGCAATACCCTGGGGTCTAAGATTGTCTCCGCCTGCAACAGCACCCCTAAAAGAAGGCCCAGGAAAAAAGTGGAGCCGTAGAGGACGGGGCCCTCCAGAAATTCAACGTATCTCTTTATGCCCGCTTCCTTGACGGCCACTCCCAAAAAGAAGGAAACGAAAAGAGGCGCCGCCACCGGAAAGAGAAAACTTAAAACCGTACAGGTTATAACGGCAAAGGCGAATTTCTCGCCGGGCGATATTTCCGGCATTGAGCCGGTATCCATTTTTACTCCTCTCATCTCTTCCGGCACAAGCATTTTGATTAGATAGGGATAACCGGCATAGGTCAGACTCAAGTACAGGTAAGCCACTATCGTAATGGGCACAAAAAGGTGCTTCGCCAGGATCAACGAGGTGTACAGCACCATGGGAGCGTCCGCTCCGCCGACAATGGCAATGGCGGCGGCTTCTTTAAGGTCGAAGCCGAAAGCCACTGCGAGCGGCAGAACGGCTATAGTCCCCAGTTCGGCAAAAATAGCCAGCACCATGCTGGCAAACGGGCGGGCTAAAAGAAACCCCATGTCGGTTATGGCGCCGATTCCCATGAATATCAGGCAGGCAATCAAGCCGTTGCTGAAGGTCAGGGTGTATATGGGCTGGAGAAAGTCAACCTGCATAATGTTAACCAACTCGGAAGGGTCGCTGATCAGCGGATCGATAAAGATAGTGCCTGTTTTGGCGGCGCTCAAAAAGAGTACTCCGGCATTTACGGCCAGCATTCCCAATCCCATGGGAATCATTAAAATCGGCTCCAATATTTTTTTACAACCAAGGTAAGTCAGCAAGAAGCCTAAAGCTATCAGTACAATTCTGGCCACCGCGATCTTTGGTTCCGCCGCAAATAGCGTTGCCGCGCCTTGAAAGATGTCCAATACCTGGATGTTCATTTTCTACCCCCTGCATTGCTTAGATCTGGTCTGGGCTAAATTACGATTTACCATGGCGGCCGTGCTGTTTTAAAGTTATGATGTAGATTGCTTTGATCATACAGGCAACAAACAAGGAGACAACAGCAGTCAGTATATATACGCCCAGCGCAAACATTACTGTGCTCTTAAGCATTTGTAGTTTCCTTCCTTTTAACTTATTGAAACCAGCAACTTGCCTCTTTTTATATTATCCCCTACCGAAACGTGGATTTTTTCTACCTTTCCCGCATGTTCCGCAAGCACCTCATTTTCCATCTTCATGGCTTCCAGAACAAGCAGAACCTGGCCCCGCGCCACTTCGTCGCCAGGGGTCACTTTTATAGCTGAAACAGTGCCGGGCATAGGCGCGACGGTATCCTTCCCGCCGGAACCAACAGCATCTATCCTGCCGGAATCTTTTCCCGCAGCCACCCTTGCCGGCCGGACAGGAGGCGGCTTCACAGGAGAATATCCCGGTTCTTTCTCCCGGTCGCTTTCGATCACTTCCACTATTGCTTCGTAACTGCGATTATTGATGGTAACGCGGTACTTTTCCATGTTTTATTCCTCCTGAAATTTTTCTTTCATCTCCTGGTCACGGACTTTATTCTAACAAACCCCTTCCCCCGCCTCCTGGCCATACAAACGGCGGCAACAGCGGCAGCCGCCAGTTCCTCTTCTTCCAAAGAAAGAGTTCCTCCCTTTCTTTTAATTTTAAAGGCCGTCTTTAAACCCAGACCAAGTAAATACGTAAACAGTAGTATTAAAACAGTAATACCGACCAACGGCAAAATTGAATTAAATATTTTTCTCACCTCCCGGGGCCAGGCACATGCAGGACATCTTCCTCTCCATATTCGCAATTTTAATGCCAGAATTCAGGGAAAAGACCGGCTTCTTTTTTGGAGAAGCCGGTCATATCAATTCATGTAAGGTAATCTGTTTTTACCTGTATCTACTTATGTTCGGATTCTTTCTCCCGCCGTTATTAAATCTAAAGCGTTTGCACGTTCCAGGCGATGATGGTGTCCTGCGTCTTTCTGTTCATGTCTACAAAGTGAGCGCTGTAGCCGGCTAGGGCGTCCAATTGATCCATCCACATCAAAGAACTGATCCAGGGGTTGCCCCGCTCTTTCACCCTGGTGCTGTTATCTCCCAACTCCACGCACCGTTCGTAAGTGGCTGAAATATATGGCTTGGGCAACTGGTTCATTTCCACCCCCCGGCAAATTTCCCGGATGCGGATGCCTTCCCACATCATGGCTCTGAATTGCTCCAGCCAGGCCTGGTAAAGCTCCTCAAAGGTGGTGAACTCGCTGCCGTCCGGCTTGACTCCACCGAGAGTCCACACATACGGGCCGCTGCTCCCCTGCATGATTTCCCGGTAAATCCGGCTCCAGGCCCGGCTGTGCTCAAAGGCCCTGATTTCAAACTCGCAGATATAATCCAGCGCATCCTCCCTGGTCATTACTTTATCATCAAGCACATCTTTTTTATAAAACGGATAGTACCAGTAATCCGGCCGGCACGGCCAGGCAGTCTCCGGCACTTCGTAGCGCTTCAGCATCTGCAGGAGGTGATCCATCTGTAACGCTTCGTCGAAGTGCTCCGGCGCTTCCGCCGGCACTCTCTGGCAGATTTCAAAGATGCGCATCAACTCCTGCTTTCTTACCGGTTCGGTTTCAAAGTTCTCGGCAATTATTTTGGCCAGCCGGCTGTATCGTTTAGCCCACCTGATGCCGGCCTCCAGGGTAATCTTCATGGCCTGCCAGTTATCCAGCTTTGCCATCAAAGGTAACTGCTCCGGCGCATTGGGCACATCCTCATGCAATTTCGCGCTTGCTTCGGCCATATTTTTGTCGATTTCGCCGATGATATGATTAAATCCTTTCAACACGAAGTCGAACTGGATGGCCGGGTTGTCGTGCCCGTCAATGTAATGGTTGCCGAAGTTGGTTATGGCCAGGGCTGAGTTCATTTTCTCTTTGCGGGTA